>NZ_RKMG01000025.1 GCF_003797145.1 Aerococcus agrisoli | reverse complement strand
AAAGTATGAATTGTTCAGGAATAAGGAAACAAAATAAGATTTAAACCAAATTCGGAAACTTTCCGTAAAACACAAAGTTTTATTACGAATAGTTGGTAACCAAATAATACACAGATTAATCAAAATAATGCCAATGATACTTCTAAAGAAAAGATCACTGTCAAAAAATCCCACATCTTGGCTAGCTACATAAAAATAGCCGGCAACCTTTGCAATTATCAGGGCATATAACGCCCATCTTACCTTGGGTCCTTTAGAAAACCAAAAACGTTCATAAACCACTTCAGCCAGTATACCTAGGAAAATTCCTATTACACTGGAAAACACACCAACAGACCAAATACGCATGTCACTACTTGAAACGGAGTGGTTCACAACAATATTCAAACCTGTGGCTAGGACACCAAACAAAACTGCTAATGGGAATCGAAACAAAGTTTCTTTCAATTCTTGAGCGGGTCTCTTCAAAAGCATCAACGACACCTCTTCCCATCCATTAATAGAGATTTTCTATTAATTAAAACGCTTTCTATGCCATTATTATAGCAAAAAATAATGGTAGTCAAATAACGGGACCACTTGCTTGAGACAATAAAGAACAATTTATTTTCCAAACATAGACTCCTAATCTAACTTATCATTTTCATAATGATGTGTTAGGTCTAATTGATTAAATTTTTGTTGACGTTGCACTTCATAAATCACTAGAGCCACACAGTTTGACAGATTTAATGAACGCACATGTGTATCGTCCATAGGGATACGAATACATTGATCTTCATGTGCACGCATGAATTCTTCTGGCAAACCGGTTGTTTCTTTTCCAAACATCAAAAAGATATCTTGGTCTTGATCATTGGCACCAAATGAAATATCTGAATAAATGTGGTTCGCAAATTTAGTCACTAAATATAATTGACGGTCACCTAAATAAGTCATAAAAGCTTCTAGATTTTCATGGTAAGTAATATCCACAGCATTCCAGTAATCTAGGCCTGCACGTTTTAGATGTTTATCATCCGTTTTGAATCCTAATGGCTCAATTAAATGTAGATGGCTGTCAGTAGCCGCACATGTTCTAGCAATATTCCCTGTATTAGCTGGAATTTCTGGTTCAAATAATACGATGTGATTTGTCATAATTTCGCTTCCTTCTTTTCTTCAATTTATTGGCGGTATTACAAAAAATCACCGCATGTCAGTTACTGATTATATCCTAAAATACGAACGATTAACAGAATGATTCAATTTAATAGCCTTCAATGACAGAAATTTAATCCGTTAGACCACAAAAATGACCATATTCTGCTATGATGGAGAAATGGAAAAACACATATCCCTCAGATATGGCATTGAAAGGAACACTTATGAAAGTTGAAACAAAACAAAAAGCCAATTGGCACATCATCCTGATTACGGCAGGCGCCATGACCGCCAGCCTAATTGGATCAGGTTTCGCCACCGGTCAGGAAATCATCCAGTATTTCGTCGCCCATAGCTGGCAAGGAATATTGGGCATCATCACCACATTCATCACCGTAGCATTTATGGGTCATGCCTTTTTTCGCGCAGGTCTTAATCGGAAAAAGGACTTATCTAGTCCAAATGACGTCTTCATACTCTTTGCTGGTCAAAAAATCGGCACCATTTACAAATATTTAGCGCTCGTAGTACTCTTCCTAACATACGCTGTTATGGTGGCAGGTGCTGGCGCTACGATTCATCAACAATTCGGCATCCCCGTCATTATCGGCTCTGGGATTATGTACATCCTATCAGCCGGAACAGTTATGCTAGGGCTTGAAAAATTAACCAATATTCTTGGCAACATCGGTCCAGCCATTGCAATCATTGCCATTTTATTAGGGCTTGCTGGATTTTTCATGTATCAGGGCAAGCTAGGTCAAGCTAACCAACTCGTACAAGCAGCCCTAGCAGATGAAACGATTCACGCTGCCTCAGGCAATTGGCTCATTTCAGCTTTGAATTACGTTGGTCTGATCATCATGCTGAACGCGGGTTTCCTAGCCCAAACTGGTACTCAGGCCAACACCTTGAAGGAAACAAAAATCGCAGCCCTTTTATCATCCGGTATCTATGCGGCTGGTATTTTGATTTTATTCTTAGCCTTCATGGCAGGTTTCGCTAGCGTTGGTGGCGCACAAGTCCCTTCCCTGGTGATTGCCAACGATATTCATCCCTTTGTTTCTTACCTATTCATCATTATTATCATGCTAGCCATTTATACAACGGTCGTAGCCATGTTATGGAATGTCGCTTCAAGTTTGGCGACAGAGGGTACGAAAGGTCATAAATGGATGACTGCCTTGGTGGGCTTGATTGCCACTTTGATTGGCCTATTCTTGCCCTTTGATCAGCTTGTCAATATCGTCTATGTTGTATCCGGTTATTTTGGCATTATCTTCCTATTTATCATGATAAGTAAATTTTGCCCAAATGCACCGTCAAGGAAAATAAACCTGTGTACATGAAGAAAGCCTCCCTACGAAAATGTAGGAAGGCTTTTTTTACAAATAAAAAAAATTATTTTGAAGGATCTTCAAAGGCTGGTTTTAGGTGACCTTTGGCTGCTAATTCTTCTAGGAAGTCATACACTTCTTGAGATGTGAATGCTTTTTTCAAGGCTTGAATCTTTTCAGAATCCGCATTACCTTCACGCGTTACGACTTGTAAAGCGAAACGGTTGGTGTCATCTTCTTCTAAGAAAATCGCATCGGCAGGTGTTAAGTCGATTTCAGCAATATACGTTGGGTAGTTGAACACTAAATCCACACCATCTTGGTAAGCTGCATTTAGGTTCAACAAATCAACGGGCGTAAATGTTAAGTTCTTAGGATTTGATGTAATATCATCCACCGTTACAAATGTTTCATCCGGTACATCAATCAATCCTTGTGCGTCCAAGATATGTAAAGCACGTGCTTCGTTCGTTGCGTCACTTGGAATGGCAACTTCTGCCCCATCTTCAATATCATCGATTGTTTCGTATTCTGGTGCATAGAAACCAACCACAGCATTATAAATTGGTTGGATAGCTACTAAGTCGGCGCCACGTTCTTCGTTGAAGACTTCCATAAATGGTTCGTGTTGGGCAAAGTTCGCATCTGCTTCATCATTGAAGACTGCTTCGTTATATTGGATGTTATCTGATACTTCAACTAATTCAATTGTATAAGGCTCTTCCACAACACTTGCAGCAATTTCAACAATATCAGTCATTGGTGTCGTATGTGAAGCTACTTTGATGACAGTATCTTCAGAACTTGCTGTCTCTGTAACTGATTCACTAGCACTTGCAGCTGTAGACTCTGTTGCCTCGCTACCATTTCCACACGCTGCTAATAACATTGCTGTTGATAATACCCCAGTAAACAATTGCCATTTCTTCATTTTCCATTCACTCCTTAAAATTTTGAATACCCAAATTTTTGTCAAAACTAACGATGATCCATTTTTCGTGCCAATTTTAAACCAAACCATTGGCAAATTTGTACAATCACAATAATGATAATAATAGCCGTATACATCATATCCGTTTCATAACGTTGGTAACCGTAACGGATGGCAAAGTCACCAATACCACCGCCGCCAACAACACCCATAATGGTTGAGTAAGAGATGAAACTAACAAATGCGGTTGTATAACCAATAATCAATGAGGATTTTGCTTCAACATATAAGAATTTTGTCACCAACTGCCAAGTTGTAGCACCCATGGCATCTGCCGTTTCTAACACACCACGGTCGACATCCATGAGCGACTGCTCCACAAAACGTGCATACAAGGCAATAGCAATCACCATCATGGGAAACGATGCCGCAACCGGATCACCCGTTGCACGACCATATACTGCCCGAATAATCGGCTGCATTGATACCACTAACAACAAGAATGGGAATGAGCGGATAATATTCACCAAAGTTGACAGGGTTTGATAGACCACTTTATTTTCTCGTGGATTTCCCTCATTGGTTAAAAATAATATCGTCCCCAAAGGTAAACCTAAGACAATCGCTGCTACCATGGCAAAGCCCATCATAATCCCAGTTTGACCAAGACTCTCAACAATATCTGGCGCAAACTCCACTAAACGTTGCCAGTACATTTGAAGATTACTCATGTCCACCAAGCACCTCCATTACATGTTCAGCGTATGTTTGATGTAGTTCATTGCCCGCTTCTGGTGCTGCGATATCTATGACTTGGGTGATTGCCCCGTCTTCTAGAATAGCGGCACGTTCACATAAGGCCTTAATGACATCTAACTCATGCGTCACCACAATCATGGTCACTTGATAGGCCTCATGCGCTGCTTTTAATACATCCACAATTTCCTTGGTTGTACTCGTATCAAGAGCTGAAGTCGGCTCATCTGCTAGTAATATTTTTGGTCGGGTAATCAAAGCTCTCGCAATACCCACCCGTTGTTTCTGACCACCAGATAATTGACTCGGATATTGGTGTTTCTTATCCGCTAAGCCAACAAAATCCAATACTTCATCAACAGTTAATGCGCTTTCATAATTGTGTAATGAAAGAGGCAGTGCCACATTCTCAGCAACTGTTTTATTATTCAGTAAATTAAACTGCTGGAATACCATGCCGACATTTTTGCGAAAGTTTCGTAAATCTTTGCCTTCAAGTGCATTCACCTTGATGCCATCGACGATTACATCACCAGATGTCGGATGCTCCAATGCGTTGACGAAACGTAGCATAGTAGATTTACCAGCCCCACTTTCACCAACTAAACCAAATACTTCATGGTCGTGAATGGATACATTGACATCTTTTAAGGCGTTCACTTGACCTTGATCTGATTGAAATACTTTTGATACTTGCTTGAATTCAATCATCTGTTCATATCACCACCAAATTTTATTCTATGTGTATTATAGTAACAGGTTTCAATGCCCATGTCTACAACAATAACCTGTTATATTTTTCACTATCTACTGTTATATAACTGTGTGATTTTTGCCAACAAAATAGGCAGTTTCCCTAAACTAGGAAAACTGCCTTAAAACTTTCATTATTAAGCTTGGAATACGATTACTGGCATACCAACGTATGCTGTTTCGAATACTTGGGCCATCATTGCTGGTGGTGTATTAATACAACCTAGTGAACCACGTTGTAAGTAAACATCGCCACCAAAAGTTGATTGCCAATTTGCATCATGCACACCTTGCCCAGTGTAATCAAATGGCATCCAGTACTCTACCGGTTGCTCGTAATTTTTCTCAGTACGAGGATTGTAACCTTTCAAGACTGAAGGTGTTTGTTTATCCCAAACTGCGTAAGCACCAGGAACTGTTGAAGTACCAATGTTTCCGGATACGATATCAGTAGCAATTTGTTGCACGCCGTCGACGTAGACAAACATTTTTTGCTCAGTTAAGTCCACTTCAATATACGAATTACCAAAGTAGCTATCCGTATTGTAGCCTTCCCCACCAATAGTTGGTTCATAGACAGTGTTTTGACCAGTTAATACAATTTCAGCTAATTCATCTGTTGCGAATTCGCGGTTAATGTACCAACCATAGATACCAGGATCTACTGTAACCGTACCAGAAGCTGTTGATTGGAACTCATGTTTTTTGTTTAATGCCGCATTATTCACATTCCAGTCAAGAAGGTAAGCATCAATTGCATCTTTATCTACCTGCACTTCACCTGCATCATCCATAGAAATCCATGAAGCAATTGTTTCGCTTGGAATAGCATATTCTTCATCTTCAACTTTCATAGAAATTTGCGCATTCAAAATCTTTTCAATGTCCGCTTTGGCTGTTTGAATTTCTTCACTGTCACTTGTCACACTTGGTTTTTCATAGGCTTCAGCCAAATCAACCGTCGTTTCACCAGCACCGGCTTTCGCTGCAATCGCATCAGCTAATGACGCTGCTGAAACAGTATTCCCTTGTTTTTCAGCCACTACTTCAACAGCTTTCGTCTCATCATTTAAGACCACTTGTGCATTCGTTGACGCCGTTCTATCCGTTTGGTCTAGCGGTAATGCCGCAAAATATTCTTGGAAAGTCGCTTCATCCACTTGCCAATCCAAAGTTAACTTATTATCTTCAGACGACGCAAGTACATTTTCTACAAGTGTTACCGGCCAAGTAAAGATTGCTTGTTGATCTAATAATTCGCCCAATTGTGGTTCAATAACAGGAGAGAAACCAGCTTCAGCTAAATCTACTGTGGCAACTTCTTGACCATTCTCTTGTAAAGACACACTGGCCGCATTCTCTTGAGACGTCAAAGCCTCTTCAGCCTCTGCCTCTGTCTTACCACTCAAATTCACACCGGCCACAACTGTTGCAGGTAAAAAATGCGTTTGATAATAATACACACCTACCCCATAACCAATCAAAATCAATCCAATCAGTGACCCAATAACCCATGTAGCAACTTTCTTCATATATTTTGCCTCCTATTACCATAAAATGTTAATGCTTTCATATAGTATACACTAGTTCACGTAATATTTCTGTAACATTTATCATATTTTAGTTAATTTTTTTAAAAGATTATTGCCCATATTTGTCCACATATACAAAAAGAGAAGTTGAGTCACCCCAACCTCTCTATCCTCATGCACATCAACCACTAGTTGCTTTTATTACATAGCGGCTTTTGTCACACTCTACTAAAACCTGTTCCAATAGGCAGAANATAGCGGCTTTTGTCACACTCTACTAAAACCTGTTCCAATAGGCAGAATTGACTGCGTTTCAGAAAAATCCATAAGGCTGAATTACGCCTTATGTTCATTTTCTTCCAACGGTTCAATTCTTAACGCCTTTTGTCACACTCTACTTAAGATTGCCACCGTTTGTTTCGATGACTTCTTTATACCAATTGAATGATTTTTTCTTGTAACGGTCTAACGTACCTGTACCATCATCATTACGGTCAACATAAATGAAACCGTAACGTTTAGACATTTGCGCAGTAGATGCAGATACTAAGTCGATACATCCCCAGCTAGTATAACCCATTACGTCCACACCATCTTTAACCGCTTCACCAACTTGAACCAAGTGATCGTTCATGTATTTGATACGGTAGTCGTCTTCAACTGTTTTTTCACCATTAGGTCCATCAACTAAGACATCTTTAGCACCTAAACCATTTTCAACGATGAACAATGGTTTTTGGTAACGGTCATAGAATTGGTCCAATACTAAACGTAAACCAACTGGATCCACTTGCCAACCCCATTCAGACGCTTCAAGATGTGGGTTTTTGATACCACCCATAATGTTACCTTCACTAGCTTCATATTTTTCTGGATGTGCACTTTCTGCAATTGACATGTAGTAAGAGAATGAAATGAAGTCTACAGTGTTTTCTTTCAAAATTTCTTTATCGCCTTCAGCGAATTGAATCTCAACTCCATTTTCTTTAAAGAAACGGTTGATGTATGCAGGGTATTCACCACGTGCATGGATATCAGAGAACAAGTAGTTTTGGTTTTCAGCTAAATGCGCAGCCATTACATCATCTGGATCAGGCGTTATTGGGTATGTTGGCATAGCCAATACCATACAACCAACTTTGAAATCAGGATTAATTTCATGGGCGATTTTTGTCACTGAAGCTGATGCCACTAATTCATGGTGCACAGCTTGGTATAAATCTTGTTTAGATAATTCTTCAGGAGGTGTACCAATACCACCTGACATGAATGGTGCATGTAATACAGAGTTTACTTCGTTGAAAGTTAACCAGTATTTTACTTTATCTTTGTAACGTGTGAAAACAGTTTCTGCATATTTTTCAAAGAAACCAATTAATTTACGGTTTGTCCAACCATTGTATGTTTTCGTTAAGTTTAATGGTGTTTCATAGTGAGATAAAGTGACTAATGGTTCAATACCATATTTGTGTAATTCGTCGAATAAATCATCGTAGAATTGTAAACCAGCTTCGTTTGGTTCAGCATCGTCACCATTTGGGAAAATACGAGACCAAGCAATAGAAGTACGGAACACTTTAAAGCCCATTTCAGCAAATAAAGCAACATCTTCTTTATAACGGTGGTAGAAATCAATCCCCACTAATTTCAAGTTGTCTTCAGTAGGACCATCAGTAATTTCACCCATACCACCATTTGGTGTTACATCTTGTACAGATAAGCCTTTACCATCTTCATTATAAGCACCTTCATATTGGTTAGCGGCAGTTGCCCCACCCCATAAAAAGCCGTCCGGGAATACAGATTCACTCATTATTCATTCGCTCCATTCATTTAAAATTGTTTGCAAATTTACTATAGAGAAATCATACCACTAAAACGCTTACTTGTAAAATCATAACCGCATTGTAAGTTTATACCCTTACAATTTATTTTTGAATTCACTAAACAGTAGCTTGTACTGCGCCAACAAAGAAGTAAACAATTCGTTTAAAATCATTTTTCACGTCTTTTGCTTTTGTCCGGAATCGGAACCCATTCTGTAATTTTTCATAATTTTATATTGAATGGATTTTCGTTCTCTAAGACTTTACGAATTTGTACAGAATAGATTTCCATTTTGTAATCGACAAAAAAAGGGCCGGAACCTTTTTCCCAACCCCTTTTACATATTTTAAACAAGCAATTAGTTACGCGCAGCTTGTCCGTTTGTTTCGATGACTTCTTTGTACCAGTCAAATGATTTTTTCTTAGAACGGCTTAAGTCACCTGAACCATCATCTTGACGGTCAACGTAGATTAAACCATAACGTTTAGACATTTCACCAGTTGATGCTGATACTAAGTCGATGATACCCCAAGGTGTGTAACCAATTAAAGGAATACCATCTTGTTCAACTGCATCCATGAAAGCATTGATATGTGCTTTCAAGTAGTTGATACGGTAGTCATCATTGATAGAACCGTCAGCTTCAACAGTATCTTTCGCACCTAAACCATTTTCAACGATGAATAATGGTTTACGGTAACGATCCCAAAGACCATTCATAGTTGTACGTAAACCTAGAGGGTCAATTGCCCAACCCCATTCAGAAACTTCAAGATAAGGGTTTTTCGCACCTTGGAAGGCATTACCTGAATCTACTTCTACATCAGATAAATCTGCTTTAGAAACACGACTTGCGTAGTAAGAGAAGGTAATGTAGTCAACAGTATTGTCACGTAAGATTTCTTTATCTTCTTCAGTGATACCGATGTCGATACCTTCTTCTTCAAACTTGATTTTCGCCCATTCAGGATATTCGCCACCTGCTTGAACATCAATAAAGAAGAAGTTGTCACGGTTATCCAAGTTTGCTTCCCAAACATCTTGAGGATTTGCAGAATATGGATAGTACTCACCTGCTGCTAACATGGAACCCATTTTTGCATCAGGATCAATTTCATGAAGTACTTTTGTAATTTTCGCAGAAGCTAATAATTCATGATGTGCTGCAGAATAAAGCACTTGGTTACGTTCTTCTTCCTTCAAGTCGCCTAAGTAAATACCTGCACCCATGAATGGTAAGTGTAATAACATGTTGATTTCATTGAAAGAAATCCAGTATTTCACCTTACCTTTAAAGCGGTTGAATAAGGCACTTGCATAGTTCACAAATAAATCAACCATGCGACGGTCACGCCATGAACCATATTCATCGATTAATGTTTTTGGTACATCAAAGTGGTTAATTGTTACGACTGGTTCGATACCATATTTCAATAATTCATCGATAACATTTTCGTAGAATTGTAATCCTTCTTCATTCGGTTCAGTTTCAAAACCTGTAGGGAAGATACGAGACCACGCCATAGAGAAACGGTAAGATTTCAAGCCCATTTCAGCAAACAAAGCAATATCTTCTTTATAGTGTGTATAGAAATCAATTGCTTCGTGTGATGGGAAAAATGAACCCTCTTTGACTTCGCTATAATGCAATTCGCCAAGCGCTACTTGGAAACGTTGCTCACCATGGGGAATTAAATCCACACTTGTTAAGCCTTTGCCACCTTCAAGATAGCCACCTTCTAATTGATTGGCAGCAGTTGCACCGCCCCATAAAAAGCCTTCAGGAAATTTTCTAGCCATATGATTACTCCTCTCGGTTCTCAAAAATTTATTTTTAATTATTACCATCTAATTATACCGTATCCACACAAAAATGCACGTAAAAAAGCAACCGTTTTCAAATTTTTATTAAATATTCTTTTGAATAATCTTTTGAATATGAATTGTTAGGTATACAAGTTCCTCTTTTGACACTTTGTAGGCGTAGGAGTTCTCAATAAAGACGCCTATTTTTTTGGCACAAGCCATTGCATCCGGATAAGACCTGGACACTTGATCATACAAGAATGCCTCACCATCATTACTTACCTCGCCATTTAACACGCGGTGTGAGAAGAATTGCAAATGCGTCACAAAGCGACTATAAGCCAAAGTATCTTCATCAAACTCATGCCCAAAATGATATTGCACAATATCCAAAATACTAGACACAATCCGCACAGCCGCAACTGTCTTGTTCATGCGGCCTTCTTTTTTTCGGGCATTTATCAAATGCAAAGCAATGGAAGCCGCTTCATTAGTAGGCAAACGTATGCCCACATTTTTTTCAACAATATCTAGGGCATCTTTCCCCACTTGAAATTCTTCATTGAATAAACGTTTCACATCCCAAGCCAAGGGATTGGTTAATGGTAAATCTTGTTTATAGCGTTCAATGGCAAAATGAATATGGTCTGCCAAGGTGACATAGATGTTCGACATAAAATCCTGGTCTAACACTTGTTCTGCATGTTTCACTATTTCCAAAATACTTGTGACTTCACCTGATGACAATTCCACGAATAATTCCTGGAAAGTATCATCCACTGCATTTTCTTTAAACACTTTCTCAATTAAATTATCGTCAAATTCGTCTCCAGAACGTTTGCCGAAACCTATTCCCTTGCCCATCACCACAACTTCCTCTTTCTCGTTGTCGATGGCTAGGACTGCATTATTATTAAATACTTTAATAATTTCCATATTGCCGTTCACACTCTTTCACTCGCAAATTTCTATTCCTTCATAGAATACCATTTTATATGGTGCATATTCAAATATCTACCTCACGAATAAATCATACCCATACAATTTGACGAAACCGTTTTATTCAAGTATTATATAGGTATATGAAACCGTTTTATTTCATAGAGTGATAATAAAGGAGATTGGTATAAATGACAACTAAACATATTTTTCTGGACGTAGATGGTACTTTAGTATCTTATGAAAATATCTTACCCCAATCAGCAGTAGACGCGATTCAACAAGCACAAGACAACGGGCACAAAGTGTATGCCGTTACTGGTCGTTCAAAGGCTGAAATGTATGAAGAAATTTTAGCAATCGGACTTGATGGCTACATTGGTGGGAATGGTAACTATATCGAGCTTGGTGACCAAGTTCTTTACCATAAACATTTAAGCCTTGAACAAACAACCGCTATCGTCGATTGGTTGAAATCTCGTAACTTAGAGTTCTACATTGAATCAAACTCTGGTCTATACGCTTCAGAGAATTTCGAAGAACGCGGTAAACAAACCATTAAAGACTACATCGCTTATAAAGGTCAAGATCATCCAGAACAAGCAACTATTCGTGGTGCCTTCCCTGAAATGATTTTCGGTGAAGACCCATACCGTGATGACGTCAATAAAATTTCCTTTATTTTGAATTCTTACGATGACTACCTTGCAGCCAAAGAATATTTCAGTGACTATCAAGTTGGTACATGGGGTGGGGTTGGCGAAAAGGCCCTATTCGGTGACGTTGCTTTACCAAATATCAACAAACAAACTGCCATCAAACAACTACTAGATCATCTAGATGCTGATAAAAAAGATACCGTTGCTTTCGGTGACGCTAAAGTTGATTTACCAATGTTTGAATTATGTGAAATCGGCGTAGCTATGGGTAATGGTGGCGAAGAAATTAAAGCAGCTGCCGATTATATCACCGATGCAGTAGAAGACGATGGGCTTTACAACGCCTTTAAACATTTCAACTTTATCTAGGAGGTTTTTCAAATGCAATACATACAACTAGGCAATTCCGACCTTTCCGTTTCTCGTATTTGTTTAGGTTGTATGGGCTTTGGCGATAGCACTAAAGGCCTACATCCTTGGATTCTTGATCAAGACGCAACCGATGAAATCGTTCAGCAAGCCCTAGACGCAGGAATCAATTTTTTCGATACCGCCATTTCCTACGCTGAAGGCACTAGTGAATTATACCTAGGCAAGGCACTTGCTAAGTTTGCCAAGCGTGAAGATATCGTTGTAGCGACGAAATTCATGCCCCGTACTGAGGAAGAGCGTGCAAATCAGGTCTCTGCACGCGAACACATTGAACAGTCCTTAAACGCAAGTTTAGACCATCTTGGCATGGACTATGTTGACCTATACATTTATCATATGTGGGACTACCATACCCCTATGGAAGAAATTATGGACGCCCTTGATGCCATGGTGAAGGCTGGAAAAACAAGATACATCGGTATATCAAATGCCTATGCCTATCAAATCGCTACAGCGAATGCTTATGCTAGACACCGCAATCAAAGCCAATTCATTTCTATCCAAGGTCACTACAACCTAATCTTCCGCGAAGAAGAACGCGAAATGAATCGCTTCGCCAAGGATAATAACATTGCCTTAACACCATATTCTGCCTTAGCTGCAGGACGACTATCTCGCTTACCTGGTGAAAAAAGCGCTCGCCTTGTTTCAGATCAAATCGCTCAATCCAAATATGATGCCAGCGCAGACCAAGACGATGCCATCATCCAACGCGTCAGCGAATTAGCCGAAAAATACCAAGTCTCCATGACTGAAGTATCACTTGCTTGGCTATTAACCAAAGTCGCAGCACCAATTGTTGGCGCAACCAAACCACATCATATCGAAGGGGCCGTGAAAGCCGTTGACCTTCAATTAACCGAAGACGACATTAACTATCTTGAAGACTTATACACACCTCACCCATTAGTAGGTGTCATGGCATATAACAACTAGATATCATAAAACAAAAAGAGGCTGAGAGGCCTCTTTTTCATATCTAGGAATAAGATTCCCTTGAAGCGGAATGTTGATTATTTTTGCGACATCGTTTTTATCAGATTAAAAAAAACGAAAATTTGATACAATGAACGATCTATTCGATCATTTATGAGAAAAAACGTATCCTAAAACACATTATTTGATCCAAAATCAAAAATCCGTATCAAATAGCCATCTAAATGACACGAATTTTCTCATTTTTTAAACAATAACATCGCGAAGTTTACACTTAACGTTTATTTAGGATATGAAATATCTAAGATTGTATTTGTCCAGCTATATCCATTGTACTTTAAATAAATTTCACTCAGAGGTCATGTCATTGCAGCGTATTAACTATGCGGTTTTTGCGATATTGCATATATTAGTATCATAAGACCAAAAAGTGGCAATCGCAGCGCTTTTTGTGACGCCTTTTTTCTCATTTTGGAAATCACAGAAGGCTCTGCGATTCGCTTTTCCCAACTTGAAAATCACAGCGACTTTTGCAATTCGTTTTTTCTCATTTTGGAAACCAGAATACGCTGTGAGTTTCACTTTCAGTTTATTTAAGATAAGATATGTACAATCAGGCGAAACAAACAAGTTACACTTACCAGCCCCTACTTATACCCAAATAAAAAACATCCATGAACCAAATTCCGGTTCATGGATGTTTTCATTTGCGTTGCGATTAGAATGCGAAGAAGTCTTCTTCGTCACCTTCAACAGCAGCTTCACGTGCACGCTCTTCTTCAAGCAAGCGTTTGTCGTATTTTGTAATGAATGGGTAGTAAACAGCTAAGGCTGCTAATACACAGACAACAGCTAAGACAGCTGCGCGCCAGTCAGCAGTACTAATGAAAGCACCGATACCAACAGGCATTGGCCATGGTTGTTGTGCAATGATTGGGTTTACTAAACCTAATCCAGTTGCAAAGTAAGCGATTGTCGCAGTTACCATTGGCGCACCAATAAATGGTAAGAACATTGAAGGGTTGTAGATCATTGGAACCCCAAAGATGATTGGTTCATTGATGTTGAATAAAGCTGGTACGATAGCTGTTTTCCCTAAAGCTTTCAATTGTTCTGAACGAGCAAAGAAGGCTAAGAAAATAGTTAAACCTAAAGTCGCACCGGCACCACCGATGATTACATAAGCGTTCCAGAATTCACCGGCAAGAATATGATCAGCACCAGCAGCATTTTCAGCCATGTTTGTTAACAAGATTGGGTTAACTAAAGACGTTACAATTGTAGAACCGTGGATACCTACACTCCATAAAGCGTGGATTAAGAACACGATTACTAACACACCAATGTAAGAACCAGTAATGTTGGTTACGAAACCAAATGGTGCTTGAATTAATTGGAACAAGTCAGTACCCATTGCTACTAAGATACCGTTTAAGATGATTACAGTGAATGCAATAACGAAAGTTGGTACTAAGGCTGTAAATGAGTTAGCAACCCCTTGAGGAACTGCATCTGGCATCTTAATAACCCATTTTTTCACGATACATAGACGGTATAATTGAACAGCAATTACACCCATGATGATGGCTGTAAAGATACCAATTGTACCGAAACGAGTTACCCCGTCACCACCCATAGCCCAACCATTAATGATTGTAGTCGTATCAGTGATTTCAGTCACACGTACCATCGCGCCATCTTCAAATACTAATTGTGGAATCGCCATTAAGAAAGCAAATAATGAAAGTAAAGCACCATTGACTGGGTTCATATCTAAACCTTCATCGTCCACATATACTTTTGTAAATTCATAACCTAATACAACTGAGAAGTATAAAGATAAAACACCCATTGTTGCAGTATTTGCTAACATGTACAATTGTGTGTAGTTTCCAATAGTCGCGTCATAAAAGCCTTGTAAAGCAGGAATGGCTGTTGGCAAGATATTTAATACCAAGAACAAAGAACCAACAATGGTAAATGGAATAACCGCAATACCTGTATTCATAATGGCACGTACAAATTTAGTCGTTGCCATTTTCCCCAATGGATTCATGATGTATTTTTCTAAGACACCAAAGAAACCGCTTGTTTTGTTTTCTTCAGACATTTTCAACAACTCTTTTCTTTATAAATTTTTTGATAAAAATATTGCTGACTAAGATGAGTATTTTTCATAACGTTGAATATATTGATATTTCTTGTCTTTGTTTAAGTGAATGCGATGTATTTTGAATAAACATACACCTGCGATCACCATACCGATTGCCAAAATGATATTTACAAGCATTTTTGCTTCTGGTGAAACATCCATGAATGGATACAAATACGCGAATACACGATCATTTAGTGATACTAAAAATAGTGCAATATTCACAATAAATTGTGACTGAAAATAAATTTTTGAATACTTCAATTTATTTTCATGAACCCAATAAACCTTAATATACTCGAATGCTGCCATACCTCCCAGGATAACCATTATCAAGGGCACAACAATCGAAGATACTTGTGTAAATAAATTCATAAACAACCAATATAAATTGGCAATGACACTAAAAGCTAACGCATAACGGATAAAGAGGAAGCGATTAAACTTAAAGTTCCGTAAGGCTAGTTCTTTTTCTTGTGCTTGCACTTCTTTACTTCTTTTCATGTTTAATCGTAGTCCTTTCCTATGCGTTCCCTAATTTCCTTTGACAACTTTATACATTTCCAACATTTCCATCGCCATTTCACGTAAAGTGGTTGACGTCATCAAGTGGTCTTGTGCATGGACCATGATAATTTCCATGTTGATATCTTCACCATTCGCATAACGGTGTAATAGATCCGTTTGTGCATTGTGCGCCTCTACTAAAGCATCGTTTGCCTCTTGTAATTTTGCTTCTGCTTCTTCGTATTTACCTGCACGCATTAATGGGAAAGCTTCATGTACCAAAGTACGGCCGTTTCCAGCATGCAAGATAATTGTGAAAGCAATTGTTTGAATTTCTGCTGATTCCATTTAGTATCCTCCTCTCTTAAGAATTCTTTTCAGCTTGAAGTAAAGGTTTCAATTCAGTGAAGGTCAATTTAGCTAAGTTTGTTACCCCATCTTCTGTAGGAATGTAAGCTTGTGGTGGGATATTGGCAACAAGTTTTCCTGCTGTTTCTGCTTCTTTAGCGATTTGGTCGTAGTACATTTTAATTTGTGGTGAAACTAGGTATAAATCAAATTCACCTTTTTTGAAGAATTCTTGTGATTTACTTACCGTAGTTGCGTCTAATTCAATTGGTACATTTTTTTCTTTGAAAAAGTCTGTTGCTTTTTTCGCCATAAGTGATGATGACATACCTGCGTTACAAATAATTAATGCTTTTTTCATGATAATTCCTCCAATAAAATTTATTTACTAATAGAATGTTGATGGAACGAAGAAATGTGACCGGTCTTTCTGATACCAAGTAATGCTGTAATCGAAGATTGTGCCATTCGGTAAAAAGAATTGGTTGATCAACTTCATTCCGTATGCACCAGGGGTTTCCTCTAAATACCTTGTTGCCTCTGCATCCAAGGGCAAAATTTTGAAATAGGCATTGGAAAAACCTGGATCGATATTATAGTGTTCTCTCAAATATCTAAATATTGAACCTGATGCGATTTCTTTATCCATATACTTGATTAATTTCTTTCGGTAATAGGATATTTCATAGGCTATCGGTCCATTTGCGGTATACCGCGTGCGTTTTACTAAATATATATCCTCATTGGCCTCACAAGCTAATTGTTCAATCAACTCATTCGTTGGCTTAATGATAGATACTTCAATCACTTTGTTAATTAAATCACCCTTATGCAAGCTTTGACTCAAGCCGTTTGGACGGTTTAAATTCACAAAGCCATCTAATCTCAACTCTCTGACAAATATGCCTGAGCCTTGAACTTGATAAATTTGCCCCTTTGCTTCCAAAATATCAAGGGCCTTGATAATGGTTGATTTGCTCGCCTTAAATTGCTCGGCGAGCGCATCAATCACGGGTAACTTATCATGCTGCTTTAAATCATTGTCCTCAATATATTGGGTGATTGCATGGGCAATTTCTTTATATTTAACCATTGCATCACCTCTCGCTAAGTCTCTTAGCTTAAATCTTGACCATTGTTTGCAATTACACCTTGGTACCAGAAGAATGAATCTTTACGGTAACGTTGTAAACTACCAACACTTTCATCATCGCGATCAACATAGATGAAGCCGTAACGTTTACGAATACCTTCATGTGTTGAAATCAAGTCGATTGCTGACCATGGGTTGTAACCTAACATTTCAACGCCATCACCAATGGCTAATTTCATTTGTTCAATGTGGGTACGTAGGTAGTTAATACGGTAGTCGTCATGGATTTTACCATCTTCAGTTAATTCATCGTATGCACCCAAACCATTTTCTGTAATTAAAATTGGTAGATGGTAGCGAGAGTAAATTTCTCGAAGAGTAGCTCTGAAACCAATTGGGTCTATTTCCCAACCAAATTCTGTTTTTGGTAAAAATTCATTATCCACGCCCAGGAACATATTCTCTAAACCTGAGTTTTCTTGTTGGCTCTTAAACTCAACTTCGTATCCATCTTGGGCTTCATATTCGCGAACAGTCAAGGTGTTGTAGTAGTTAATACCCAAGAAGTCTGGTTTAGCATTCGCTAATGATTCAAAGTCACCTTCAACGATATCCGGTAAAGCATCTTGATCTGCTAACCAAGTCCAAACTAAGTTGTTGTATTTTCCATAAACTGCCATATCCAAGTATAACCAGTTTCGAATAGCATTCGCGTTTTGCGCTGCTAAGGCATCTTCAGGTTTTTTGCTTGCTGCATAGGCAATGGCAATGTTTGGTGCTGGTGCGATTTTTGCATCCGGTAGTAATTGGTGACATAATTCCATGGCTTTCGCTTGTGCGACTAGCATATGGTGGTTTTGTTGGTAAATTTCTTTGGTGACATTTTCAGTACCTTCAGGAACACGAAGGGTTCCAATAACATTCCCAACTAAAGTCAACATGTTTTGTTCATTAATCGTTAACCAGTATTTCACGCGGTCGCCGTATGTCTCAAATAATAATTTGGCATAGTCTACAAACCACTGAACTGAATCACGATTACCCCAAGAACCTAAATTATCTAAAGCTGCTGGCATATCAAAATGGAACATCGTCACAATTGGTTCGATATTATGTTTGATACATTCATCGATTAAGTTTGAATAGAAATCTAACCCTTCTTGGTTCACTTCACCTTTACCATTTGGTAAAACACGTGACCATGAAATGGAGAAGCGGTAAGATTTAAAGCCCATCTCAGCCATCAAAGCGATATCTTCTTTATAGCGGTGGTAATGATCCACTGACACTGTTAAATCTGCTGTACCCTCTGGCAAGACTTTCGTATCTTGACTTGATGGTCCTTTACCATTGGTTAAGCTAGCACCCTCAACTTGATAAGCTGAACTTGATGCACCCCAGAAAAAGTTACTTGGAAATTCAATCGTTTTCTTTGTCATGAAACACCCTCCATTTTTTGTTAACGCTTACAACTACTTGTAAAAAAATTTACGTCTGTGAATTTGATAACCTGTTAATTGTTATCTGATAAATAAATTATAAGGGTACACTTTAATTGAGTCAATAGAAATCGCTTACAAATTGAATAATTATTTTCACTTTATATTTTTTGCAAGAAAATACACACCGATAAAATCCCCTTATTTCAGTCAAAAAGGCCTGATTATTGCCAGATAATTCAAAAAAATAATTTTCAAATGCACAAAAAAAGCCAGGACATTTCATCCTAGCTCATGAACGTTTAAATAATGATTAACCTTCAAATCCTGAAAAATCATGATTGATGACTTCATCTAAGGTGAAGACCCCATCTTCTACATTGAAAACCATGGTTGAACAGTTAGTGAAGCCTAAATCTGCACTAGCATATCCCTTGTATCCTGTTAAACCACGTAAAGCATTGGCACAGAAGGCACCATGACTGACAACTAAAATATGATTACTATGATCATTTGCAACCAGGTCTTGCAAGGCCTTGACTGCCCGTTCTTTAAATTCTTCCTGCCCTTCACCACCGAATTGGACGAAGAAATCACCATAAGGTAGTGGTGGGTTTAAATTTTCTGATTCTGATTCAAAGACACCAAAGTTCCATTCTTTCAAAGATTTCAAACGTGTATATGGCATATCGGGTCCAGCCATAATTTCCAATGTGTCACTCGCACGTTCGGATGTGGAACTATAGGCGGCATCAAAGGTGATGCCCGCATTTTTAAAATAGTCGTGGGCAACTTGGGCTTGATAAATGCCCAATGCTGTTAATGGGGAATCTGATGCCCCTTGAATTTTCTTACGAACATTGAACAATGTTTGTCCATGTCGGGTGAGATAAATTTTGGTCATGAATATATCCTCCTTGTTGATGAAATCGTATTCATGGTCATTGTAAAAGAAATTTTTGATCAGTGCAAATATACTTTTGGGGAGGTTATACATTTTTCATAGAAAAAGACACACTTCTCTATAAATAAAATGCTTTTTCCGCTATTGTTTGTTAAAATAAGCTTAATACCTATTATAGGAGGATTAAAAATGAGTTTCAAACCAATTAGTGAACCAGTCGACTTTGATGCCGTTAAAGAATATGCCAAATTAACTGACGAAGAAAATGCTATTAAAGAAGCACGCGATAAAGAATTGAAAGCAATTATGAGTGGTGAGGATGATCGTTTCCTATTGATTATCGGCCCTTGTTCTGCTGACAATGAGGATGCAGTTTTAGAGTATGCACATCGTTTAGCTAAATTACAAGAAGAAGTAAAAGATAAAGTTTTCATCGTACAACGCGTTTATACGAATAAACCAAGAACCAATGGTGACGGCTACAAAGGCTTGTTACATCAACAAGACCCTACTGGCGAAACTAGCTTGGTACGCGGTATGAAAGCTGTTCGCAACATGCACCGTCGTGTGATTGTGGAAACAGGTTTAACCACAGCGGATGAAATGTTATACCCAGATAACTTACAATTCGTGGAAGATTTAGTATCTTACCATGCTGTAGGTGCGCGTTCTGTTGAAAACCAACAACACCGTTTCGTTGCATCCGGTTTAGATAGCCCAGTAGGTTTGAAAAACCCTACTTCTGGTAACTTAACCGTTACTTTTAACGCTTTACATGCAGCGCAAAAACCTCAAGAGTTAATGTTCTCAGGTCAAGAAGTCTTAACTACTTCAAATCCTTATGCACATATTATCTTACGCGGTGGTACCTTAGAAAATAAAGAAATCGTACCAAACTACCACTACGAAGATTTAATCAAAACAATCAACAACTACCAAAAAGAAGATTACAAGAATCCATTTATCGTTGTGGATACAAACCATGACAACTCAGGTAAAAAATACCTTGATCAAATTCGTATTGTTCAAGAAGTTTTACAAAACCGTAAATGGAATGAAGATATCAAAGCATACGTTCGTGGCTTCATGATCGAATCTTACTTACAAGATGGCCGTCAAGAACCAGGTGGCGATGTATTTGGTCAATCAATCACTGACCCATGTCTAGGTTGGGAAAAATCAGAAAAACTTGTTCGCTTCATTGCTGACAACATTTAATGCATGATGTTTTCATAAACAAAAAGAGATGCTCCCTTTTAAGGGAAGCATCTCTTTTTTGCATCATTTGTTTGTCAATCTGCTTAGTTTACTGGTTCATAGCCGTAGTCAGACCATGCTGGCACTTGACCACCGTTGTAAGTTTCTTCGATTAATTGTGCTGTTTCTTCAGTTTGGTAAATTTCAACGATTTGTTGGAATGTTTCGTTGTCTGCATTATCTGCCGGTGCAGCGATCACGTTGATGTATTGTGCTGAAGATTCATCATTTGGTTCTAAGAATAAAGAATCATCTTGTGGTGAGTAACCTGCATCTACAGCGTAACCACCATTGATCACAGAATAGTCAACATCTGTGATTGATCGCGCAGTTTGCGCTGCATCTACTTCTTGGATATCCAAGTTATACGGATTTTCAGTAATGTCATCAACAGTTGGAATGAATGAAGCAGATGCTTCTGCATCTAAGGTAATGAAGCCAGCTGTTTGTAGCAAGTTCAAGGCACGGCCACCATTGGTTACGTCGTTAGGAATCGCAATTGATTGTCCTTCTGCAATTTCTTCGATAGATTCATGTTTTTCTGAATAGATACCTAAAGGTGCGATCACAGTGTTTCCGATTGCTGTGAAGTCATTCCCAGAAGTTTCTTCATAGTTGTTCATGAAAATAATCGTTTGGAATGAGTTTAAATCAACAGAACCGTCCGCTAACGCTTCATTTGGCGTGTTGTAATCTGTAAATTTCACTAACTCAATATCAATACCTTCTTCTTTGGCACGTTCAGCAACACTGTCCCAAATCGTTGTATCGTCCCCGACTACCCCAACTTTTACTGTTGTTTCTTCTGCTGATCCACAAGCTGCTAATAATAATGATGCTGCCAAACCAAAACCTGCTAATTTCACTAATTTACTCATTGTACATTCTCCCTTTTATCCCTATATTTTCGCAATGCAATTTTATGCAAAAAAAACATCCTTAGTCCAAATAGCTGATCAACTATCTCGACTAAGGACGCATTTTGCGTGGTACCACCTTACTTCAGGAACATATCATTCCCCTCAACACCTACGAGCCTTGTTTTTATAAACGCCAGCTGATAGGTTTAGCCTGTAACGTAGCTAAAACGAGTTTATCTTATGTTGCTGACTCTATCCTCACAAAGTCACAACACTCGACGCCCTAAAACCCTCGAGGACCATTTTCAATACTTGTCATTAGTCCCTTTCACCATGTGGAACCTCTCTAAAAACGACGCCTATTTACTTATCCTGTCATCGGTAATATCTATAACAATCTTAGCTAATCATGGATTAACTGTCAACAAAACGCCCATTCCGATTACATATCATCTGTAATAGTTTCAAACTATCACACAAAAAAGCACCCAATCACATTAGACTGGGTGTTTTGAAATCAATTGCACTTAAATTTTATCAAACATTTCTGCCAAATAACGGTAAGAACGTAGCCGCTTTTCTTCATCAAAAATTGGTGCATAAACAAGGATTTCATCAATACCCAGTGTCGAAATTTCATCATCCAAAATCGCTTTTACTGTTTCCTTAGACCCCTTGATAATAAAGCGTTTTGCCCAATATTCTTCCAACAAGGCTTGTGCTGCCGGACCAAATTGGTAAGCTTTCGCTTCCTCAGGATCCATATTCGGTAACCTTTGCCCCGTACGAATACCCATTTGCATCAACTCAATTGGACGCGCCAAGTAATCCGCCTCTTCATCCGTATCCGCCACAATAATCATGTACGACACCATGACCTTAGGTGCATCGAAGAAGACACTCGGTTCAAAACGGTCGCGGTACAACTTAAACACATCCGGATCAGTCTCGATACCGAAGAATTTGGCAAAAGAGTAACCAAGCCCCATTTGTGCAGTCACTAGAGCTGACTGACCTGATGAACCCAACATCCATGGTTCCGTCAACGTCGACAGATTTTGTGGCATGGCACGCACCTTCCCATAAAAACCAGGCGCAGGTTGGTCCGCCAAGTAATCGGTAATCACATCGATTTTGTCATACATATCTGTAAAAGTTTGCGCTCTACCTTCAGCTAAGGCTTTAATTTCATCCGGGCCAGAACCAGGTGCGCGTCCTAAACCAATATCAATTCGTCCTGGTGCAAGTGCCGTTAGCACCTTGAAATTCTCCGCAATTTTCAGTGGTGAATAATGCATAATCATGGTACCACCTGTACCAAGATGAATGCGGTCAGTTTGCCCCGCAGCATATGCCGCAAGCAATTCTGGCGATACTGAAGCCAAGTTTGGCATATTGTGGTGTTCCGCAAACCAATAACGTTTGTAGTTTAAGTCTTCAATATTTTTCACAAAACGCATGGTACGTTTTAAAGCTTGTTCAGCCGTTTCACCCTTGTTGATGGTCACTAAATCGTGTACCCCTAATTCCAATATGAACACTCCTTCTTATTTAAATCCTACTTCTATTATACAGAGTCATGCGTAAAATCGATGCTAGGAAGGCTTATCCCACAAGACTTGATGCCATGCCGGCAACGACATTCAGGATACCCGCAAACAGCATAATTAAGACTGGATCCAATTTGGTTTTGTAGAGCATGGTTAAACAGATGGCAAAAATAGCCACCGCCGTCAACTTCACGGTTGAAATACCGATGACTTGGTCACCCCAAAAACTGGTAATCAAAATCGATAACCCAGCTGTCGCAATCAAGGCCACAACCACAGGACGCAAAGCTTTCAAGACATATTGCAAGCTATCCAAATTACGATATTTCATGTAAATCATGGCCAATATCGTAACGATAATTACCGACGGAAAAACGGCGCCTATTGTGGCCACGAGACCGCCCGGAATCCCCGCAATTTGGTTACCCACAAAGGTTGCTGAGTTCAAGGCGATTGGCCCAGGCGTCATTTGCGAAATAGTGATTAAGTCTGTGAATTCCTGGATTGTCAGCCATTGGTGATTGTCTACGATTTCCTCTTGGATTAAAGGTAATGCCGCATAGCCACCGCCGAAACTGAAGGCCCCTACTTTTACAAAAGATATAAAGAGTTCCCAATAAATCATGCCTTACTACCTCCTTTGTGACGTTCGAGCAGAAACTTGCCAATACCCAGCAAGGCGGCACATAAAATGATCAACATAACATTCACATTGAAGAAATAATTGGCCACAAAGGCAACCACCATTGCCCCAATTAAAATTGGATTCTTGGTATCGGTGATTTGTAGTGCCATGCCAATCACAACTTTAACGATAACAGCGGCAACTCCAGCCTGCATCCCTTCTAGTAATAAGGCAATCCAAGTATTGGTCCGGAAAGCATCATAGAAGAAGGAAATGAAAGTGATGATGGTAAAAGGTGGAATAATCGTTGCAAGCACGGCCGTAAAAACGCCCCACATGCCCACTAATTTATAACCGATAACAATAGCCCCGTTCACAGCAATAGCCCCAGGCGCTGACTGGGCAATAGCTACCAAATCCAGCATTTCATCATTTTCAATCCAGCCATAGTCATCGACGAAGGTTTTCTTCAATAAAGTGATGATGACATAGCCACCCCCAAAAGTGAAGGCACTCAACTTCAAGGTAGATACAAATAATTTTCGTAAAATACTCGCCCGACTTTCTTGGCGAATATCCGTCTTTTTGTTAGACATAAGACTCCTTTCTTCGCAGTCAAGCTGCGCATAAGATATACTACTTTCATTATACACAAATCAGCTGAAAGTATGGGCTAATGCGGAGAAGCTAAAGTGCTTTTACCACAAAAAGCATGGTACAATATATTGAAGTATTTTCATTTTTTAAAACAAAAAGCACAATAGAATAGGAGTTGGTCCCATGATCAACATCATTATATTTTGCGCCTTTATTTATTTTTTATGGCGCGGATATCAATTTTTACAAGGCGGTCAGAAAGCCATCAAACGCGGCAAACCTAGAAAAAAATTTAAAATTGGCCCTATCGTAATTGCTGGTCTGTTAGTGCTTGGTCTTATTGGCGCAATCGCCAACACTGGTGACCAAGGGGATGCAGTTGCTAGCGAAGAAGAAACGACGAGCCAGGTGGCTTCTGAAGTTTCCACTAATTCGTCAAGTGCGGATGAAGCATCCAGCAAAACAGAGGCATCTAATGCAAAAAGCGCATCGATAGCTGCGAGTGAAGCCGCAGCCTCAAAAGCTGCCTCGGAAAGTGCAGCCATTGCTGCAAGTGAAAAAGCCGCTTCAGAATCAGAGGCCAAGGCCGCATCTGAAAGTGCAGCAGACGAAAAAGCAAAACAAACGTCGCAGTTGGCTACCACTGAGCTTAGCCAGGTTCGTGAAGTACCGTCTGATCAAAGCCATATTAAAATTAATGGGAATGTGCCCTTTTTCACCGATGAAGACATCACATCAACGGAGGCCTATGAAGCTTACGGAGATTTGGATGGTTTAGGTCGGGTGACGCAGGCGAATGCAGTGCTGGGAACGGAATTGATGCCGGATACTGACCGCGAGTCGATTTCGGAAATCACCCCAACTGGTTGGCAGCAAGCGAAATATGCCAATGTATCGGGCGGTTGGCTCTACAATCGGTCCCACCTTATCGGCTACCAACTGACGGGCGAGAATGCTAACCCACAGAATTTGATGACGGGGACGCGCTGGTTTAATGTCGAGGGGATGTTGCCTTTTGAAAACTACGTGGCCAACTATATCGAAGAAAATGATTACCATGTCCGCTACCGTGTGACGCCGGTTTTCGATGGCAATAATCTGCTCGCTAGCGGTATCTACATGGAAGGTTTCTCTATCGAAGATAATGGCGATTTGCAATTTAATATTTATATTCCGAATCGTCAGCCCGGCGTTGAAATCAATTATGCCGATGGTACGAGTGTCGGTCCAGAAGGTCCTACTCAAGATGAAGAACTTACACCACTACAATCCTACTCAAGCGAGCCACCAGCTGCCGAAGAAGCAGCCCCTGCAACAAGCAATGACATCAGCGGGATTGATGCAAATGGCAACGGCCAAGTCAGCATCAAAGAAGCCAAGAATGCCGGCTTCCAAATGCCAATCGACAGCAGTCATTGGCTCTACCAATACATGACCGATGGCGATGGCGACGGCATGGTCGGTGAATAAGCTACATATATAAAAAAACCAGCAAAGCTAAGGCACGGCCCTACTTCTGCTGGTTTTTTTCGTATAACATTATATATTCAATTAGTCGCTAACCACTACCATGGATTTAATCGTTTTACGGTCTTGCATATCTTTATAAGCTTGGTTAATGTCTTCAAGAGCATAAGTTTGTGTAAATACACGACCAGGGTTAATGTCCCCGTCCAAGACAGCTTTCAACAAGATTTGTTTATCATAAGTCGTTACAGATGCTGAACCACCCGCAAGTGTAATATTTTGGGCAAAGGTTGAACCAATCGCACGGTTGTTGTAATGCGGTACACCAACATAACCCACACGACCACCATTGTGTAAAACACCTAGGGCTTGATCAAATGCTGCTTCTGTACCCACACATTCAAGGGCTGCATCCGCACCGCCACCAAGAATCTCACGCACTTTGGCAATACCTTCCGCACCACGTTCAGCAACAACCGCAGTTGCACCAGATGCTAACGCCATTTGTTGACGGTCTTCATGTCGACTCATCAGTACAATTTGCGAAGCGCCGCGCATTTTCGCAGCAATGACTGCACATTGACCAACAGCCCCATCACCAATCACGACGACCTTGTCACCGCGTTCCACATTGGCACAACGCGCTGCATGATAACCAGTTGGCATTACATCAGCAAGCGTCAATAAAGATTTAATCATCCCCTCTGAATAGTCAGATGGTTGACCTGGAACCTTTACCAAAGCCCAGTTACCAGAATGGAAACGAATGTATTCAGATTGGAAACCGTGAGACCAGTTCGAATAACCAGGATGATTATCACACGTACCATCAAAACCTGCACGACAAGCGTCACATTCACCACATCCATGTGTAAACGGCACAATGACAAAGTCGCCCGGTTGAACCGTAGTAATGTCGTCCCCTACAGCCTCAACAATCCCTAACGCTTCGTGCCCATCATTCACTGAATGGGCCTCTTTGTTGTCACCATGGGCATATGACCATAAATCAGAACCACATACACATGCACGCACAACCTTGATAATGACATCATCACTCGCTTGAATAATTGGTTTTTCTACATCCTCAATCGTTACCAAACCTGCTTTTTGAAAAATTGCTGATTTCATAAAATCCTCCTTGCATCCCAAATAGGATAAGTAGCATTGCTATCACTTCAATTAAATGATATCTTACACCAGATGTAACACCTGGAGTTAACTCCAAGTCAAGCAAGGCTATAAAAATTTACTTGATTATTTTGTGAAAAAGAACAGCCGAAGCCAATAATACGAACCCCAAACCCACAAAACTAGTCGCAAAGCCAAATGTATCTATGGCCACGCCAACCACTGGAAAGATAAAAATCATGGCTAAACTAAACATCATTTCACTCACACTCAGTAAGGTAGCACGGATATCTGATTCAAAATCTTGTTGAATATCATTGTTAAAAATAGGCATATACATGGTCACTAAACCATCGGCTAATAAGTAAATCAGCACATACATGCTTGGCAAATCGAACCACGCGAAAAGCAATATCGTACCAACCAAAGGTACTAGCCAGGTAAACAGCTTTCTAGCAGACCATTTCGCACCAACTTTATTGGCTAACCAGACGGCAATAATATTCACTATACTTGAAACAAGCATAATCAAACTAATTTGCCACGATGTATACTTGGTAAACTCATGTTGAAAATAAAAATAGAACATATACATCAAAGCAATCATTGCTTGGTTGAGAATGATCCATTTCATCAAACGCGGATTTGTTCTTATAAACACACGGACATTTCGTGTGATTTCCTTTAAAGTTGGGCTTTCTTCACCCTTTAGTTTTACATTGGGTTCCTTCATAAATGAAATAAGTACAATGACCACAAGGGACATGGCATTTTTTATATAGTAGGTATAATCTAATAAACCATGTACAAAAAATCCCGCCGTCATCATTCCTAAGGCGCTTGCTGCTTCCAAAACCCCAGAAATAAAACTCGAATATTTTAAATACTTATCTTCTTTTCCGGCTTCTTTGGCTGATTCATAAAGAAAAGCCATACTGGTTCCCGAATCAAAATTATAGGACCATGCAGTTAATATAAAACCAAGTGCATATAACCAGAAATTCCCATTCGCCGTCACCATCAATATTGCAGAAATAATGGACATGAAGCGACCGATATAAAAATTACTTTTATACGAGAAACGGTCCGCCAACATACCCGAAGGCACCTCAGATAGTAAACTAGTTAAATGGAGAATACTTTCCAATATACCAATCTGCCACAAAGTCATGCCATTTTGACTTAAAAATAATAGCCAAAATGAGTTTATCCCAAAAAACGATAAAAATTCTACTGCCCCTAAAATAGGGACATTCCTTACATATGAACGTCTAAACATGTTCTTACCCTAACCTAACCTTTTTCTTCATATTACACTTGCAGACAATGCTACAACCATATTTCCCATATCATACTATCTCATCATATATCGTCATGGCTTCCGCTGTATATAGAATTTTGGCAAATTCTTCATTCAAAGTCGCAATCGAAATATCTTGAATCTCATTCGCCGGAATCATATTGCCATGATGATCTGATAAAGCAAACGATGCCGTCGCATCTTCAATTAAATAGGTTTGATATCCTAAATTCGCAGCCATACGAGTCGTTGTTGACACACAATGAGGCGTAGTTAACCCCGCAATCACCAAAGTCTGAATTCCATTATTATTCAGGATTTCTGCTAAATAGGTATTAATAAATGCACTATTCACTGATTTAGAAATCACATTTTCCCCTTCGATAGGTTGCAACAAATCATGAAAAGCAACCCCTGCACCTTTCGCATAAAATCGCGAAGATGGGTCATCACTCACATGCCGTACATGAATCACTGTGTCCCCATTGGCACGAAACTTATTTAATAAACGTGCCGCATTCATTTCAGCAACATCATTGCTGCTGAACCCCCACGAACCATCACGAAACGTTTTTTGGAAATCTATTAAAAGTAAGGCCTTTTTCGCTTTCATTTTCTTGCTCCTAACTGGCGCTTCAATGAAAATTAAAACGCACTTAACGATTGGATTTGTTGACCATCCGCATCAAAATTACCCTCATCTAACCATTTGGCTAAACGTGCCTTTTTCGCCGGCCATTCACCATCAATAATTGAGAACCAATTCGTATCACGCGTACGATGTTTATATATAATTGCCTGTCTAAAGGTCCCTTCAAAAGTAAAACCTAAACGTAGCGCCGCATTTCTAGAAGGTTCATTCAAACTATCACACTTCCATTCATAACGACGATAGCCTAAATCTTCAAATACATGCTGCATCATCAAATATTGTGCTTCCGTTGCCTTCTTAGATTTTCTAAGTTCAGGTGAATACAACACGCCACCCATTTCAATCACACGATTCTTCGGATCAATTCGCATAAATGAAAAAACACCCACCATTTTTTGGCTGTCATTATCAATAATGGCTACATAGTAAGGATCCTTTGAATGCACTAACATCTCAAAATAACTTTCAAATGTTGCCGAATCTCTAATCGGTTCAATAAACATATAAGTGAAACTTGCATCATCGATCTGATTTACATACATATCATAAGCGTCATCATGATGTTTCGGCGCAACCTTCTCCAAAGTAACCGACGCGCCAACAATCGATTCAAAACTAGGTAACGCGCCCGGTTGATCATTCTCTAAATAATCGCCAATTGGTTGATTAAACTCATTCACTCTCATTAAAAACACTCCTTCAGCAATATGTATTTCTCAACTTACATAAAATCATTCTTGAATATGTACCATAATAGCAATAATTAAGGGATTTTAATATAGCTTTGTGAAAAATATATACCAGGTTTTGATATAGCCATTAACTCATTAACCACTAGTATATCGCTCAAACCCTAAAAAATAGCTATGACAAGCATCCCGTATTATAATAGGACAATAGATTACGCAATAACATTGCCAAGAAAAAGAGGAATGAACATGAATATATTAGTACTGGGTGGCAATGGTTTTGTTGGCCAAGAAGTTTTAACGTTAGCCCTTGAAAAAGGCTACCAAGTTTCCTATTTATCTCGCCATCCTGGTGAGGGAGAACTATTTACCAACCCAGCTGTGACTTACATCCAAGGAGATTTACTGGCTGCAGATAGCATACGCTTAAACCAAAATTACGATTGGATCATCGACTTAGTCGGTAGTATCACACCCAAAACCTTAGATGCCTTAAATGTGCAAGCACGGAAAGGTACAGTTGCATTAGCAAATACAAATCACGTACCGAACATCCTATATTTATCCGCTAATGTCGGTTATCCTTCCTACGTCAAAACAAAACGAGCTGGCGAAGCCATTATTCAAAAATCTGGCCTTAATTATATCATCTTACGCTCAGGACTCATTTATGGGCCAGGCCGTCCGTCTTCCCTAAGCACAGCAATCCTGGTTAAATTTGCTATTAAGATACCTTTAATTGGTAAAGCCTTCAGTTCAATAGCACCAACACCTGTTGCGAATGTTGCAGAACAAATCCTTACTGCAATTGAACAAGAAACACGTAACCTAGTTAAGAACATTGAAATAAGAAGTTAATTTTTTTAGCACCTGACAAGCTTTAGGTGCTTTTTTTAATTCACCTAATAACTCCAAGTTGTTTTACACATATCCCTTCAAAATTGGTGCAAAAATCATTTAAAATATCCTTTATTTTTGAAAAATTTGGGGTATAAAAAAAATAGTCTAAATGTTGATTTAACAACATTCAGACTATTTTATCGTATTAGGTTTTGAACCTATTAATACCGGTGGCCGGGGTCGAACCGGCACGTCCGTGAGGACACTGGATTTTGAGTCCAGCGCGTCTGCCAATTCCGCCACACCGGCAAATCAATAATATGCGTATGTCTTGGTTAGAAGCGTGAAAGGCGGTAGTCGGATTTGAACCGGCGATCAAGCTTTTGCAGAGCCATGCCTTACCACTTGGCTATACCGCCATAATGCAACTGGGATAGCTGGATTCGAACCAACGCATGACAGAGTCAAAGTCTGTTGCCTTACCGCTTGGCTATATCCCAATAAAAAAAGGGCGAGTGATGGGAATCGAACCCACGAGTGTCGGTGCCACAAACCGATGCGTTAACCACTTCGCCACACCCGCCAAAATATTAAAAAACAGGGACAGTAGGAATCGAACCCACAATGACGGTTTTGGAGACCGTAGTTATACCGTTTAACTATGTCCCTATCCAAGTAATATCCCTTAGTTTAAAAGAAATAATGGAGGGAGAAGGATTTGAAC
>NZ_RKMG01000024.1 GCF_003797145.1 Aerococcus agrisoli | reverse complement strand
TCAGTTTAACGGTAGGGTTTCATTTTCGATAATTTCATTTCCTCTTTTTTTTGTTGGCTTTGAGTGAATGAGCGAAGATTGGAAAAAATCCCAGCGTCTTTTTGTATTCCTAATATGTTTCAAGTCTGATTCATTTATTGAGGGTAATACATGAAAAAATATTTTGGACAATTAACGAATATAAGTAAATAGATGAAAGCATTCAAAATGTGTCACTTATCGACTCAAATAAATGAAAAGCTTAGCTAAAGATTCTCTTATTTCATCTTAAAAATTAAGAAATTTGAAAAGAATTCATTTATATCATCAAATAAGTTAACCACAACGATTTAAAATTTTTTTAACATCCATTTGTGGGCATGCTTATGGTAGCGGACCACCTAAAATTGAAAGACTTGTGTACGCCTTTTACTTTGAAAAAATTCTTATAAATTTTGATTGAAATATATCATGGGAACAGGTTTAAGGACTGAAAGTGTAGTTCCTTAGCCGTGAAAGAGGATGAAATCGAGACCTTGGCTCGATTTCAAATTGAAAGACCTTGGCTCGATTTCAAATTGAAAGACCTTGGCTTTCAATGGTCCCACGGCTCATAAGGAACGTACACTGTAAGGACGAAAAATTTATAATTTTAATCTTTTGTCCCAGCCTCTTATTATCCTTTGCGGTCACGGATGGCATCAATGGCTAAGATAACGGCCATGACAGTGACGGTATCTTTGTCATCATTAATTTCAAATTCGTAGGTGTCTGACCATGAAAGAATTTTCTTTTGAATGCTTGCGACGGTGGCACCGTTTGTGTCTAAGATGGCATAGTTGTAGCCCCAGAAATCACCTTCAATGTGCCAGCCAATTTCTTCAATTTCGAATTTCGGTCGGAGAAAGGAAAATTTTTGTTTAATCACTGCGACTAGTTCATCTTGGCGGTAGACTTCCATTTTGGCGAAGAGCGTAAGGACAATTTCTTTGATGAAGGCGACTTCTTCTTCAGTTCGTGCGTCATAAATGCGCATTTTACGGCCGATAGATAAGAGTTGGCCGTCTACGCGGAAATAAGCCTGTTTGTTTTCATCGTAGATTTCAAAATCTTGCTTGAGTGAAAATACTTTCTGTTGCATATAGAGTTTCATCAGCTTCCTCCTTATTATTGGCGGTGGATCTATTTACTTAAAGTATATAGGGTTTACAAAAAATTGCCTAATGATATCCGAAAAATGAACGATGGACATACTAAATACCGAATATTCGTCTTTTTTACACCTAAAACCGAACAATAAATAAAATTAATAAAATAATCGTTTGCTTTTAGTGCTATAAGGTGCTAGTATGAAATCATATAAATTTATGGGAAAAGCACAATTAATCCATAATATCGTAATGTACGCCAATTTAGGAGGATGAACATGTATAAAGTAGAGGTATTCGTGACATATAAGGAATCTATCTTGGATCCACAAGGAGAAGCAATCAAAGGTGCTGTAGGCCGTATGGGTTACACTGATATTGCTGAAATTCGCCAAGGGAAATATTTTGAAATTGTTGTCGAAAGTGATGACGAAGCGCACGTAGCTGCTGAAATCGAAGCAATTTCTGATAAATTATTGGCTAATGTAGTCATGGAATCTTACCGCTACAACATCCAAAAGGTGGAGGTGGAAGCCTAATGAAGTTTGCAGTCATTCAATTTCCAGGCTCAAACTGTGACTTGGATATGTTGACAGCAGTTCAAGACGTCTTAGGTCAAGATGCTGAATACGTATCTTCAGATGCCTCATCACTAGAAGGTTACGACGCTGTTTTAGTACCAGGTGGTTTCTCTTACGGTGACTACTTACGTTGTGGTGCCATCGCCAACTACTCAAACATCATGCCAGAAGTAAAACGTTTTGCTGAAGAAGGTAAATTCGTTTTTGGTGCTTGCAACGGATTCCAAATTTTATGTGAAGCAGGCCTTTTACCAGGTGCTTTAATCCGTAACGATTCATTGAAATTTGTGTGTAAACCACAAGCTTTGAAAGTTGCCAACAACAAAACGGCCTTTACACATCAATACGAAGAAGATCAAGTCATTACAGTACCTATTGCCCATGGTGAAGGAAACTATGTATGTGACGATGAAACCTATGACGCGCTTGTGAAAAATGGTCAAATCGCCTTTACATATGAAGGGACCAATCCAAATGGTTCACGCGCAAACATTGCAGGTATTACCAACGAAGCCGGCAATGTATTAGGTATGATGCCTCACCCAGAACGTGCAGTTGAAGCGATTATCGGTGGCACTGACGGGTTACCATTGTTTAAATCAATGTTGACGGCATTTGAAGCACAAGTGAAGGGAGCTTAAGTCGTGGTACAAACAGAATTAAAAGCGACACAAATTCAAGAAGAAAAAATCTATCGCCAATGGGGTTTAACAGATGAAGAATATCGTGTCATTTCAGACGATATTTTACAACGTTTACCAAACTTCACTGAGACAGGTTTATTCTCTGTTATGTGGTCTGAACACTGTTCATATAAAAACTCTAAACCGATTTTGCGTAAATTCCCAACGAAAGGGAAACAAGTGTTACAAGGACCTGGTGAAGGTGCTGGTATCGTTGATATCGGTGACGGCCAAGCCGTGGTATTCAAAGCAGAATCACACAACCATCCATCTGCCGTTGAACCATATGAAGGTGCAGCAACTGGTGTTGGTGGGATTATCCGTGACATCTTCTCAATGGGTGCCCGTCCTGTCGCTGTCCTAGATTCACTACGTTTTGGTGAATTAGATGATGACCGTACAAAATACCTATTCGAAGAAATTATCGCAGGTATCGCAGGTTACGGTAACGCCATCGGTATTCCTACCGTTGGTGGGGAAATCGCTTTTGACAACGCTTATAAAGGTAATCCTTTAGTAAACGTAATGTGCGTTGGTTTAATCGATCAAAAAGACATTCAAAAAGGTCAAGCAACTGGTGTCGGCAACTCTATTATTTATGTTGGTGCCAAAACTGGTCGTGACGGGATTCACGGGGCTACTTTCGCCTCTGAAGAATTCAACGACGAAGAAGAAAGCAACCGTTCAGCAGTCCAAGTAGGGGATCCATTCATGGAAAAACTATTGATGGAAGCCTGTCTTGAAGTAATCCATAACCACCAAGATGCCCTAGTTGGTATCCAAGATATGGGTGCTGCTGGTCTAGTTTCATCATCTGCTGAAATGGCGTCAAAAGCTGGTTCAGGTCTAGTATTGAACCTTGATGATGTACCACAACGCGAGAGCGAAATGACTCCTTACGAAATGATGTTATCTGAATCACAAGAACGTATGCTTTTATGTGTGAAAAAAGGCATGGAAGAAGAAATTTACGAGGTCTTCAAGAAATATGACTTACATGCAGTCAACATTGGTCATGTTACGGACGATGGACGTTACCGCCTATTCCACAAAGGGATTGAAGTGGCCAACGTGCCAGTCGACGCCCTTGCAGAAGACGCGCCTGTATACTACCGCGAAGCGAGCAAACCTGCGCGCCTAGACGTTTTTAAAGCAATGGACCAATATGTACCAAGCGACCGTCCGGCTCTTGATACATTAAAAGCTTTGCTTGCCCAACCAACAATCGCCTCTAAACGTGTTGCTTACCAAACCTTTGACTCTGTTGTCCGCACGTCTACAGTCGTTGGACCAGGTTCAGATGCCGCCGTTTTACGTATTCGTGGCACCCAAAAAGCTTTGGCTATGACAACGGACGTGAACGCACGTTTCATCTACTTAAACCCTAAAGTGGGTGGACAAATGGCAGTTGCGGAAGCAGCGCGTAATATCGTGGCTTCTGGTGGTCAACCATTGGCAATTACTGACTGCTTGAACTACGGTAACCCTGAAGATCCAGAAATTTTCTACGAAATGGCTGAATCTGCAGACGGTCTTTCTGAAGCATGCCAAGTATTGGATACACCAGTAATTTCTGGGAATGTATCTTTATACAACGAATCAAACGGTACAGCTATCTACCCAACACCAATGATTGGTATGGTTGGTTTAATCGAAAACTTAGACCAAGTGACTACTCAAGGCTTCAAAGCGGCGGGCGACACGATCTACATCATCGGTGAAACTGCCAATGCCTTCAACGGTTCTGAATTGCAAAAATTAGAAACAGGCGAAATCGCTGGTGACGTATATCCATTCGATTTAGCAACTGAAAAAGCCAACCAAGCAGCTGTTCTAGCAGCCATTAAATCTGGCTACCTTGCCTCTGCCCACGACTTGGCTGAAGGTGGTTTAGGTGTTGCATTAGCGGAAGCTACATTCGGCACTGGTTTCGGTGCGGAAGTTTCTGTTGACCTACCAAGCGCACAATTATTTGCAGAAAATGCATCACGTTTTATCGTGTCTGTATCTGATGCGAAAAAGGCAGCATTTGAACAAGCATACGGCCACCAATTTACAGCAATCGGTCACGTGACTGAAGCAGCCGTTTTAGCTGTGACAACAAAAGATGAAACTTTTGACGTTGCGGTTGACGAATTAAATGAGATTTTTGAAGGTGCAATTCCTGCTTTATTAAATAAATAATTTTTTCACAAAAAATTTCCATGTGAAGACTGTATCTCTGAAAGCCTAATCAAGTAACATCCATAGACTTGATAGGCTTTTCCTATTATGCACAAACTTGTTAAATAGAAAAATGAGAAAAAATAAAGGTAGATTAAAATTAGATGAAAGATTATAATAATTGTGACGATGCAAACGTCGTTCAAAATAAGATATCGAAAGATGAGGGAAAAAGAAATGACAACTGTTTATAATTTCTCAGCTGGTCCGGCTACAATGCCAAAAGCTGTATTAGAACAAGCCCAAGCGGAACTACTTAATTACAACGGTACAGAAATGTCCGTGATGGAATTGAGCCACCGTTCCTCATCCTTTATCAACATTGTTGAACGCGCTGAGCAACAACTACGTGATATTATGCACATTCCTGACAACTATAAAGTCTTATTTTTACAAGGTGGAGGTACACAACAATTTACCCAACTACCTTTGAACTTGGCTAAGGGTCAAAAAGTGCAATATGTAAATACTGGTTCATGGGCAACAAAAGCCATTAAAGCAGCGAAACGTCTTGAAGACGTAACAGTTGATGTGATTGCTTCTTCTGAAGACAATGGCTACACATCTGTACCAGCATTTGGCGCTGAAAATGTAGATCCAAATGCAGCATACTTATACATCACTACCAACGAAACAATTGGTGGGGTTGCTTACCATGATATTCCAAAATTTGATGGTGTGACTTTAGTTGCAGATATGTCTTCAAACATCACTGCCAATGATTACAAAGTTGAAGATTTCGGTGTCATTTTTGCCGGAGCACAAAAAAACTTAGGTCCTGCAGGTGTAACAATTGTCATCATCCGTGAAGACTTATTGAAAGAAGACAAAACATTGCCTGATTTCTTAAGCTATGCAACACAAGCGGATAATGAATCAATGTTAAATACACCACCAACGTTCGCTATCTATGTGGTTGGTCTTGTATTAGACTGGATCGCTAGCCGTGGTGGACAAGAGGCAATGTATGCCAATGCCAAAGAGCGTGCGAATTTACTATACGATTATATTGATAATTCAAGTCTTTTTGTCAATAATGTGAAAGTGGAAAATCGTTCATTGACCAACATTCCATTCTTAACAAATGACCCAGAATTGGACAAACAATTTATTGCTGAAGCTGATGCAGCTGGCTTTAAACAATTGAAAGGTCACCGTTCAGTAGGTGGTATGCGTGCCAGCCTATACAACGCCTTCCCAATTGAAGGGGTTCATGCCTTAATCGATTTTATGAAAGCTTTTGAAGCAAAACACAAAGCCTAATTTCTAGTTGAAGCGAGGCTGGGAATGTTTGCCTCAGCCTCATGCCTTATAAACCAAGCATGGAGGAATTTACCAGATGGAATTAAAAGACCAAATTTATCAAATCAATACTTTTAATGCGATTGCCCAAGAGGGTATGGAACGTTTTGAAGATGACAAGTACGCGATCAACGATACAGATGATCCGGATGCTGTGATTTTACGTTCTAAAAATTTACATGAAATGCCATTTCCAGCTTCTTTAAAAGCCATTGCGCGTGCTGGTGCAGGGACTAACAACATCCCTGTTGAACGTGCAACACAAGAAGGTGTCGTTGTTTTCAACACACCTGGTGCTAACGCCAATGCGGTAAAAGAATTGGTTTTAGCGAACTTATTCTTATCAGTTCGTCCAATCTTAGAAGGGAATGAATGGGTACAAAACTTCCCATTTAATCCTGGCGACGATGTAGAAGCTATTGCGGAAGACCACAAGAAACAATTTGCTGGTAATGAGCTAGTTGGTAAGAAATTAGGTGTTGTTGGTTTAGGTGCTATCGGTGCTTTAATCGCTAACGATGCTGAACGTTTAGGTATTGAAGTGTACGGTTATGACCCATATGTATCTGTTGATACTGCTTGGAGCATTTCTCGCCGTGTACATCGTGTGCTTGAATTAGATGAGTTATTGAAAATCTGTGATTTCGTAACTGTCCATGTGCCGTTGATGGATTCAACTCGTGGCATGATTGGTGAGCATGAAATTGCCCAAATGAAAGCTACTGCACATCTTTACAACTTTGCGCGTGGCCCAATTGTGGACAAGGATGCAGTGTTGAAAGCTATCAATGACAACCGTCTTGGTGGTTACATTACTGACTTTGCTGATGCAGACTTATTGCACCATCCAAAAATCCGCGTGTTACCTCACTTAGGTGCTTCTACTGAAGAGGCTGAAATTAACTGTGCGAAAATGGCGGCTGCGAATTTGAAACGTTTCTTAGAAACAGGGGACATCGTTAACTCAGTTAACTTCCCATCTGTTCAAATGAGCTTTAATTCTCCATGGAGAATTACGCTAATCAACAAGAATATTCCAAACATGATTTCTACGATTTCTACTTTCATCGCGAATCTAGATATCAATATTTCTAACATGGTGAACCGTGGTCGTGGTGATTATGCATATACTTTGGTTGATCTTGATGAACTAGACCGCTCTAAAGTGGAAAACTTGATTGATGAGTTAAACAAAGTTGACAATGTTATCCGTGTTCGTGCAATTGAACACCCAGGTGCATTCTACGAAGAATACTAATAAGATCTTTCAAAAGGTTAGGACTTTATAGTTCTAACCTTTTTTCTATACAAGATAATAAACATGAGCCGTTGGCTCTAATTATAGAATAGCTTTGACTTTGTTTTAGTGATAGGTATTTTTTGAACCTTCGGCTTGTCGTGTATTGTCCTTTAAAAGCCGTGGCACCGTCTGGAGTCAAGGTCTCCAGACTCGGATTCGAGCCATGGTCTCGAATCACATGCTTTTTCACGGCTAAAGGACATACACTTCCGCCTTCGGCTATGACTTGCTATTCGTGTTTTTAAATTGGAAAGAGATTCATGTAATTGCCAAAAAAATTTATTCTAAGTTTTTACTGGTTTAATTTTGTGTTGAATCTGTAAGCGCATTATAATTAAGGGAAGAATTAATAGTAGTAAGTGCCTATTTGGACAAGTGTTTTTTTCGAATCTTTGTCACAGTTTGAAGGGGATGAGGGTGATGATGATGTCTGGCTTTTTTTTTAATCGCAATACTCTTGTTTTTTGTGATCGTTGTTTTATTGCTATTCCTACTTATTAGGGCGTTACGCAATAGAAGGTAAGATTTTTTTAGGTTAGTTAGATTTTAGAGTAAAAATATTCTGGAAAAGAGTGACTTTGTCCTCTTTTCTTTTGATAAGTTAAATGAATGGCAATATAATGATGATGATATATGAGATGTAATTTTATAGATTTTGAGGGACTTAAGAATGGATTTTTATCAATTTTTTGGAAAATATATTAGAGTTACCTTCATCGATGGGGAAGTAATGGAAGGTTTTTGCAATACATACAATACAAAATACGATACTGAAGACGAGTTATATGATGAATTAACGATTGAAAATGCAAAGTATGCATATTTTGGTTTTGATGAAAGTGAAGTTTCAAAAATTGAAGAAATTGAAAAGTTTGACTGGTAAATCTAATATGCAAAGCAGGCACTTAACATATTTGTTAGGTGCTTTTTGTGTATTAATTGAAAGAGATTGTTGAGACTGGATTTTGAATAATGGAAGTTCCAGTGGTTGGTGTTTTGGGGCTGGGAAGGTTGGTGGCATATTTCGGGTTAAAATGACACTTATCTTGACTGAAATATGTCATTTTCATATCAGTAAGGGGCGGATTTTGTGCTAGATGATTTTCATAGGGAATTGCGTGAAATTAGGGATGCAAGCGCTATTTATTTTCGGTATAATCGGAAGAAGAAATACTTTTAGTGGAGGCGTTGTGCATGGAAGCGAGAACTTTATACGGTGCGATTGAGGCCGGTGGTACGAAATTTATTTGTGCGGTGGCGGATGCGGATTTGCAAATTATTGATCAGGTGCGAATTGATACGACGGTGCCGGCGGAGACGATGAGCCAAGTGAAGGACTTTTTTAGTCAATATGAGGTTGTGAGTTTTGGTGTGGGTTCGTTTGGACCGATTGATGTGAACCATGATTCGGATACTTATGGTTTTATTACGAAGACGCCTAAGCAAGGTTGGGCGAATTATGATTTTGTGGGCGATTTGACGCGCTGGTTTGGTAAACCTGTGGGCTGGACGACGGATGTGAATGGTGCTTCGCTTGCGGAGTATACTTCTGGTGCGGCTGAGGGTGCTAATTCTTGTCTGTATCTAACTGTTGGTACGGGTGTTGGCGGTGGTTTCACGATTAATGGTGATATTTACCATGCGTTTGGGCATCCGGAAATGGGGCATATTCATGTGCACAAACATCCGAATGATACCTTTGAAGGGGCTTGTCCTTTCCACGGTGATTGTTTAGAAGGTTTGGTTTCTGGCCCTGCGATTGAGAAACGTGTGGGGATTAAGGGTGCAGATATTTCTCCTGATCATGAGGTTTGGGATTATGTTGCTTACTACCTTGGTCAAGCGATTGCGAGTTATTCGCTTGTGTTGGCGCCTGAGCGTGTGGTTATCGGTGGTGGTGTGATGCACCAAGAACACTTGTTGGACCGTGTGAAAGAGCAAGTGATTGTGGCTTTGAATGGTTACGTGACTTTACCGCCAATTGATCAGTATATTCAATTGCCAAAACTAGGTGATAATGCTGGGATTACAGGGGCATTATTGTTGGCGAAGGATACTGTGGAAGCGTAGTTTTGTTTATTTAGATGATTGATTTTATATGGAGGGGTTGGTGCTTGCACCAACCCTTCCTTTTGATGTCTTTTGATGTTGAAAACCCCCGCCACATTGTTAGGAAATGGCGGGGGTTTTACCTATAAGGAAAAATAGCGGGTGAGTTGCGGATGCAACTCTACCTTTTAGTTAGTTCTACGACCACCGAATTTGATGGGGATACTGTGATTACAGAATGAAATCTTATTCTGTAAGCATTCTTGTTTTTTTACAGAATCCAAATCCATTCGGGAAAAATTTCCGTTTTTTTACAGAATAATTGCCCATTCTGTAAAGGATTTTTGGGTTATACAGAACCAGATTTTATTCGGGACGATATCGTGATTTTTTACCGAATCCAATTTCATTCGGTAAGCATTCTCGTTTTTATACACAACCAGCAATTATTCTGGACAAGTTTACCATTTTTATACAGAATGGCGAGCGATTCTGTAATCGTCAGATTAAACACAAAACCCGCTACAGGCATCATGCGCTGTAGCGGGCTCTATCATACATTATGCAGTTTTCAGGTTGTCCGATTGATAGGCGCGGTACATGTAAGTCAGGGCGACAAAGGCGAGGGCGATTAGTACTTGGGTGCCCATGTATTGATAGATGGTGTCGAGCTGATTTTGGCTGAGTTGTTCGGCGCTTAGTATGATTTCATCGGTTTTGACTTGCCAGATGGGACTTGCTATCTGGGCGATCTGTTGCATGACGGGACTGACGAAGTCTCGTGGGACGAACAGGCCTGAGGTAAAGGCAAAGAATAGGGAAACACCGGTCGACATAAAGGAGATAATTCCTTTGTTTGGTGCGACGGTGGCCAGGAAAAAGGCCATCTGTTCAATCCCAAGCATGGATACGAAACTAGACATTACGAGTAGTATCCCGTGGCTTGAGGTTAAGGTATCCAGACCATAGATAATAGCAGCAATGACCATTAAGAGTAGCCAGAAACCAATACCAAAGACGGTACATGCTAGGAACAATTCACTATTCCGTTGGGTTGGTGAGATGTGCCCCATGGTGTCGCGTTTGACGATTTCGGGGTTACGCATGGAAACCATAGGTAATCCGAAGATGGCGATGAGGGTCATCATCAAGGCATACGCGGCATAGTGGGTATAGGAAGCACCAAATCCAAGCAAGTCTGCGTCTAAATTGGTCGCCGTAGCTGTGGTGACTTCAATGTTTGATGCCATGGATGCCTCGATTTTATCAAGTGTAGCTTGAACGGCATCTGGATCATTGATATCGGTTGTCCCCGTGTTGAGGATTTGGAAGTTACTGATATAATTCTCAATCATTGTGTCCACATAGGTGGCTGTCTTGGTTCCAGGGGATACGTTTTTTTCCAAAGCTAAGACGTTACTGTTTAATAAGCTTTGTCCGAAGCCTGCAGGGATTTCCAGGATGTAGTCGGCGTCGTTGTAGTAGAGGGTGTCGGCGATTACTTCGGGATCATCCTCGACGCTAGATACATTGGACTGATTGTCTAGATAGGAAATCATATGGTCGGTTACCGGGTCGCCTTGGTCGTGATTGACGATACCGATGTTCATGATTACTGGCTCAAAGGTTGCGGTCAGGCTATTGGTATAGACGATTGAGATGGGTACAGCAATGGCCACGACAAGGATAATATTGGTAATAATCATGGTTTTGTAAGCTTTGATCAGTGAATAGAATAGTTTAAAGACTTTCATAATCGGTCCTCCTTATCCCAACCAGGGTAATGATGAAGCAAGCAAGGGCAAGGACCACAAGCATGCTCATATTTTGGTTGAATTGTTGGTAAGTCGGGTAATTATTCAAATAATAAAAGGCATCATTGATTAGGGCAACTGGATTCAATTTGTTCAAAACAGGCACATGATCGATAACCCAGAGTTTGAGTTCATAGGACATCATACCGGACATGGCAGCAAGGACCAGTGGCACAATAGTTGTGATGACATTGAGTAGTCCTTCGCTGACTTTGAAGGTAGCGGCAAGGGCTGTGCCAAGGAGCAAACCGGTTGTGGTACCTAAAGTCATGAGGGCGATGATACGACCGCTTTCTTGGCCCAAAGGCACCCCGTTGAGATTGAAAATAATCAGCAGCAGGTATACGACAAGTAAGGCTGCGATTTCCCAAAGGAAGAAAGTGGCAAAAAAGCGTGTGAATTTTTTGCTTGGTGATACTGTTTCGCGTAAGGCATAGACGCCGTATTTGGCTTCATTCTCGATAATCAGGTTAATGCCTAGGGCCATAAAGTAGATGCAGACATAAGCCAAACATACATAGTAGTAGTTGGACCAAGGCGAGACACCTGGGGTGCGGCTAGAGGCGACGATATGATCTTGTTGTAAGTCCAAGTTACTTAATTTTAGTTCCATTTCGGCCATCGCTTCAGTCGGGTCGGGCAGACTGGCCACCCCATCATATAAAAGGGTAAAGGCATTGGTGTTAGAAGCGAAATAAGACAAAATAGCATAAACAATTGACGCATTAATGGAATTGGCTGCTGCCGGGGTGACGTCAAAGCTAAAGTTTAATTGGCCTTGGTCGTCTACTTGCGGGCTGATGGCCTGGTCGATAATCCCGTCATTTAAGTATTGGCTAGCTGCATCCTCGGTTTCGGCTTCCACAAATAATAGGGGAAAGTTTTCGCTAGCCCGTTCGCCGTTAATATAATTTTCCGGAATGACGACTTCTTCGTTTTTCACCGTGGTAAATTCGCCAATATTGCCTAGTAACTCCTTGATACTATCCTCTTGGGCTTGGTCGCCGTCAAAAACAATAGCTACGGGAATAGGTTCAAATTCGGTTGTTTCCTGGGTCATACCTTGAAAGGAAAACATATAGATAAGTCCGTATGCTAGGGGGAAAAGCATACCCCACAACAAGCCTTGACGGTTACGTAACATGATTTTCAGTTGGTAAAAAAGACTATGCCTAAACATGGTCACGCAACTCCTTCCCTGTGATTTCTAGAAAGACATCATTCAAGGTAGGTTTTTGGACACTCAGATTCATCATGTCGATTTGGTCGGTTGACAGAATTCGCATCACGTTCATCAGGTGATCAATCCCTTTGTGGAATTGGACGGTTAAGATATTTTGATCGTAGGTGACTTTCGTCACGTCAGCTAATTCACTGATTTTTGCCATGGTTTCATCCGGCAATGTATAAATTTCGGCTGTAATGATTTCTGAATGATTGGACATGGCTTTGATTTCATCGGCGGTACCGGAAACCAATTCCTTGCCTTGATCCATGATGGTTAGGCGGTCACAGAGTAGTTCCACTTCCTCCATATAATGGGTGGTGTAGATGACCGTTTTCCCTTCAGCGGCTAATTGTTTGATCCCGTCTAGAATATTGTTACGGGATTGGGGATCAACCGCTACGGTCGGTTCGTCTAAAATGATGAGGTCAGGCTTGTGGGCGATACCACAGGCTAGGTTTAAGCGGCGCAGTAAACCGCCAGATAGTTCTTTTGGTTTAAATTTACGGAACTGGTCAAGAGCCACAAATTCGATGGCATCTTCAACGTAAGTCTTCCGTATGTGTTTGTCGTTAATATAGAGGCCACAGAAATAGTCGATGTTTTCTTCAACCGTTAGTTCATCATAAACGCCAATATTTTGCATGACTAAACCGATACGGCGCTTTAAATCATAGCGGCTGCTGGACATAGGTTGGCCAAATATTTTGACATCACCACTATCATAGCGTAATAAAGATAGCAGACAATTGATGACAGTTGTTTTCCCAGAACCATTCGGGCCTAGTAGTCCATAAATTTCGCCTTCATTAATGGATAAGCTAAAGTGGTCAACAGCGACCAAATGTTTGTAGCGCTTCACTAAATCGCGAATTTCTACGATTGCCATAATTTATATACCTCCCTCATGCAAACTACTTGCAATGCGAATACCCAATTTCTTTGTTCTTGTATGTATTATCTAGGAAACGCATTCAAAATGAAATAGAAAATAATCACATTCCAGGTGACAGATGTCATTGAAAATAGTGTATAGTGGGGTAAAATAAAGAAAAGCTCTGGAAGGGGTAGATATATGCGGTGGGTTGAATTTAATTTGAAAATTGTCCTTCTTGTGACGATTGTTGCCTTTACTATGGTTTATTTTCGGTTAGATAATTTGCCCATTGCGCCTTTAGCTGTGGCAATGATTTTGTTGGCTGAAGAAATGTTGGTCAATCCTGATTACATTCGAAGAAGTGATAAATTGGATAAATCGTCGTTCATCTACCGAATCCGACAATTGGACGAACGTTTGACGACCGCCATTATTGTCAGTCAATTGTTTATCATGTTGGCGATTGTGCCGCATTTATATTTCTTCGTGCCTGTATTTTACTTTGAGCATGCAATCAAGCAGAGGTCCGATAATTTTGCCTTCCCAACAATCTTTCTCCTAGGTGTGTGGTTGGACTATCATCCGCTCCTGTCGCTGGCTGTGATGGGTTTGTCGATTCTCACTTCGTATCTGCATACGGCGATTGTGCAGTCGGTAGATTTTGAGGAGGAAGCTTATTCGCAAATTGACTTGCTGCAGGCCATCAATAATCGCGCCCATACCGAGCATCAAAACTTAATTCGCCTCCAGGACCGGCAGTCGGAAAGTCAGCTTTTGGCTGAGCGGAAAAGGATCGTCAGCGAAATTCACGACATTCTTGGTCATCATTTGTCATCGGCCGTGATTCAAATTGGGGCGCTTGAGTACATGACGGACGACCCGCAGATGCAGGAGTCACTGGGTCAGGTCAAGGGGGTGTTGAATACCTCTATGAATAATATCCGCAAGGTGATTCATGAGGAGCGTTCGTCGACGGTGGATTTGGAACGTGAATTGCATGCTTTAGCTGATGCCTTTACCAAGGCCAATATTAGTTTGGTTTACCAAAATAAACGCGTGTTGCCGGACCAGTATGCCCATTCGATTATTAATATCGTGCGCGAGGGCTTGGCAAATATCAATAAACATTCCAATGCGAGCCAAGTCCAAATTCGTTTTATTGAAACGCTGAATAAATGGCATCTGTTGATTGCGGACAATGGGAATTTGCTTTCACATGATGAGGATATGCATACCGGCATCGGGATTATGGGCATGGAAGAACGGGTGCAATTGATGAATGGCACCATGCACATTTCCAAAGGACCTGGTTTCCATATTTTTATTACCATTCCTTTTGAACGAGAATAGGAGGGCAAGATGAAGGTACTTTTAGTAGACGACGATGCCCTAGTAACGAGCGGAATTGCCATTATTTTAAAAGCCAAAGCCAAGCATTTGGGCTTAGTGATTGAAATTGTGGGCATTGGCCGTGACGGTAGGGAAGCCATTCAATTGTATGAAACCCACGAGCCGGATGTGGTGCTGATGGATATCCGGATGCCGCATATGCTTGGGATTGAGGCCGGCAAGATTATCCAAGCCAAATATCCGGATGCACGTATTATTTACCTAACTACTTTCTTGGAGGATGAGTATATCATCGAAGCCTTGCGTTCAGGGGCTAAGGGCTATTTGCTAAAAACGGATTACGAGTCCTTGCTGCCGGCCATCGAAGCTGTTGAACAAGGTCACCGCGTTTTTGGGAATGAGATTATCGAGAAAATCCCAGCTTATTTGGATATGATGGGGCAAACGTCCATCGAGGCTAGCAAGCGTGAACCTATTGATCCACGCTTGAGTGAGCGAGATCACGAGCTGATTTATTGGGTGGCGCAAGGCTTGAACAACAAGGAAATCGCCAATATGATGCACTTTTCTGAAGGAACCATCCGCAATTACTTGTCGGATATCCTGGTCAAACTAGGCGTCAGAGACCGGACGCAATTGGCAATATACTATTTTAAGCACGTTGATAGAAACAGGATGTGAGCGAGGGCGTTTAGACAGGTAGCACTGGAAGAGATATGCAGTAGCAAGCGCAGCTTGCTGCAAATATCTCTGAAGTGGAGACCTGTCTGCCCAAGCGAACTCAACTTCACAGGATGTGAGAAAAAGCGTTCAGCCCTCAACCAGTGGAAGATTAGTGCCGACGATGACGGTAGTCATCGGCAAACTAATCTGAAGTGGGCAGAGGGTTGCTTTTTCGAACTCAACTTTGATTATATAAAATGAGATGGCGGGCGATTACACAATCGCTCGCCATTCTGTATAAAAATGTTGAAGTTGTCCCGAATAATTCCTGATTGTGTATAAAAACGCGAATTCTTACCGAATGAATTTGGATTCGGTAAAAATTCGCCAAATCGTCCCGAATAAAATCTGGTTCTGTATAACAGAAAAATCCTTTACAGAATGGGCATTTATTCTGTATAAAAATGGGCATATCTTACACAATGAGATTTTATTGTGCAATCACAGAATCGCCTTCAAATTCGGTGGTTGCAGAAGTAACTGAAAGGTAGAGTTGCGGATGCAACTCACCCGCATGGTTACTTATTTTTTTATTGAGTAGGCATGATCTAAAATTGTTTTTTCTGCTGAAGGGAAGTTGGCCTTTGTTTTGTGGCACTTTCGTTGATAACTGGGCTTTGTTCGTGTATACTATTCTCTTGTAAAGGAAAACTGCTTGACAAATAATAGACTAGATAGAAGAGGCTTAGATGGAAATTCAAAAAACCAATGAAATTAATTCCTTATTGACCTTTTATGGGGATTTATTGACGGAAAAACAACGTGTTTATATTGAACTATACTATGCTGAAGACTACTCGTTAGGCGAAATTGCTGAAAATTTCGATGTGTCAAGGCAAGCAGTTTATGATAATATTCGCCGTACTGAAAAAAGTTTACTGAAATATGAGAACCACCTGCATTTGGCACGTGATTATTATGCGAGAGAGGCTGTTGGGGATGAGATGGCGGCTTATGTTGCCGAGCATTACCCAGAGGATGCCCAGTTGCAGTTGTATTTATCACAATTGATTGCCATCGATAATCAAGATGGTGACGTGCTAGAGGAAGACGTGTAAAAGCGTAGGGCTGTCCTTTTTCCAGTAATAGACGATTAAAAAATAGAATGAATCAAAGAAATATGAAGGAGTGTCACAATGGCTTTCGAAAGTTTATCGGATAGACTACAAGGTGCTGTCCAAACTATGGGTAAGAAGGGTAAAATTACCGAGGGCGACCTGAAGGAAATGATGCGTGAGGTACGTTTGGCTTTACTAGAAGCGGACGTCAACTTCAAAGTTGTCAAAGACTTTGTTAAACGCGTTAACGAACGTGCCCTAAATAGTGAAGTGCTACAATCATTATCACCAGCGCAACAAGTCGTGAAGATTGTTAACGACGAATTGACGGATTTAATGGGTGGGGAACATGTGGATATTCAATATGCCACTACGCCACCAACTGTCATTATGATGGCAGGTTTACAAGGTGCTGGTAAAACAACAACTGTTGGGAAACTAGCGAATTTCTTGAAGAAAAATGACCATAAAAAACCATTATTAGTTGCCGGCGATATTTATCGTCCAGCGGCGATTAACCAATTACAAACACTTGGTCAACAATTGGATATTCCAGTGTTTACCTTAGGTGATCAAGTTTCACCTGTAGAAATCGCTAAACAAGCGGTTGAACATGCGAAATTGCAAGGTTATGACTTGGTATTCATCGATACGGCTGGTCGTTTACAAATCGACGAACGTTTGATGACTGAGTTGAAAGATATCAAAGTCGCGGTTCAACCAAACGAAATTCTATTAACTGTTGATTCGATGACAGGGCAAGAAGCAGCTAACGTTGCCAAAGCCTTTGATGAAGAATTGGATGTTACTGGGGTTGTCTTAACAAAATTAGATGGTGATACTCGTGGTGGTGCGGCTTTATCTATCGTATCTGTAACGGGTAAACCAATTAAATTCACAGGTACTGGTGAAAAATTAACAGAAATTGAACGTTTCTACCCAGACCGTATGTCAAACCGTATTTTAGGTATGGGGGATATGTTAACCCTTATCGAAAAAGCGCAAGCTGAATTTGACGAAAATGAAGCGGAAGCTATGGCTGCGAAAATGCGCGAAAATACGTATGATTTCAATGACTTTATCAAACAAATGGACCAAATGAACAACATGGGTCCATTGAAAGATATCATCAAATTGATTCCAGGTATGAGCAAATTGGGTAATCTTGATCAGTTAAACATTGATCCTAAACAAATGGCGCATACGAAAGCAATTATTCAATCCATGACACCATACGAACGTGAAAATCCAGATTCCATCAACCAATCTCGCCGTCGTCGTATTGCGAATGGTTCTGCATCTACTGTTCAAGAAGTAAACCGTTTGATTAAGCAATTCAATGAATCACGTAAAATGATGTCAGCCATGACTAACGGCAACATGGGTGCTCTTCAAAATATGATGGGCGGCCTAGGTGGTGGCGGTGGTTTTGGTGGCAACCGTAATCAAAACCGTGTGGCTGAATTACAAGCGAAACAAATGGCGCGTAAGTTGAAAAAGGCTAAAAAGAAACGTTAAGTTGATTTCATTGGAAAAGGTCTGTCCTTTTTCAAAAAAAAAAAAATCAACCTGTAAAGAGAAAATACTTTACAAGCTCGTAGAAACTTGTTAATATAGTTAAATGTGATGAGCTATTAGAGCTTTCAATATATAAAATTACATTCATTCTTAGGAGGAAATTATTCATGGCAGTAAAAATTCGTTTAAAACGTATGGGATCTAAACGTAACCCATTCTACCGTATCGTAGCAGCAGACGCACGTTCACCACGTGATGGTCGTATCATCGAAAAGATCGGTACTTACAACCCAACTACTAATCCTGCAACTATTGAATTAGATGAAGCATTAGCACTTAAATGGTTAGGTAACGGTGCGCAACCTACTGATACAGTTCGTGATATCTTATCTCGCCAAGGCGTTATGAAGAAACATCATGAAAACAAATTAGAAGCTAAAGCATCTAATAAATAAGCGTAAGTATTATGAATGAAATGCCAAATATCGAAGATTTATTGTTAACAATTGTTACACCATTGGTGAATCATCCTGATGAGATCCAATTGAACATTGTTGATGGAGATGAATTTTTAGAATACCATTTGTTACTACATCCTGATGATGTAGGTCGGGTGATTGGCAAGGGCGGACGTGTTGCGAACGCTATTCGTACGATTCTATACAGTGTGCGTGTGGCGGGACCAAAACGCGTAAGACTGGTCATCGAACGAGAAGAATTATAAAAACAAGATGTGAGCGCGGGCGTTTAGACAGGTAGCACTGGAGGGGATATGCAGTAGCAAGTGCAACTTGCTGCAAATATTTCCGAAGTGGAGACCTGTCTGCCCAAGCGAGCTCAATTTCATAAGATGTGAGGACCGACGCCAAGAAAGCCACCGGTGGAAGACTATAGCAGTGGCGCACGCAGTGTGGCGCAATATAGTCTGAAGCACAGGGCTTTCTGGAGGTCCGAGCTCGATTTGAAGATGCGAGAAAACTCGAAGGCCTTAGTGGTTGACGAGTTTGAGCCATCTATACTTCTTAGCGACAATACTTTGCCTGAAGGCGTGTGACTTTGATGTCCACGTCTTTTTTCATATCCAAAAGACCTGAAATAAGGTAAAATAAGCATGACGCTTGTTTCGACAAGAGAGGACATGTTGTAATCACAAAACAAATTGGAAGGATGATAGATATGGTGAAAATTGAAGGTATGCCTGAGGAGCAATTTTATATTGTGGGCAAGATTGTCAATACCCAAGCTTTACGCGGGGAAGTTCGCGTGATGGCGACAACTGATTTTCCGGAAGAACGGTTTAAAATTGGTGCTAGTTTGAGTATTTTCAATGGCGATAAGTTAGTGGAAGAAGTGGAAGTAGACGGTCATCGTTTGCATAAAAACTTCAACTTGCTACATTTCAAAGGCAAGGACAATATTAATGATGTTGAAAAATTCAAAGGGATGGACTTGAAAGTTGCTGGTTCTGAACGCGAAATGGATAGTCTTGAAGAAAATGAGTATTACTATGACGATATTATTGGCCTAGAAGTCTATACAAACGACGAGAGATACCTAGGGAAGATTCGTGAAATTATTTCCTTGCCATCTACTAATGACGTCTGGTCTATCCAACAACCAAACAAGGGGAAAGATATCTTGATTCCTTATATTGAAGATGTAGTTTTAGACATTTTATTGGACGAGGGCAAAGTGATTATCGACCCAATGCCAGGTTTAATCGATGACGTTGAAACGGATGAGGACGTAACAGAAAAAGGTGACGCATAGTGCAAATTGATGTCTTAAGCCTTTTTCCCGAAATGTTTGACGGACCTATGACAACTTCGATTATCGGTAAGGCGCAGGAAAAAAAGGTAGCCAACATCGATGTCACAGACTTCCGTAAATTTGCGGTCAATAAACACGGACATGTCGATGATTATCCTTACGGCGGCGGCGCTGGTATGTTGCTGCGCGTAGATCCGATTAATGATGCACTTGAAGAAATCAATAGCAAGCATCCGGACACCAAAAAACGTGTGATTTTGATGGATCCTGCGGGTGAAACCTTTACCCAACGACATGCAGAGTCCTTCGCCCAAGATGACCATCTGATTTTCATCTGTGGTCACTATGAAGGCTACGACGAACGTATTCGTTCTTACGTGACCGACGAAATTTCGGTTGGTGATTACGTGTTAACTGGTGGTGAACTCGGTGCTATGATCGTGATTGATGCTACCGTGCGCTTGCTAGATAATGCCGTTGGGAACGAAGATTCTATCACTGGCGATTCATTCTCCACTGGTTTGTTGGAGTATCCACAATACACCCGTCCACCTGAATATAAAGGTATGAAGGTTCCCAATGTGTTGATGTCTGGTAATCATGCGAAAATAGCAGACTGGAAGGGAAAAGAATCTCTGCGCCGTACCTATGAACGCCGCCCGGATTTATTGGACAACTACCCACTTTCTAACCAACAAAAAGTCTGGTTAAATGAAATCAAAGCTGAGTCAAAAGAATAATATGAGAAAAGTGGCGTGCAGTTGATAGTAACTGCGCGCCACTTTTTTGGATGTTTGGTAGCGGAGTGGGTGGGGTACATTTTAGGTAAATAGTATCGTTATTGGGCGTGGGGTGGTTTTATTTCAGTATATAGTATCGTTTTTGGGAGAAAGGAGGACTATTGAGGGAAATAGTACCGCTTCTAGTGAGGAACGATTCTATTGCAAGGAATAGTATCACTAGATGGAAAAATGCGATTTTATCAAGAAAAATAGTATCGTATTATGGGATATTTAATATGGGATACATACGTTTTTGTGGCATAACAGCGTAAAAAGTACAGTAGTAATCATAAAGAAGGGTGTGACGCAATCGTCACACCCTTTATTCATTATAGGATCTATTCATTTGAAAAGTTTGCGATGGTCAGTTGCTTCATCAACGGTGTTTTCTTGAATTGGTGTTCATCTATGTCTTCTAGGATTTGTCGTAGTAGGTGGATGCCTTCAAGAATATGGTCGCCTTTGTTGAGCATGATACATTCTGCGCGCGAACCCATCGTCACGTCTGAAATCTCAGCGCGTGATGGCACGCCTGATTGAACGAGTGACTCCAATACTTGTGTGGCCCAGATTACTGGAATTTGCGCCGCTTCACAGAACCATAGAATTTCTTCCTGGATTACAGAAAGTCTGAGATATCCGACTTCAACGGCCAGGTCACCACGCGCAATCATAATTGCTGTTGGACGGTAACGATTGGCTTCAATAATAATGTTGATGAGGTTTTCAAATCCGGATACAGTTTCCAATTTAATGGTCGCTAATTTGCCAGCTTGGTCAGGACTCGCAGCTTCTTTGTCTGCCATAACTCGGTTAATTTCCTTGACGTCATTAACATTATGCACAAATGAAAAGCCGATTACATCCGCAGCCGCCATAGAAAAATTGAGGTCCTCAATGTCCTTATCTGTAAGGACAGGGATGTTCAGTTGACGGTCTGGGAAATTGATCCCTTTGGTGGCTTTCACCTTTTTCCCATTCACAGCCATTTGCGTAATCTGAATCTTCACACCTTCAGGATAGCGCTTGGCAACCTTACCCAAAATTTTACCGTCGTCCAGTGACACCGCTTCGCCCACTTGTAAGTCTTGAATAACATCTGGAATAGGGCATGACAAGACGATTTCGGCACCATAAAAATCTTTAAGAACTGTTTCACTAGTTAAAAAGAAGGTATCTCCTTCAAAAAGTTTTGGGTTTTGTAGGCTAGTGTACATGGCCTGGATACGGACTTTCGGCCCAGCAATATCTGTGAAGATTTTGACATCTTGCTGATATTTGGCGCTGGCAGCCTTGATATTCTCCACCATCTTGCCCCAGACAGTGGCATCATCATGGGCACAGTTAATGCGGGCAATATTCATGCCATCTTGGACCATGTTTTCCACCAATTCAGGGTCCGTCGATGCTTCATGAGGCATGGTCACCATAATGCGCGAGTAGCGGTTCGCAGGACTTGGTCCAAAGAAGGTAGATGTCAGCTGATCGAGGGTGGACCCTTGTCCTTGTAGTGATTTTGTTAGGAATTCGGGCGCTACCAACTTGTCTGTGATGTCCGCACTTTTCCCCAATTGATACAAGACTAAGTCTAGGGTTTGCAGGACTTCGCCTTCTAAGCGGCCAAGTGAGGATAGGCCAACGTTTCCAAGCTGGATTTGGAGGTCACGGATGTCGCGACGGCGCAAGGAGACGTAATAGGCGAAGTTTAGGGCGGCGGGTTTGAAATCAGCGCGCAGGGTGTCGGGTTGCCAAGATGCATATATCGCTTGGCCTTCTTGGTAGACGTCATCTCGCAGTTGGGCGACTTCTTCATATAGTTTTAGATAGATTTCATTAAGCTCGGGCTGTTCGTTTGTCATACTGTCTAACCACCTTTTTGAATTTTAGAAAACGTTTTCTATATCTATTTTCATTATATAGACAATATGATTCTTTGACAAATTCTTATCGTTCTTGGAATGTTTATGCTCATGATAAACTGATGTGTATGGAAAATTAGAGGAGGACAAAATGGATATTAAAGAAGTAAGCGAAAAGTCGATGGAAATTAGAAAACTATATCACGCCTTAGAGGAGAAACATCACGGCTCTAAGTGGTCAGTAGAAGAGGATGCCTTGGCTTTCTTGACTGATGCAGGGTTAGTCGGACGTTTAACAATGGATCACGAGGGTAGATGGCCAAGTAGTGATGCAGAAAAGTTGCCTGCAAAAATTGGTGAAACAGTTTGGTGGCTAGCGGTGCTTGCAGATCGTATGGATTTAGATTTTGAAGCGTGTGTGGCTGAATTTTTAAATGGTCACTTGGATGCAATGAAGAAATAATGTTTTATGGTGAAGAGGTTGGGACAACAGTTCTTGCCTCTTTTTTTATTCAAAATTTCTCCTTGGATGGCTCATTTGTTCAGGATAATACGTGAATAAATCGGTGAATTTTTCTCTTATTTCGCTATATAGATGAAAAATATTTTGAACAATTAACGAATATAAGCAAATAGATGAAAATGCTTAAAATGATTCATTTATAGGATCAAATAAATGAATGAATTAACGTAAAATTCACTTATATGATCAAATAAGTGAAACGCAACCTTTTTAAAACTATGTCCCAACCACTTTTGCGGGTTGAAGGGTGTTTGTCGCACTCTGATAAAACCTGCTCCAAGAGGCAACCCACTGCCCACTTCAGATTAGCTTGCGATGACTAGCGTCATCACTGGCACTAATCTTCCACTGGTTGCGGGTTGAACGCCTCATGTCGCACTCTGATAAAACCTGCTCCAAGAGGCAACCCACTGCCCACTTCAGATTAGCTTGCGATGACTAGCGTCATCACTGGCACTAATCTTCCACTGGTTGCGGGTTGAACGCCTCATGTCGCACTCTGATAAAACCTGCTCCAAGAGGCAACCCACTGCCCACTTCAGATTAGCTTGCGATGACTAGCGTCATCACTGGCACTAATCTTCCACTGGTTGCGGGTTGAACGCCTCATGTCGCACTCTGATAAAACCTGCTCCAAGAGGCAACCCACTGCCCACTTCAGATTAGCTTGCGATGACTAGCGTCATCACTGGCACTAATCTTCCACTGGTTGCGGGTTGAACGCCTCATGTCGCACTCTGATAAAACCTGCTCCAAGAGGCAACCCACTGCCCACTTCAGATTAGCTTGCGATGACTAGCGTCATCACTGGCACTAATCTTCCACTGGTTGCGGGTTGAACGCCTCATGTCGCACTCTGAAATATTAGCATTTTTTGTCATTAAGCGCTTCCAAAAAATGTGAATTGTGTTACAATTAACGTATTCAAAAAGAGGAGGATTTTCATATTATGGTAGATCATTATTTGGACCCTGACTGTGGGTATTGCCAAGCACAAGCACATCCGGAAGAAAAACATGTAGGTGATTTTGGTTATTTAGTTGGGGAATTACCTAACTCTGTCGTCGTTATTTTCAATGAACAGTCACATCCTGGACGTGTGATTGTTGCCAACAAAAAACATGTCAGTGAGATGGTGGATTTAACAGATGAAGAACGAAATGCCTATTTTGCGGAAGTGAATCAAGTTGCGAAAGCATTGCATAAATTGTTCAACCCTGACAAAATCAACTATGGTGCATATGGCGATGGTGGGTCACATTTACATTTTCATTTAGTACCAAAATATGAAGGTCAAGCTGAGTGGGGCAAACCATTTGCTATGAATCCGGGCGTGACACATTTAGCTGGGGATGAAGCCTATGAAAAAATGGCTGCAGACTTGCGTGCTGAACTGGGCATCTAAATTATGTAAGGCCGCATTTTTTTTTACAAAAACTATGGATTTATTGTTTACAAAATTGATTCTGTGTGCTACAATTATTCAGGTGTTCTTTGAACGCTTAACTTTATGATATTCCGCTGTGACTACATAGTCATATGAGTGTTGTTGGAAGGAGAGAATCTTAATGAGTAATTTAATTGATCAAATCACTGCTGAACAACTACGTACTGATATCCCAGACTTCCGTCCTGGTGACACTGTCCGCGTACATGCGAAAGTTGTCGAAGGTGAGCGTGAACGTATCCAGTTATTCGATGGTGTTGTAATCCAACGTCGTGGTGCTGGTATCAGCGAAACTTATACTGTTCGTAAAATCTCAAATGGTGTTGGTGTTGAACGTACTTTCCCAGTACACACTCCACGTGTAGCCAAAATTGAAGTATTACGTCAAGGTAAAGTTCGTCGTGCGAAATTGTTCTACCTACGTGACTTACACGGTAAAGCAGCTCGTATCCCAGAACGTCGTCGTAAACAAAAATAATCGCTACTACAGTAGCTATACAAAGAATCCTGATCATGGGCTTTTCCATGGTTGGGATTTTTTTGTCGTAGGGTGATATAATTTAAGAAAATGATCTGTTTGAACTGCACTTTTTTAAAAGATTAAGCTTTGAATAAAACTGTCTATATAGTCGTTAAGGAGGCTGGTATTAAGTGTTTATCATCAGTTTAATATTGGCAATTCTATATATTTACATTGTCATGAATTTGTAGTTTTGAAAAAATTAGCCAAAATCTTGCAGACTAAAAATTATTCAACCAAATATATGACTTTTTATCTAAAAAACAGTTAGAATGAAACTCAGTTTTAAATAAAAATGTGATTAGAATAGAGGGAACATATGAATTATTTGACGATTGATGTTGGTGGAACGTTTATTAAGTACGGTATTATTGATCATTCTGGTAATTTGCTTCGTGCTGATAAGGTACCGACGCCGCAAAATTTGGATGATTTTCTGGTACAAATATATGATTTAATCGAGCCGGTAAAATCTGAAATCAAAGGTATTGGTGTGAGTTTGCCTGGTAAGGTGGATTCGGATGAAGGTGTTGTGTATTTTGGTGGATCCTTACAATTTTTGCATGAATTGCCGTTGAAAGCCAAAATTGAAGAGCGTTTTGGCATTACTTGTGAGCTTGTCAATGATGGAAAAGCAGCTGCTTTAGCTGAACTTTGGCAAGGGAATTTGAAGGGTGTAACTAATGGCGTGGCGCTGATTTTGGGTACGGGTGTTGGTGGCGGTTTAATTCTTGATGGTAAATTATATCAAGGCAGCCATTTCCAAGCCGGTGAGTTGAGTTTCATCATTTCTAATCGTACTTTGCGTGGTAACCAAGATATGACGGGCTTTTCGCATTCAGCAGTTGAGTTTGTGAAGGCTGGCAGTCGTATTCTCGGATTAGCAGATGAAAATGATGGGGTGCGTGTTTTTGCAGCAATCAATGAAGGCACTAACAAAGCATTAATGACCTTGTTCGATGAGTATTGTGAAAAACTGGCTAATTTAATTATTAATTTGCAGGCAGTTATTGATATTTCAACGGTAGTTATTGGTGGTGGCATTAGCCAACAAAATATTTTAATTGAAAATATTATTAAACAATATTATAATGTCCGGGAACGATTAGGTGTGTTTGGTGAGATGCTAGCTGAAATTGATATTTTACCTTGTGAATTTCGTAGTGAAGCCAACTTACGTGGTGCCTTGTATCAACTGTTATTGAACATCGATGGCGACCAATCTAAAGATTAAATGAATATAAATGCAGTTTCTTGATGTGATCTCACACTGGAAACTGCATTTTTTTGGTCCGATAAAACCTATTTTTACAACAATAATTATCAATTTTATTGTATTTTTCATTACTTATGAGTTGAAAAATGCGTATTTTTGTGTGTTTTACTTTGATTTTATGGGCTAAAAAGGTATGATTGAAAAAACTTAGAGTAGTGTCCAACTTTTGGGTACTACTGTGATTTAAGGAGGTCAAAATGAATATTAAAAAAGTGAGTGAATTAACTGGTGTTTCTGCAGATACGATTCGTTATTATGAACGGGTTGGACTGATTCATCCAATTCAAAGAACAGAAACTGGTATTCGAAATTTTGACGAGGAAGATATTCGATGGATTAATTATGCACGCCATATGCGTCACGCAGGCCTATCGATTGAATCTATGACTAACTATGTAAGCTTATTCCGTGAGGGTGAGCATACGATTCCACAGCGTAAAGAATTGATTCGCCAACAAATGGATGAATTAACAGAAAAAATTGACGCGTTAATGAATACAAGAGATCGTTTGGCTTATAAATTAGCCAACTATGAAGAACACTTGCAACCGATTGAAACGTCACTACGTGAAGGGGAACAAGTTTCGCAAGAATCTTAGGAATTTGTGATATAAAATTGCTATCAAGGGTAAGCAGTTTTAATGGAAATATTGATATAATGGTTTTTTTGGTTGCCAGTGTCAATATTTTTCCAAAAGTTGTAGTTAATGAAATAGTAATTGTATTTTTAGCAGTATATAATTGGCTACATCAATGAAAACAGCGACAGATCTTACTATGAAGCTAGTCTTTGAATGTCTTATGGAGGAGAATTTTATGAAATTAGGAATTGCCGGAACCGGAAAGGTTGTTGCTGAATTTTTACCTTTAGTGGCCGAATTAGAGCATATTGAGGTCACAGCAATCAACTCTACACCTAGAAGTGCACATATTGCAAAGGAACTTCAAGCATCTTATGGAATTGAGGAAGTCTATTCAAACTATATTCAATTCCTTGAAGAAGCAGATATTGATACAGTATATGTTGCGGTGATCAATAATTTACATTATGATTTCGTGAAAGATGCCCTCCAACATGGCAAACACGTCATTTGTGAAAAACCTTTTACCATGTCTCATAAAGAATTACTCGATCTGGAACAATTAGCTTTAGACTATGATTTAGTCTTGGCCGAAGCAATTCCCAACCAATTCCTAGCAAACTATGAAAAAATAATTGAATTATTACCACAATTAGGGGAAATAAAATTAATTGAGTGTAGCTTCTGTAAGTATTCGTCACGTTATGATGCGTTGCTTGCGGGCAATGTCCTACCAGCCTTTGATGCAAAATCGGGTGGTGGTGCCTTGATGGATTTAAATATCTACAATATTCACTTTGTGTTGGGGCTAATGGGATGCCCTAATGAAGTTAACTACTTCCCTAATCTAGAAAAGGGTATAGATACTTCAGGCGTACTCGTTTTAGGATATGAAAATGCTAAGGCAGTTTGTACGGCATCGAAAGCTAGTAACAAACCCAATCGTTCGATTATTCAAGGAACAAAGGGAACAATCGTGGTGAACGGGTCTACAGGGCGTATTGAATTCTTCGATTTCATGTTGAACGACGGAACGACTGCACACTATGCATTGAACGTGCATCCGCATAAGCTATACGCTGAATTTTCAACGATTGCCTCTTGGATTGACGAGGATGACACGACCTATGCTGAGGAACATTTGGCACATAGTTTGACTGTCATGGACGTAGTGGATCGTGCGATTCAAAGTGCAGGGTTAGCGACGGGTCCTTTCTCTGAACAAAAAATCTTTTAAATAGTCTTTGCTATAGAGGGAAATCCATTTTGATATGGGTTTCCTTTTTTCTTTTACGTGGAACATGTTATCATGAATTGAAGAATGACTCGTAAAGGAGCGATAGTAGTGAGAACTTGGGATAAGATGGCTGGTGGCGTACTTTTAGGCGTTGTGGCTAGTCAGTTAGTGCGGGCGCGTAAGGCAAATATTTCCTATCAAGCCCAAATGGTGGAAGATACCTTGAGTGTCATGAGTGCCGTGTTACCCGGCCAGAAATCAAATTACGACCGACTGTATCGTATAGCCTATCAAGCAAACGTTGTTCCGTCTGAATTAACCTGGGGCAAACGAAATTTAGGCTTTGATTACTTAGATGATTTCACGGATACTTTTTTCGTGGAAAAAAATGACACACATGAATCCAATTCACGCAAAGAACGCATTATTTTCTATTTAACAGGTGGGGGCTACTGGCTTCGACCAAGCATTTTTCATTTCCATATGGCCAGCAAACTAGCCAACCTCATCTCAGGCAAAGTCGTCATGCCCATGTTTCCCAAAGGCCCGACACATCATATCGTTGACGCCCACAAAATGATATTATCGCGTTACTTATATTTGATTCGGGAAAAAGGTGTTGACCCCAGCCAGATTACGATTGTGGGGGATTCGACGGGTGGGGCTTTAGCAGTCGCCTTCATGCAACAACTGCGGAATTATCAATTGCCATTGCCGCAGTCGGCGATTTTGATTGCGCCTATTCTTGATGGGACCTTGCAAAATGTACTAGTAGAGTTTGATCAAGTTGAGTACGAGCCCTTTTTACAGCCAAAATTACTGGCGCTTGAAACGGAGACATTTGCGCAACCTTTTGAGCCGATAGATCCACTGATTTCGCCGTGGTTTGGGTCTTTCAAAGGGTTACCGCCAGTTCAAGTGATTATTGGGACCCGGGATATGACGATGTCGTATGCGGCTTTGTTGAAGGAGCGGGCGGAGGCTGAGTCGCTACCAATTGACTTTAATATTTACCCACACATGGCCCACATCTTCCCGATTTATCCAATTCCAGAGGCGGATTTAGCTTTGGCGGATATGGTAAAATTTATTGAAAAAGTGGCTGCTGAGGTATAGGTTTCTATTTTTCTTATGATACAATGAGTGTATAGTAAATTTACAGATTACGGAGGAATAACATGCCATCAATTGAACCAATTTTAGAGAATATGTTTAAAGAAAAGAAAGTTCCTGTAAAGAAAAATAAATTCAACGAAGACCAAGTTGTCTTCTCAGGTGCTTACCGTATTGCCCAAGACAAAACCATTCCATTTAACGTGGTTGCGCGTGAATTTAAAGTTGGTTCACCTGTTACTGAATTCCAAATTACTTATCGTAAATTGGTCCAAGTAGAAGATTTCAACAATCAAACGAAAGCTTTGGCTGTTATCAACGAAATCAACTTGAAACGTGCAGGTTACTATACCTTAATTCTAACTGGTGACGGTGAAATTTATATTCGTCTATTGTCTAGAACGACTGAAGATCCTCAATTATTATATGAATTGATGGTATTTGGTTCTGCAACAGCACGTTTAGTTTACCCTGAATTAGAAGAAAAAATTAACGGTAGAAAAGTACAAGTGTTACAAACACCTCCAAAAGCAGAATAATCCAACAATATATGATGTATCATCCACGAGCCCAATGTATCGGTTCGTGGATTTTTTTGTTGCATAGAATCTGGATATAGACGATCTTCTTTGGGATAGCAGTGACTTATCTAAAGTGAATAGGTCAAACATTAGAAATCATTCATCATGTTAGACCGGACAAGTCGAATACATCCAAAAATAGCTAAGCGCCAATCTTCTTTCCCAATCTCATCATTTTCTTTTGAGAACGTATTCATTGAAAAGTCAAACTTTTTCGGTACATATTTATTTGAAATTGAAATAAACCCTGTTATAATAGTTAGCGTGCGAACTATTAATTTTATAAAGAGAAGGTGTCAAAATGCATACAGAGGATCAGCCAATGGAAGTTGGTAGATTGCTAAGAGAACTCATGATATCGATTCACCGATATGTAGGAGAACAACTTAGTGAGCACGATTTGGGAGATATGAAAGGACCGCAATCAATGGCCCTTGGTTATATTATTAAAGCCTCTAAGGAAGATGAAGTCTTTGGCAAAGACCTTGAAAAAATGATGAATATTCGTAAATCATCCTCATCTGAATTAATTGGCCGATTAATTAAAAATGGCTACGTGACGACTGAAAAATCTGAAAAAGATGGTCGCTACAAACGGTTGATTGTCACTGAAGAAGGGTATGCAGCGTTTCAAAAGGTTCATGAGTTATTTGTCCAAGTGGAGGATGCATTAACAGCTGGCCTTTCGGAAGAAGAAGTGGCGCAGTTAAAAGCTACACTTCACCATTTACATAAAAACGTGCAGTTTTAACTGCAAAATAGGAGGTAATGATATTGCTGAAAATATTAGCAAAGATGAATACAAAAGAAAAACTGTTAGCAATTTTGAGTTTAGCACTCATTTTTCTACAAGTTTTTCTAGAATTAGAGATTCCGGATTATATGTCGGAAATCACAAAATTATTACAAATGCCGGACACTGAGACGGCAGATATTTTAGAGTCAGGTCTAAAAATGGTGGGCTTATCACTAGCTTCGTTTGCCACATCAATTGTTGTTGGGTATTTTGCCACTAAAATTGCAGCAGGCTTAACTGCCCGTGTTCGTGGCGAAATTTTCCATAAGGTGATGGATTATTCTGCACACGAAATTAATCAATTCTCTGTGCCAAGTTTAGTGACACGTACAACTAATGACTTAACGCAAATTCAAATGTTGATTGCGATGGGTCTACAAGTTATCTTGCGGGGTCCAATCATGTCTATCTGGGCCATCACAAAAATTTCTAGCCAAAAATGGGAATGGACATTAACAACTGCAGTCGCTGTAGGCATTCTATTGTTGATGATTGCCATTGTTATGTTCTATGCGGTACCTCGTTTCCAAAAAATTCAAACAATGATCGATGATATCAATGGTATCACGCGTGAAAACCTAACTGGTTTACGTGTTATCCGTGCATACAATGCCGAAGATTATCAAAACCACCAATTTGCGGAAGCCAATGATAATCTAACCAATACGAATATCTTTGTAGGGCGTGTTATGGGGATTATGCAACCAGGGATGAGCCTTGTATCTAACGGCTTGACGCTAGCAGTTTACTGGACTGGGGCTTACTTGATTGCTGACGCAGCGCAAGGTATGGCGCAAGTAAACTTATTCTCACAAATGATTGTTTTTACATCATATGCGATGCAAGTTATTATTGGTTTCTTATTAATGGTGATGATTTTCATGATCTTACCGCGTGCACTCGTATCTGCAAGACGTATCAATGAAGTATTGGACATGGATCCAAGCATCAATTTTGTAGATGAGTCTGTTCAACCAGATGAAAAAGGCACAATTGAATTTAAAGATGTGACCTTTAAATATGGTGATGATGCCAAACCAGCCTTGAAAGATATTTCATTCAAATTGAATAAAGGGGAAACCTTAGCCATTATTGGGGCAACAGGTTCTGGTAAATCAACATTAATTCAAATGATTCCGCGTTTATATGACGTATCTGAAGGTCAAGTTTTAGTAGATGGTAAAAATGTCAAAGACTTCGACCATGCTAGCTTGAATAACATTGTTGGGTATATCCCACAAAAACCAGTCTTATTCTCTGGTACCATTCGTTCAAATATGAATCTTGGGGAAAGTAACCAACATCAAGATGCTGATCTTTCTGATGATGCAATCTGGAAAGCCTTAGAAATTGCGCAAGCTAAAGACTTCGTTGAAGGCGAACCTGATCAATTAGAGACAAAAGTTGCCCAAGGTGGTAGCAACTTCTCTGGTGGTCAAAAACAACGTCTTGGTATTGCACGTGTAATCGCGCGTCAACCAGAAGTGTTAATTTTTGACGACTCATTCTCTGCGTTGGACTATCAAACAGATAAGAAATTGCGTGGTATTCTAGCAGAACAAATGGCTGATACAACGAAAATTATCGTGGCACAACGTATCTCTACAATCATGGATGCTGATCAAATCATCGTGCTTGAACGTGGTGAAATCGTGGGTCATGGTACACATAAAGAATTATTAGCTAACAATGAAGTATATAAAGAAATTGCTTATTCACAATTATCAGAGGAGGAATTAGCAAATGACTAAGAATAAAGATGCAAATAAACCTTCTATGATGCAAAGTATCCTAAAATATGGGCGTGAATATCGCTGGGCAATTATTATTGCAACAGTTTTGGCCATGCTTGGCTCTATGGCTTCAATTATTGGACCAGACCGCTTAGGTGAAATGACGGATATTATTACAGCCGGATTAACTTCGCCAGAAGGTATTGATTTATCGGAAGTTTCAAAAATTGCCATTTCCTTGGCAATCATATATGGTATCGGTGCAATCTTCACCTATATCCAATCTTATTTAATGGTTACTGCAGTGCAAAACTTCTCTAAAAAATTGCGCCGTTTAGTATCAGATAAGATTGACCGTTTGGCGTTACAATATTTTGATACCCATAGTCATGGTGATACGTTAAGTCGTGTAACCAATGACTTGGATACAGTGAGTCAATCATTGAATCAAACCCTATCATCATTTATCCCTTCAGTAACGCTATTGATTGGGACATTAGTGATGATGTTCTACAATAATGTTACCTTGAGTTTCGTTGCACTCGCATCAGTAGCGATTGGTTTCATCGGTATTGTATTAATCTTGAAGAGTTCACAAGGTTATTTCGTTTCACAACAACGTAACTTGGCCAATGTTAACGCTATTGCTGAAGAAGCATATTCAGGTCAAAGTGTCTTAACGACGATTAATGCTTCGCATCAAGTGAATGCGCAATTTAATGAAGCTAACGATGCCTTATATGACAGCGTTTGGCATGCACAATTCTTCTCAGGAATTATGCAACCATTGATGACCTTCATTGGTAACTTTGGTTACGTGGCTGTATCCATCGTGGGATCAATTATGGCATTAAATGGTGACATTTCTTTCGGTGTCGTTGTTTCATTCATGATTTATGTACGTATTTTTACCCAACCATTAGGCCAATTATCTCAAGCCTTCGCTTCATTCCAATCAGCAGGTGCAGCCTTAACGCGTGTATTTGAATTCTTGGATGAAGACGAAATGGCGGATGATAGCGACTTAGCACAATCTATTTCAAATGTTCACGGTGACGTAACATTTGATCATGTTAACTTCGGTTATGAACCAGGTCAAACGATTATCAACGATTTCTCTCTTGAAGCCAAATCTGGTCAAAAGATTGCCATCGTTGGTCCTACAGGTGCTGGTAAAACAACGATCGTTAACTTGTTGATGAAATTCTATCCAATCGACAAGGGTGAAATTTACATCGATGGTCACCCAATTAGCAAATTATCTCGTTCAGCTGTCCATGATCAATTCTCAATGGTATTGCAAGATACATGGTTATTCGAAGGTACTATTCGCGAAAACTTAATCTTCAACCAAGACCATATTACAGATGAAATGATGGAATCGGCAGCCAAAGCGGTTGGTATTGACCACTTTATCAATACCTTGCCTAAGGGGTATGATACTTACTTAGATGATTCTGTAACCCTATCTGTTGGGCAAAAACAATTGTTCACGATTGCGCGTGCCTTGTTGAAAGATGCACCGTTATTGATTCTTGATGAAGCAACTTCATCAGTCGATACCAGAACGGAAGTCTTGCTACAAGATGCCATGGATAAATTGATGGAAGGTCGTACGTCATTCGTCATCGCCCACCGTTTATCTACAATCCGTAATGCCGACATCATCCTAGTAATGGATCATGGTGACATTATTGAACAAGGAAACCACGATGCTTTGATGGCAGAAAATGGTTTCTATGCAAACTTATACAACAGCCAATTCTCAAAATAAACTTATTGGTAAAAGAAAAATCCTGGGACCCTTGTAGAGGCCCCCAAAAGTT
>NZ_RKMG01000023.1 GCF_003797145.1 Aerococcus agrisoli | reverse complement strand
TCTACTTGACGGGGAGTGGTTCACAGCTTTGATCTCCTTTTTCTATATTATTTGTAAAAATGAACGATTTTATCGTCTTTGGCCATGATGACATGGTCAGCGATATCTAAGAATAATCCGTGTTCAACCACACCAACCAAATGAATTAATTCTTCTGCAAGTTGTGGTGCGTTGTCGATTTTTTCCAAATGCAAATCAATAAGATAATTGCCACTATCGGTAATAAACTTATCGCCTGCTGGTGTTAAGCGATATGATGGTGCATACCCTTTTGCTACAAAGCCATCAAATAGATGTTGGCTAGCATCACGAATCACCTCAACTGGTAATGGAAAGGCACCTAACTGCGTTACCTCTTTGGAATGGTCACAAATCCAAATAACCCGTTTACTATTCACGGCAATAATTTTTTCAATTAAATGCGCACCACCGCCACCTTTGATACCATTCAAGGCTGGGTCAAACTCATCCGTACCATCAATCGTTACATCAATTTCCTTCACATCGTTAAATGATTGAACATTGATGCCTACTTCTTTAGCTAGTTCAGCGGATTGGACTGAAGTGGCAACACCTATCATATTTAGCCCTTCTTCACGGACACGTCTACCTAATTCAACAATCAAATGATACGCCGTCGAACCCGTTCCAAGTCCAACGACCATACCATCTTCTACATATTTTGCAGCCTCTTTGCCGACTAATTCTTTCTCGTTCACAATATTCCCCTCTTCATCGATGGATTACTTCAAGGTATCTGCCTGACCCAAACGAATGAAGGCATCTGTAAATAATTGAAGTAAATCTGTTAGTGTTGCTAACTCAATATACTCATTTGCTTGATGTGCAACATGTACATCATCTTGGAAATTCATCCCAAAAGACACACAATTTGGCATCACTTTACTATATGATACCCCACCAGAGATAATCGGTTCAAGCGAATGGTCTGGATAATGATCTTCAAAAGTCTTTAATAACAATTGATTTGCAGGCAATGTAACATCAGATAGAATTGGTGGCGTATCGAATGGTTTCACCGCTGTTAAGGCTGGGAAAGCTTTTGTAAACGCAGCAGATAACTCAGGTTCAGTAATATTTTCTGGATAACGAATGTCAATCGTGAATGCTATGCTACCATCTGCTTCTTTATCAAAGACACCTTGATTAACAGTTAAAGGCCCCATCACTTCATGTTCACGAGCAATGTCAAAACCACTACCGTAGTAATCACGGAATAAGTCTACATAGCGTTGTGCAAATGCATCACCATACACCGTTGCAATCAATTCAAACCCACGTGTAATGGCAGAATCTCCCGCCTCAGGAGTAGATGCATGGGCGGAAATACCAAACACCGTTAGATACGTTTTACCTTCTTTTTCTGTCACTTCAATCGCCCAGTTTTTCCCAGCTGCATACGTGTCTAATTCACTGTTATATGCCGCTGTTAAAACAAATTGTGCTTCTGAAGGCACGACATTTGAACCAGCACCACCATGCACACTTTCAACGATTGTATCCGTCACATAACCACTATATTCCCATGTAGTTGCACCCTTCTCACCAATCTGTAGTGGGAATGTACCATCAGGTGTAATCGCAAAATCAGGTGCCCCTTCTTTGGCAACATAATGTTGGATATCTGACATATCCGATTCTTCATCTGAACCAATCACGATACGAATCGTATTTTTCGTTGGAATTTGATAATCATGTAAAATACGGGCTGCATAGTAAGAAATAATCGCATTTCGTTTCATATCAGATGTACCTCGACCATACATGCGGTCGCCATCAATTTCAGCCCCAAACGGCTCATATGTCCAGTTAGATAAAGTACCAACAGGCACAACGTCCACATGGCTTACCACATCGATGCGGGCACCTGCGGCATTATTTTGCCCTTGCATGTAAACGGCATATGGATAAGCATCGCCCACCTTTAAGCCATCACGTACAGCGATATCATGCATGAAGTCCAGCGCTTCTCTTACCTGAGGACCATATGGTGCTTCCGGAGTTGCTGCTTGATCATCTCGAATCGATGGAATGCGTACCAAATTTTGGATATCTTCAATCATTTGCGGAATATATTTACTGTAATCAATTTGTTCATACATAAGTCTTGCTCCTTATTTTTTCAAATTATGCGTTTAGAATAGCGCGACCGATTAGGCCGAAAATCAATAAATGAACCGGATAAATCCAGTATAGCCATTTGGCATTGTAACGTCCTTTAAGCCCATTGTAAAAATAGCTTAGTACGAAAGATATGGGGGCCGTAATTTCCCAAGCAACCATCAAACCACCAATAATGGATTGCCATAAACGGAGTTCTCGATATTGGTATAGTACCGCAATCAATAAAACCCCAAATGCGCCGTAGTCGGTATGTAGCAGTTCTGCCAAGACAATACCAAGAAGGGCCGGTATCAATTTCAAAAAATTATTTTCTACCTTAGACATGGACCAGATGGTTACTAGACCAATCAATAACGTAAAGAAAACATTTTGATAGCCCAGGTTCCAGAATGTTTGATCAATCACTAAATTGAATGGTACTTCTGAAATAATGGCGAATATACCTAAGCGAATTGCATATTTTTTGACATTAGAAGTATAAAAAAAGCCTTCCACCAGCAAAAAACAGAATATTGGAAATGCTAGACGACCTATTGCACGCGAAATGGTATAGGCTGTGTATACACTGGAATAATCAAATGTAGATAGTTGCCCTGCTTCCATCATTGGGATGAATATACCTACCGCAAAATGGTCGATGATCATCGTAATCATGGCAATCCATTTGAGGGTCGAGCCAGAAATCCCTTTACCAGCGAATTTGTCGCTTGAGTTTGCTTGCATGTTGTCGCCTTCTTTCTTGAGTTGTAATGCGTATCTGATATTAAATATTTTATCATAGAAAATTAATCTTTTATCAATATGCTTTGCATAATCATAAAAAAAGACTAGGACCAATTTCAGTCCTAGTCAGCATTGCTGATACGTCATTATTTTTGTTGCACTAAAGCGCCATCTTTACGTGTCGCTTTGGCTGAACCACGATTCGCTAAGTATTTAGAGAATTGGGATAATGAGTAACAGATAATCCAATATAACAAGGTCATCACAACGAACATTGGGATAACGTAGTTTGTATTTTGGTTGTAGATAATTTTCGCATTATGTGTCAATTCTGGTAATGAGATGATTGTTGCCAAAGAAGTATCTTTGATCAAGGCAATCAATTGTGACACGATTGAAGGTGCCATCGCACGAACTGCTTGTGGTAATTGAATATATACCAAGGTTTGAACGCGTGTTAAACCAGTAGAAATACCAGCTTCCGCTTGCCCTTTTGGTATTGAGTTCAAACCACCACGGATAATTTCAGAAATCATTGCTGATTCAAAAATCATCAAAGCTGTTACGGCTGCCCAGAAAATATTTAAACGAATACCTAATTGTGGTAAAGCAAAATAGGTGAAGAAAATGATTAATAGTAACGGTAAGTTACGAATAACGTCAATGATAAAACCTAGAATCTTAGAGAAAAATGGGATTTCCATAAAACGAATGACACCGAAAATACCACCTAAAATTAACGAGAATATAATGGCGTAAAACGTTACTTGAAGCGTAATCCATAAACCATTAAGCAAAAATTGGATGTTCATCCATTGTAGTGCGCCTGCAAAATCCATATCTTATCGCTCCTTTCTAACGTACGTCTTGTTGTTTAAGATTTTTTTCAATACGAGAAACCAACACTGTTAATGGCACCGTAATAATCAAGTAAACCAAAGCAACTACAGTATATGTACCTAATGTATTGAAGGTTTGGCTAGCAATAAGGTCACCATAGTACATTAAGTCTAAACCAGCTACCATCGCTAAGATACTTGAGTTTTTCACTAAGTTGATAAATTGGTTTCCTAAAGGAGGAATGACAATTTTCACAGCTTGTGGTAAGACAACAAAACGCATAGCTTGAACGTATGTCATCCCTTGCGAAATTGCGGCTTCCATTTGCCCTCTCGGTACTGCTTCGATCCCTGAACGGATAACATCCGCAATGAATGACGAAGTATAAAGGGTTAAACCAATCACACCAGCTTGGAAACCAGTGATATCCACACCGTAAAGTGGGACAACAACATAGAAGAACATAACGATAATCAACAATGGAATGTTACGGAAAAATTCCACATAAACATTTGCAATTCCTGATAACCATTTGTGGTCAGTTGTTTGCAAGATACCAATTAAGCCACCGACAATCAATGAACATACTAGTGCAATCACAGAAGCAATCAGTGTGTTGATGAAGCCTTCAATAAGTAAATCACTGTATTCAGTAAATATATTAAGCATAAATCTTCACCCTCCTATTCTGCGATTGATGACTCAGTATTGTCACCAAACCATTTTGTATAAATTTCTTGATATGTACCATCAGCAACCATATCATCAATTGCTTGATTGATTTGGGCTAAGAAGTCTTCTTGACCTTTGTTTACCGCAATACCATATGGTTCATTTGTAAATGTAGAACCTGCAAGACGGTAACCAGGATTTTGTTCCATAATCCCTAATAGAATGGCATTATCTGTTGTCATGGCATCACCTTGACCAGATTTCAATGCTGTAAAGGCTTCAGAATAGTTTTCTAACTCTAAAATGTTGGCTTCAGGTGCAGCTTCTTTAATACGGTCAGCAGAAGTTGAACCTTTAACAGCTAACACTGTATGTTCACTTGTTAGCTCACTTACATCTTGGATATCAGAATCTTCTGGTACCATGATTGCTTGCCCAGCATCAAAGTATACTTGACTGAAGTCTACTTGTTTTTTACGTTCCTCAGAAATAGTCATTGTTGCGATTAAGGCATCAACGTTACCATTTTTTAATAGAGGAATACGTGTTTTTGATGTTACTTCAACGAAAACCGGCTCAGCATCTTCACCCGCAATACGCTTAGTGATTTCTTTGGCCATATCGATATCGAAACCTTCGATACGGTTTTCTTGAATATTGTAGAACCCAAACAAGTTGGTATCCACTTTCACACCCCAAGTAATTGTTGGGTAAGCCTGACTTTCAATACGTGATGCAATATCTGCTTTACTACCAGCACCGCTTGCACAGGCTGTTAATAAAAATAATAGTGGAATAAGTGCGACGATGCGCCATAATTTTTTCATAATCATTACCTCTCTTCTTAAGTTAACGGATAGTAACTAGACTAGAATTTTACTCAAGAATTGAATAGCGCGTTCATCTTGTGGGTTTTCAAAGAACTCTTTTGAAGGACGGTCTTCTAAAATTTCACCTTCAGCCATGAAGATTGTACGGTTACTTACTTCTTTCGCGAAGCCCATCTCATGTGTTACAACCACCATCGTCATGTTATCTTCGAAAGCGATACGTTTCATTTGATCCAATACTTCACCAACCATTTCAGGGTCTAACGCTGATGTTGGTTCATCGAATAACATAACTTTTGGACGCATAGCTAAACCACGTGCGATTGCAACACGTTGTTTTTGTCCACCTGATAATTGAGATGGATAAGAATCACGTTTGTCCCACATGTTTACACGTTTTAATAATTGTTCTGCACGGTCTTGTGCATCTGAGTCTGTTTTCTTTAAGACTTTTAACGGTGCCAATGTAACGTTTTCTAACACAGTCATGTGAGGATATAACTCAAAATGTTGGAACACCATACCGCAGTCACGACGGATTTGACGAATGTCTGTATTTTTGTCTGTGATGTCTTTGCCATCAACGATTAACTTACCTGAGTTAATCTTTTCAAGTGCATTGATTGTACGGATAAGTGTTGATTTACCAGAACCAGAAGGTCCAATAAGTGTCACCACTTCACCCTCATCGATATTCAAGTTAATATCTTTCAACGCATGGAATTTACCATAGTATTTTTCAACATGTTCAAATGTAATCATATAGCACCTCTTCGTTTCTTTTGATTTTGTTTGTTTTCATCCTTTTTTTCAATCTCTTCCATTGTACCAAGATATTGGTCTAAAGGTAAAGTTATTCTAATCAAATTCTTAATATTAGTCAATATTATTTGATATATTTTTTAACATACAATTTGAAATATGTTAGATTACTTGCGAAAAACAATCGTTTACATTAGTTCATCTAAAAGAATTGTAGTCCTTTTCTATGCGTACTATAATGTACTTAGTCTCTTGTCCGAATAAGACAGATTAATAGAAAAACGGAGGTTAGTAAATTGAACCAACCAAAAAACGGTACACAAAATATCTCTTCTCAATTTAGAAAAGATATGATTATGGTCCCTGAAGTAATCAACGAAGCGACCGGTATCAATGTTTTCGGCCGTACGTTAAAATCATTCGTCTTTACAACCGACGTAGCAACCATTTTGTACTGCAATGCAGACGCTGTTTTAGCCGTATACCCATTCTCACCACATCCGGCAATCATCCAGGCAGTAACATCTGTAGCAAGCCAACCAGTATTTGCAGGTGTTGGTGGCGGTACAACTCAAGGTAAACGTAGCGTGGATATTGCCCTTTTCGCAGAAGCCACAGGCGTACAAGGGGTTGTAGTAAATGCCCCAATGACCGCTGAAAATATTTTGGATATCGAACACACAGTTGATTCACCAATTGTCGCAACCGTAGTATCAGCTTATAATGATATCGCAGCGCGTATTTCAGCTGGTGCAGATATCTTGAATGTATCCGGTGGTAAAGATACTGCAGCGATCGTACGTCGCATCCGCCGCGACTTCCCGCATATCCCAATTATCGCAACTGGTGGTCAAACTGACGAAACCATTCGTGAAGTCATCAAAGCTGGTGCTAACGCCGTATCTTGGACACCGCCAACACCTGGTGACATCTTCAAAGAAAAAATGGTCAAATATCGTAAAGAACGTCGTGCAGGATTTATCGAAGCCCATGACGGTATGACCCTAAACGAATTTGAAGAATTTATCGAAACACACCCTGAAGCAGAAGAAAAATACCATGATGAACCAGAAGACGGTTTACTATAATTGGTATTGATTGATGGAGGAACTATGAATCAAGAACACAAAAATCGCTTAAACACAATTCAAGAAAATGTAGCCAAAGCCCAATTAGATGCTTTAATCATCACCGATAAAGCCGCTATTGATTACTATACTGGTGTCATTTTTGACCCAATGGAAAGATTTTGGCTACTAATCATTCAACCAAATCAAGCACCACAAATTATCGCCAATAAACTATTTGTATTTAACGAACTACCAGGTATCAACGTTACTTGGATTGATGACAATACAAGCATCGCGCAAGCATTTGCGGCGCTTCAATCCTTCCCAACTACTGATGCCACCATCAAAATTGGTGTGGATAAATTATGGCGAGCTGATCAATTACTCGCTACCGCACAAGCCTATCCGAATGCCACATTCGACGTAGCTTCTGACCTAGTTGACGATCAACGTGCCCACAAAACCGCTGATGAACAAGAAAAAATGCGTGTCGCATCTGCCATCAACGATCGCGCCATTGCTCGCTTAATCGAGGAAGTGATTCCCTTAGGTTTAGATGAACTTGAAGCAGTTGACGCTTTAGAAAAAATATACGCCGAAGAAGGTGCAGATTCTGGCTTCTCCTTCGAACCAATTATTGCCTATGGTGCGAATGGTGCAGACCCTCACCACGAATCAGACCATACCAAACCACAATTAGGTGATTCTGTTGTCATCGACATTGGTTGTAAACACGAAGAATACTGCTCAGACATGACACGTACGGTCTACTACGGTGAACCTAGTGAACTTGCCAAGGAAGTATATGAAATCGTCTTAGAAGCAAATCTACGCGGAATTGCGGCTGTTGAAGTTGGTGCAAGTTTAGCCAGCATCGATGCTGCCGCACGTGATTACATCTCTGAACGTGGTTACGGGGACCAATTCACCCACCGTCTAGGTCATTTTATTGGTCGTGAAGTTCACGAAAAAGGTGATGTGTCAGCTGCAAACCAAAATCCTGTTCAAGATGGTAACATCTTCTCTATCGAACCAGGTATCTACCTAACAGGTAACACCGCCGTACGTATCGAAGATTTAGTCATCGCCCATGAAGATGGTACAGAAAACATCAATAACTTCACAAAAGAAATGATCATCGTACAACCTAAATAGAATAGAGTGTGACAAAAGTTGTCCAGCTTTGAACCGTTGGAAGAAAATGAAAATAAGACGCACTTCAGTCTTATTGATTTTTCTGAAACGCAGTCAAAGCTAACTTTTGGAGCAGGTTTTCATAGAGTGCGACAATAATCGTTTTGATTTGAACCGTTGGAAGAAAATGAAAATAAGACGCACTTCAGTCTTATTGATTTTTCTGAAACGCAGTCAAAGCTAACTTTTGGAGCAGGTTTTCATAGAGTGCGACAATAATCGTTTTGATTTGAACCGTTGGAAGAAAGAGTACAAAATAAAAAATGGTCGGGGAATATTTTCCTCGACCATTTTTGCTGTCATTATTTAAATATTGTTGCGAAGAAATGAAATACGGTTGGACCTAAAAAGATAATCGCCAAGATGGCTAAAATAATAATAATAAAAACCATTTGTTTACGGCTTTGACTACTTGGTCCTGACCACATATATTGCTTCTCTTTTTGATGTTCAAAGAAGATTTCATTGGTATCTAAGTCCTGAAAGGTTTCTTGAGGCAACTTCGCTTCAGAAAAAGACTTGGCATCAAATTCAGCAGTATCCTGTGAAAATGTTGTTTGCGGCACTTGTGTCTTTTGTGCATTGGAAATCGTCGTCCCATATTTATTTTGATTCTGTTTTTTTTCGCGTTCAAGCGCCTGCTTGGCTTGACGGTATGTTCGACGTTTCACTCGTGCACCACCCTTAATCTTAGTATAACCAATCATATTCATTGCTTGTCTATTACTACTAGTATAATCTATTTATAGAAAAATTCAAATCGAATCCAGTAGAATAAATCTATCATTATATGCTATAATAAGGGATTTATCAAATAAATTTATGAAACTAAGGAGTAATCGTCTTGTTTAAGAAAATCCATGTCGGTATGCGTACGCTCAAAACCAGTTTGAGTGTTATGATTATCGTCCTCATCGCCGCTTTTACCACTATTGATCCACAAATTTCTGCACTTTCGGCTGTCTTCTCGCAACGTGCCGATTTTGGTTCATCATTTACCTTCGGTATCAAACGTACTATCGCTATTTGTTGTGGCGCCTTTGCATCAATTGTATATATCTTCCTTTCTGGACTTTTACCGACAAATACTTTCACCACTGCTCTATTAGCAGGTGTTGGTATTGCTATTACCATTCAAGTTTCCCTATTATTAAACAATTCGGCTGGTATCATCGGGGCTTCAGCTACTTTCCTGATTATCATCTTTAATATCCCTGGTGAAAATCAATATATTTACGCTTTATGGCGAATCTTTGATACTTTCTTAGGGGCTATTATCGCAGTTGGGGTTGAATACTTCCTTCCACGCCCACGTGTATTAAAATGGACGGATGCATATAACCGCCACGTACCAAAATTTATACAAATCGTAACAACTGATGATGATGACCACACTATTTCCTAGAGGTGAAAGTGGTATAATAGATTAGAAAAATAATGTGACCAAAGGCAGTAGCATTCATTTCACTGCCTTTTTTGGCACAATAAAATCATTATTGATAGATAGAGGAGTTTCTGAAATGACTAAAGGATATCATCGCCCTACCAAAGCTACCGTCTCTTTAGACGCTATTGTAGATAATTATTTTGCCATCAAAAAATTTGCGGACAATAAACCCGTATATGCAGTTGTGAAAGCTGATGGCTACGGACTTGGTGCTGTGCCTGTAGCAAATGCCCTACAAAATCGTGGCGCGGATGGTTTTTGTGTGGCTGTGACTGATGAAGCAATGGAATTACGCGATGCAGGTATCATTGCCCCCATTATGATTTTAGGCCTAACTGATCCAGATGATGCTTGGTTGCATGCCAATATGGAAATTGGTGTTACCGTGTCTGATCTTCAATATTTAAAATACGCAAAGAAACACGACAAGGAGTTTGGTCGTCGTAAATTGCATGTACATTTAAAAATTGATTCTGGTATGGGGCGCATTGGGGTTCGTACAGTTGAGGACGCACAAGCCGTTGTCGATTATATTGCGAAACATCCGAAGAAGTTTGTTTTAGCATCAGTATTTACCCACTACGCAACAGCGGATACCTTTACCGACCACGGAATTGACAAAGTAGAGGAACAATCGGCTTTCTTCGACAATATCATTAATCATTTGGATTTCTCAGCTTTGGCTGAACGTCCGGTAATTCACCAATCGAATTCGGCACTATCTATTTGGTATCCTGAAAAAACGAAGGATGCCTTGCGATTTGGCTTGGGCTTATACGGATCGAATCCAAGTATGAATGACCGCGAATCTACCGTCGATCTAACACAAGCATTAACCTTGGAAACGGAAATTATCTATGTGAAGCAAATGCATGCTGGAGATACGGTTTCTTATGGTGCCGAATATGTTGCTGAAGAAGATGAGTGGGTCGCTACCCTACCTATTGGCTACGCTGATGGTTGGAAACGGTCATACTTAGGCTTGAATGCCATTGTAGATGGCGAATTATGTCCTACAATCGGTCGTATTTGTATGGATCAAACCTTGATTCATTTACCACATGAAATGCCTGTTGGAACCAAAGTAACCTTGATTGGTACAAATGGCGGACATACGGTAGATATTGTTGATGTGGCGAAACATGGTGGCACTATCGCCCATGAGGTATTAACTTCATTAGGACAACGTGTACCAATTACTTATATTGATAGTAAAGCGAAAAAATTGAAGGACTAATCGTTTTTACATTTTCTCATGGAGATTTCATCTTTTGACTTGCCTTTATAGGCTAGTCGTGTTACTTTTAGTCTAACGATTATACGAAATAAACGGTATAGATATAGAGGATGCGCAATTAATCAGTAGCTTTTAAGCGAAAGGTAATGGCGCCGAAATGCAGCTTGCTGTGTTGGGGGTAACACCGAATAGGGTTATTCCTGTCAAACCTTAATCCCATTAAGGTGAGGAGCGCTTGTCTAATACTAGGGATGAAAACATGGCTATGTCGCTTTTTTGTAGTGCATAGTCTTTGAATGGCTTTGCCATGTTTTTGAACAGATTCCTAGGTAGGCATAGAGTTGAGCTCTTGCCTGCCTTTTTTCTTTACGCTGTATTTTATATGATTGATTGTTGAATTTTGCAGGAAATGCGGCACATACTTAGGAGGAATATCATGGCTTTATTTACAGGTTCTGGGGTTGCCCTTGTCACCCCTTACGATAATTCATTAGCACAAAATATTAACTACGACGTTTTCGCGGATTTAATCGAATTCCAAATTGAAAATGGTACAGACGCCATTGTTGTAGCTGGTACTACTGGTGAGGCATCTACGCAAACTGATGAAGAACAAGTACAATTAGTAAAATTCTGTGTCGACCGTGTGAACGGACGTGTACCGGTTATTGCTGGGGCTGGTTCAAATGATACTGCCCACGGTGTGCAATTAACAAAAGACTGTGCAGCAGCTGGTGCGGATGCTATTTTATCCGTTACACCTTACTATTTAAAAACGAGCCAAGCTGGCTTATTAGCGCATTACGGTGCCATTGCGGATGCAGTACGTGAAACACCAATCATCTTATATGATGTACCAGGCCGTACAGGTATGTCTATCAATCCGCAAACACTAGCTGAGTTAAGAAAAATTGATAACATTGTAGCCTTGAAAGATGCAACTGGTGATCTTGCAAAAGCGGTTGAATCTCGCTACTATGTTGGTCCAGATTTTGATATCTATTCTGGTAACGACGATACAGTTGTACCATTAATGAGTTTAGGTGGCCAAGGTGTTATCTCTGTACTTGCCAATATTGCACCAAAACAAGTACACGAAATGACACATTATGCTTTGAATGGTGACTATGCGAAAGCTACGGAAATCCAAACAGCCTTCAAACCATTAATTGATATTCTATTCAGTGAACCAAATCCTATTCCAATCAAAAAAGCTGTTTCTATGTTAGGCTTTGATGCAGGTTCAGTACGTTTACCACTTGTACCAGCTCAAGAAGAAACAGTTGCAGCACTTGAAGCAGAAATGAAACGACTAAAATTAATTTAGCTTTTTCTTTTTTACAGCTAACTATGTTATATTTAGAGGGAGACTTACATTGAGTCCCCTTTTTTTATTTTAGGGGCGAAACATTTAACAGAATTAGGAGTTTTGATTTATGACATTAGGAACACCGCCATTCAGAATCAAGCTTACAAAAGTTGATCAAGACATGGTCGAACACTATAATCGTTCATCATTCCATCGTAACGAACTATTAATCCCGGTGCGACCATTTACCCTTGCCTTAGCGGATAAAAAAATTGAAGTTTCAGCTAGACAAATTATTATTCTACCTGAACCAATTTCTCGAAAAATATACTTACCGATCGAGGATACGGATGAAAAGGATGACGGAAGCCACGGTGGTCATTCTGAAAAATTATATGCCTACATTTTAGCTTTAGGTACACCTTATATTGAAGCTGTGACCTCAGAATTTATTGAAACGCCTGAATTGAAGAAAATCTTTGATGAACCACACGCCCTTTCCTTCTCTTTTGTCACTTGGCAACATATGTTCCAAAGCTTGTTGCAATTGAAAGAGGAGTTGAAACGACCTGAGGATGCATTGCAAAAGAAAATGGTGTTCAATATCGTGAGTGCCATATTGATTGAACTTTTCCGTATGTTCCATTCACCTACAGAAAATCAATTGCAGTTATCAGAGCGTGAAATCTTGGCGTATGAGATTAAACAATATATCCAGGAAACCTATCGAAAAAATATCACTTTGCAAGATATAGCGGACCATTTCAACATTTCAACTTCAACGGTGAACCGGGTCTTCCAACCTTACTTCCATTCAACGATTTACCAATTCATTTTGGATTTACGTTTGAACTATGCCCGAAGACTTATTGAAAATGGACAATCCATTACCGAATCTTGGCAACAAGCTGGCTTTAATGACTACAGTAATTTTTACAGAGCCTTCATCAAGCACTACCATATTCGTCCACATGAAGTATCTAAGAAACGACCGGATAAAGATGCCCACTAATACATAACAAAACAGCCCTAACGAACAGTGTCGCACTGCTCGCTAGGGCTGTTTTCTTTTAAGACGAATTATACTAAGCCTAAACGCTCGAAAATTTCATCCACTTTTTGAATATGGTAATGATAATCAAAAGCATCGTCTATTTCTGCTTGTGATAAATGATCAGTGATTTCTTTTTTACCTTCTACTAATGGTTTGAAGGCTTTACCTTCGTCCCAAGCAATGGCAGTCAAAGGTTGCACTAAATCATAAGCCGCTTCACGTGATAAACCAGCATCTACAAGTTTTAATAAGACACGTTGTGAGTAGATTAACCCATGTGTTGCTTCCATATTACGTTTCATGTTTTCAGGGAAAACAGTTAATTTTTCCATGATATTTGCGAAACGGTTTAACATGTAGTCCACCAAAATAGTCGTATCCGGTAAAATAATACGCTCTGCACTTGAATGTGAAATATCACGTTCATGCCATAAAGTCACGTTTTCATATGCTGTAATCACATGTCCACGAACGACACGCGCTAACCCAGCCATGTTTTCAGAACCAATCGGATTACGTTTATGTGGCATTGCTGATGAGCCCTTTTGACCCTTAGCAAAGAACTCTTCCACTTCGCGTGTTTCTGATTTTTGAAGTGAACGGACTTCAGTCGCAATGTTTTCAATCATTGTTGCGATTAAGGCAAGTGATGCAATATATTCTGCGTGCAAGTCACGTGGTAAAATTTGCGTCGAAATTTCTTGCGGATGAATGCCTAAATGTTGGCACACATATTGTTCAACGAATGGTGATACATTAGCGTAAGTCCCTACTGCACCTGAGATTTTACCAGCTTCAACACCTTTGGCTGCATGTTCAAAACGGTCAATGTTCCGTTTAGCTTCTGAATACCAGCGCGCGACTTTTAAGCCGAATGTTGTTGGTTCAGCATGCACGCCGTGTGTACGGCCCATGGTAACTGTATATTTATGCTCAATAGCTTTTTTTTTCAAGACCTCTAAGAAGCGTTCTAAGTCTTTACGGATGATATCGTTGGCTTGTTTCAATTGGTAGCCTTGCGCAGTATCTACCACGTCTGTTGATGTTAAACCATAGTGTACCCATTTACGTTCATCGCCTAATGATTCGGATAGATTACGGGTGAAGGCAACGACGTCATGACGGGTTTCCTTCTCGATTTCAGCAATACGATCTGCATCAAAACGTGCATTTTCACGGATGGCTTTTGCGTCTTCAGCAGGTACTTCACCTAGTTCAGCCCATGCTTCCGTAGCTAAAATTTCAACCTCTAACCAAGTAGCGTATTTATTCTCTTGAGACCAGATTTGGCCCATTTCTGGACGAGTATAACGTGGTATCATAAAATTCTCCTTTAACTTTCATCAATTGTACAAATCAAACACTAGACAATTATAGCATATAAACAGGATGTGAGAAAAAGCGTTCAGCCCTCAACCGGTGGAAGAATAGTGACGATGATGACGGTAGTCATCAACTAGCTAATCTGAAGCGCAGGGCTTTCTGGAGTGCCGAACTCGACTAAGGATGAGAGAAAAAGCGTTCAGCCTGTCCTATTAACAAGAAAAAACGCCTAGCTATCGCTAGACGTTTGTATCATTCTTAATGATGGTGGTGATGATGGTCATGGTTATGATCGTGGTGGTCATGATCATGGTCGTGGTGACTATGGTCATGTGCATCAAAATCTTCCATTAACACATCTGGATGTTCTGTTTCAATTTTATCCAAAATATCTGAAACTTCTGGATCAACATTACCTAAGATATCTTCGTAGATAGCAAAATATTCGTAGGCAGCTTCATATTGGTCATTTTGGTAGAAACGAATAGCTGCTTCTTTTAAGGCAGTCAACATATCAATTGATGGATATTCGTTCAATCCTAATTCTTCTAAGAAAGCCTCTTGTTCTTTACCTTCAAGAACTTCTGGCCACTCACGGTCTAATTCTTCAAGGATTTCTAGACCTTCACTTGCAACATCATTATCATCCCACATTAACGAGATGTTATATAGCATGTATGCTTTATCGTAATCTTCTTTGCGGTAGTAGAAATCACCGATTAAAGCAAACCCATACGCTAAATCTTCCACACGTAATGAGTATGAAAGTCCATTTAAGATTGTTGGATATGACATACCGTATTGTTCCATTTCTTGGAATAATTCAGCTAAGGCATAAATCGTTTCAACATCATATGGGTTCCATAACAAAGCTTGTTGGTATGATTCAATCGCTTCACGCCATTCGTTTGCTTGGATTTGAACTTTTGCAAATTCAATATACATACCCGCGTAATCACGTACTGTTGGCAATAATTCTGTGCCAGATTCGTTATGATAAATAAATTGGAATAAATCCAACTCATCGTAAATACTTAAGTTTTGGATGTTTTTCTTAGGAGTAAATTGATCAAAATCATCTTCCATACGGCGGATATATAAACTCATTTCAAAATTCGCACGAACTGGGTCAATTGCCGTAATGGCATTAATTCTTTTAACAAATTCAGCATCATCTTGCATCGTTACATCAGCAATCATTTGGTCGTAATCATTTGCTCGATCAGGAAATTTATCAGTCATTACTTGATTGAATGATGTTACAAAATCTTCAGAATGTGTATGTTTATAGTTGTCGCGTAATAATTTGGAAATCGTTTGGATACAGTATCCATAATCATCTGTTGGAACTGCTTTTATACGTTCAATAAGTCGTTCTTGTTCCTTATCCATAAGCTCGTCTCCTAAAGCAATAAATTTTGAAGCTATTCCAATCTTGAAATTGCACCAAAGTCTATTATACTGTTTTTTTTACTTTATTTAAACAAATAACCATCACACAAAAACAAGTCAGCTCTCACACAAGGCGGATAGCTGATTTTTTCGTATAGTGGCATATATTCAAATTTTTTCAATTAAATTATATCATATTTTTGCATTTTCTCACCCTATATCTATTTTTCTTAAAATTAAATTATAAAAGGTCTTGAAAACGCTTGTATAGATTTAGTACACTTAGGGTACAAGTTAAATATTGCAAACAATTGTCATATTTAAAAATGCGAAAAATAGAAGGTGAACACTTGGAAGCTATTGCTCTAAATACCCAACAGAAACACTTGTCCCTTAGTTACCACGATGAACGTAAGAATATGCTAAAAAAAAGCTATAACTATGCCAGTGATATGGATTTGGAAGCATACTCTGCTGCAACAAGTTCTTTGCATTATCACGACCACTACGAAATACTTATCTACCTTGGCAACCAATGTCAATATATCGTAAATGACGTCGAATATACCTTATACAATGGTGATATTATTATTATCCCACCAACAATCCCTCACTTAATGTTAAGTGAAGAAGGTATCAACAATTCACGTTATATTTTAATGGTGCCACAAAACTTATTAGATCAATTTGCAATGGTGAACGAACCCTTACATGAAGATATCTTGAACTTCTATGATGAGCCCGGTCACTACCGCTTAGACCAAGAAAGCTTAGACAATACCCTTTCTTACCTAGGGAAGATTTTAGATTATGCAGATTATGCAGTCGAAGATTCAGAATTCGTGACTGCCTACCACTTATACCAATCGCTAATGAAGATCTTCCATGCCAAGAAAATTCCAAGCATGGCTGGTAACTATAAAGATGATAAACACTTTAGTCATATCATCTACTATATCGACCAACACTTCAGAGAATCTGACTTACAATTAGAACGCATTACGCAAGAATTTGATATTTCTCCTTACTATCTATCTAAACTATTTAGAAAAGAAATGAATCAAAACTTCCATGAGTATCTAATTGAAAAACGTGCAAATTATGCCGCACAATTAATCAATAACATCAATACCAATAAACTGTCCCTACAAGATGTATCAAACGCATCCGGATTCGGCGATTACTCCACTTTCTACCGTTCATTCAAGAAAGTCTACAACACATCTCCGAAAAAATATGCGCAACAACACACCCAAACCGTTCTATAAGACTAGAACTAAGGGTTACTTATGCTTATAAATAGAAAAAGCAGTATCCAGATGATTGGATGCTGCTTTTTTTGTTGGCCAACCACTAGTGCTCTGTCACATGAGCGGTTTGCACCATATTTTCTAAATTCTTTCGAAAACGCGCAAAATACGCTTGGGGAGAGTCTTTTCTACTTAACTGCCATTCATAAGCCAAACCAAAAATCGTCCAACTTAAGATTCTAGCGAAACTATCTAGATCTTCATCCGCTTCATTTGGGAAACTCACCTGCAAAGATTTTAGGATAGCACCTCTTACCTCTTGTCTTAAAATGGCATCCGTACCTGTAGACAACTCCTCGTAATTAGAGCTACAGAAATTTGACATTTTTAGGTGAAAATCCGTTAACAATAAGTAGATTTGTTCAAGCAAATCAATTGAGAAATCTGATGATGCCAAGTCTTTTTGTATATCCACCAGCAAAATTTCTTTCGTCACGGCCTCTAACAATTGATATTTATCTGTAAAATAATTATAAAAAGTGGCACGGTTGATCATGGCTTCAGCAGTAATATCCGCTACCCGGATAGACTCAAAGTTTTTCTTTTTGAGTAAATCCATCAGTGCCGTCATAATTTGTTTACGTGTGCGAATTGCACGAATATCCATATTTTTATTTTTTGTCATATCCAAGGCTCCTTTATTCGACAAATTTGCCTTTTTGTCGTAAATACAACAAAATCAAGGCATTGGTGATTGAAATACTTTTTATTCGTTTTACAATATAAGTATATACGACACATGTTGTAAATACAACACGTGTATTAGGAGGAAAAAATCATGTCAAATGAAACAAAAGTAAATCTATCAAATAGTCGCGTAGTTATTGCAGGTGGTACTGGTTCAGTTGGTGAAGGCATTGTACGTGCCTATCTGAAAGCTGGCGCCGAAGTTATCGTACCTAGCCGTTCTGAAGAAAAAATTGCTGAATTCAAAAAAGTATTGGGTGACACTGTACCAACAGAAAAATTACACCTTGTCGTGGCAACATATAACACCTTTGACAGTGCTGAAAACTTTGCCAAAGAGATAATCGATACTTTTGGTCCCGTTGATCATGTCGTTGCCTCAATCGGTGGTTGGTGGGGCGGAAAAGCACTATGGGATACTAGCGAAGCTGAATGGAATGTCTTTTTCACTGAATTTGCAACCTCTCATATGGCCTTAGCCAAAGCCTTTGTCCCACGCATTTCAGCTCATGGTGCCTACCAACTCATCATAGGTGCTTCTGCCATTTACCCTGTCCAAGGTTCTGGTATCGTATCTATGCAACAAGCGGCCTTACTCATGATGGGAAAAGTCTTACAAACTGAATTAGGTGACCAACGTCGTATCTTTACACACATGTTAGGTGTTGTGAATAACCGTAACCGTCCTGGCTTCAACAAAGAATGGATTAGCGCTGAGAATGTTGGTGAAATCACCTCTACCCTATCTTCATTGCTACAAGTGCCTTCACGTAATTTTGAATTATTCGACAAAGCACAATTTGATGCACAAATGACTGAGTTAGGAGGCTTGTAATGGCTGATATATATATCGATGTACATAATATTCCTGAAACATTGAAAAAAATTGCGGTATTTCCTGGAGACAAGGAATATCGTTACTTACAATCTTCTTACACCAAAAAAGGTCGTCCTCAAGTCGTCTTGATGGCAGAAAATGATACGGATATCATCAATAGCGTTCGTTATGTGAAAGAACTTAAAGTTAGCCACCCTGACTTACTCGTGTCTGTTCGAAGTGGTGGCCATGGACTTTCTGGATCTTCAACTAACGAAAATGGGATTATTATCGATATTTCCAAAATGCATGACATTGAAATTATCGACAAAGATAAACATCTTGTTCGCGTGCAAGCCGGTGCTACTTGGGGATTTGTTGCCAAAGCCTTAGCACCACATGACCTCGTCATCACCAGTGGTAACTTTGGTGACGTTGGGGTTGGTGGTCTAGGCGCTTCAGGTGGCATTGGTTTCTTTGTCCGAAGTCACGGATTAACCATTGACCGCATTCGTCAAGCTACCATTGTGACCGGTGATGGGGAGATTCATACAGTTGACGCTGACAACAATCCAGATTTATTTTGGGCCGTACGCGGTGGTGGATCCCAGTTAGGGATTGTGACTGAATTTGTCCTTGAAGCTGAAAAAATCAATTCCGATAACCAGGACGCCTCCATCATTTTCCAAAATATCAACTATGTCTCCACGGATTTAGTTGCTTTCGTTGAATCATGGGGTCAATGGATTCAAGAAGCACCGGATGAGATGACTAGCTTCCTAATGATTCAAGCAGCTGGTGGCAGTCGCTATAGCGTCAATGCCCTAAATGTTTGGGGCAACACGGATGCAGAAGCTGCCATGCCAACACTTGAAAAAGCACTGGCGGTCGCACCAATTGCCAACCATACTGAGTCAATCATGCCTTATCCAAATATTATTCCGCACCCACAATCACGCCACACTGGCCAACAAAGTGTGACCTTGAAAAACGTTATGGTTACAGATATCGACCGTAAATTAGGTGAAGCCATGAAAGAAAGTATTGACCATCCATTTACGGTGATGCAAGAATTACGTTCTGTTGGTGGAAAAATGAACGTAATAGCACCAGACACAACAGCATGGGCTGCTCGTAACGTCAATGCCTTCGTTTCGTCTTGGTTTATGACTGATGATGTAGCCATCCAAAATCAAGCCTTTGCTGCCTTAAATAATCTAGGCCAAGCTTCTTATGGCGCCTACTCTTCAGATACGAGTGCGGATGTTGCAGCCTTAGCCTGGGCGGGTGATACTGGTCGCCGCTTGAAAGAATTGAAAACACAATATAACCCGGATGACCTATTCAATGTAGGTATCCAAATTTAAGGAAACAAGAAAACCGTCAGGATGCAGCGCATCTTGACGGTTTTTGTGTTCAGATACCATTAAGCATCCGGTTGGTTGTGGTCTGAGTCCCCTTTTTTTCGGAATTCAGAAATATCGTGGATAGCATTTACACCCTTATCTGTGATGTCTGTCCTTTTTGCATTCGTATCACTTTGGGCTTTCTTTGCATCTTCTTCAGCCTTGTTATAGGAAGGCGTTGCTTCCGGCATATCCATATGATAACGGTCATGGATATTTTGCGAGAACTCTTCATAAGAAATGACCTTCACAAACGAGTCCGGCGTAAAGCGTGGACGGTAAGCTTCTGGAAATTCTTCAAATTCAGACATAGAGAATAGGAAACTTTCTCTTTGCTCCGGCGTAATCGTCGTGAAATATGCCAACGGAATCATATCATCCGTCAAACGTTTATTTCTTAGACGTTTAATAAAATGCACGATGTTGTTCAAATCATGATAATAAGCGAAGTACAAAGCAGATTGACGACTTTCAAGCGGTGTATTTGCATAGTTAATCAACAAGGTTAATAAAGCTTGTTTCTCTAACGGACTACGCTCCTCGAAACCTTCATATGTTGTACGCAACATAAATGGTTGGTCCAAAGAAACCTCAGCCAATTTCGCATCATCATCATAAATCTTCAAAATACGATGTGATACCCCATTCTTATATTCTTTATTTGAAACATAGTAATTCTCAACAAACCCTAAATTAATCAACTTTGAGTATAATTCATCTGTTCTCACATTTGCCCTCCGTTCGGTAACTCCTAGTATATCCATTATACATGATACGGACTTGCTTTGAGCTTACTTTTTATTTTCTTTTAATGCACGTTCTCTTAATTTCACAATACTTGAACGTTTCTGACGTACTTCAAATGAAAATCCTCTACCCAAAACTTCTGAAACAGGTGCCACATACATAAAAGCATTCTCATCAATTTCAGATACAAAATTTTTCAAACGCAATAATTCTTCTCGGTCGACGACTGATGTCACCACTTTACGTTCTTGCTTGGTATAGCCACCCTTAGCATCGTAAATCGTTGTTGCTCGGAAAATTTCATGTAAAATAAATTCGTTGATTGCCAAGTAATTTTTCGATGTAATGTTCACTTGGTATCTAGCTGATCCACCTGTAATCACACGGTCAACCACTAAGTTTCCTAGTAAGATACCCATAGCTGCATATAATCCGCGTTCAAAACCGAAGACAAGCATATTTAATAGTAGAATCGTCATATCAGTGAACATAGCTGCAGAAGCAAAAGTTACCGGCAAATACATATTCATGATTTTCGCAATAATATCTACCCCACCAGTGGTTGCACCTGCGTTAAAAACCATCCCAACACCAGATGACAAGAGCACTTGGCCTAAGACTAAATTCACGATGGGATTATCTGACACCCCATGTGATACTGGGTAGTAATGTTCAAATAGTGCATAGAATCCTGAATACAAGACAACCGAGAAAAAGGTCGTCCCACCAAATTCTTTACCAATAACAATGACACCAATAACTAACAAAATTAAGTTGATTACAAAAAGTGAAACAGAATATGGCACAGGTACAAAGGGATTAATTACTTGGGCGATACCACCCGTCCCACCCCCAACTAATGCATCAGGGACTAAGAAAAAATATAAACCAATTGTCATCATTAGCGTACCTATCGTAACGACAAACAATTGGTTAAAATTGACCTCAAATTTTAAACTTTTCAAACTTATACCTCACTTTTCCACGCTATCAATACACAAAATATATCAAAGTCTCGCGTTTCATTCAATAAGCGTATTTTAAAGCATATATAGCATTATGCAAAATTTTAGCAATTTGAAAAATTTTTATTCCTTAAAACTAAGTAATGTGATAAAATTTGACAAACGAGAGTTTTTTGATTAAAATACGATTAAATTCAAGTATTAAATTGGAATAAATAGATCCGAGAGGAATGAATATATATGGCAGAAGCTACAGCTAAAGTAATTGTAAATGGTTTAAAGAAAAATTTCGGTAAAAACGAAGTCTTAAAAGGTATCGACTTAACAGTCAAACAAGGTGAAGTTGTTTGTGTAATCGGTCCTTCAGGTTCAGGTAAATCAACTTTGTTACGTTGTTTAAATCGCTTAGAGGAAATCAATGCTGGTGAAGTATTAGTAGATGGTACAAACATCGCTGATAAATCAATTGATATCAACAAAGCGCGTCAAAACATCGGTATGGTGTTCCAACACTTTAACTTGTTCCCACATTTAAGTGTGTTAGAAAACATTACATTAGCACCAACAGAATTAGGTAAAGCCGATAAAGGAACTAGTCGTGAAACTGCATTAGCTTTATTAGACCAAGTTGGTCTTGCTGACAAAGCAGATGCTTTCCCAGCTTCATTATCAGGTGGTCAAAAACAACGTGTTGCCATTGCCCGTGCATTAGCAATGAACCCAGACATCATGTTATTCGATGAACCTACTTCTGCCCTTGACCCTGAGATGGTTGGTGACGTATTAAACGTTATGAAAGATCTTGCTAAAGATGGTATGACAATGGTTGTTGTAACACACGAAATGGGCTTCGCTCGTGAAGTAGCTGACCGTGTAATCTTCATGGATGGTGGTTACATCGTCGAAGAAGGTAACCCAGAAGAAATCTTCTCAAACCCTCAACACAACCGTACAAAAGAATTCTTAGACAAAGTATTATAATTCAAAACAATTAGGCTGGATGCATATCCAGCCTTTTTTATCTCCAGTACATTAGGGCTACAACCCATACAACACAAAAAATCACCACGAAAGTAGGCTTACTACTCTCGTGGTGATTTTTCTTGCGAATGATTCTATTGTCGAACTGCTCCATAAAGGGCTTTGTCTGCAATACCTGTATTATTCGCTAGGGCTTGTTTTTGAATACCTTCAAATTCAAAATTAAGTGCTAATGCTAAAGCACGATCTGCTTCATTGGCGACATCTTGATCAAAGGTAATACGATTCATTTGCACCTCTTTAAAAAGAAAATGAATGATATTTTGTAAGGCCTCTTTTGCTAGGCCTTCTTCTTTGTAAGCTTTGCCCATGCAATAAACTAAATCAGCTGCCTGCGTATCACGATGGATTTCAACAACCTCAATCTCGCCAATTGCTTGACCACTTGCTTTTTCTTCTACGCACCAGCGGTAAGTTTTATTTTTATCCTTCCGCTTGTCCCACTTGTCAATCACATCTTTACTATCTGAAACAGAGCTATGCTTTTGCCATGTCACAAATTTAGTATCTGTCATATTGCCAGCCCAATTGTGGTACATATCCTTCGCATCGCTCATTTCAAATTTACGTAACAATAGATGTTGTGTTTCTATTGTTTTAGTACCTTTATGATTCATAACTAACCCCTACTAATGACTTCTTATTTGATCATTTCATTGTTTGAATGTAACAATTATTATACCACGATTCTCATGACCAATGAAAGCGTATGAGCAAATTCTTATCATTCGGAACAAAAATAGTACTTGTTTGTTGACGGAATATACTCTATAATATAATCCGTATAATTTCGCAGTCATATCTGCAATATGATGGAGGAAAAATAAATGAATAACAATGATTTCCAGGTACTACTTTACTATAAATATGTACCTATTGAAGATGCTGAACAATTCGCAAAAGATGAATTACAATTCTGTAAATCAATCGGTTTACGTGGTCGTATTTTAATCAGTGAAGAAGGTATCAATGGTACTGTTTCAGGACCTAAAGAAGTTACCCAACGCTACATGGACCACATGCATGCAATGGATAAATTCTCAGACTTATGGTTTAAAATCAACGAAGCTGACGATTTTGCCCACAAGAAAATGTTTGTACGTTACCGCAAAGAAATTGTCGCGCTAGACCTTGATGAAGATTTAGACCCAACACAATTATCTGGTAATCACTTAGACCCAGTTGAATTCCGCGAAGCAATGTTGGATGAAGACACAGTCTTATTAGATACACGTAACGACTATGAATACGACTTAGGCCACTTTAAAGGCGCTATCCGTCCAGATATTCACAACTTCCGTGAATTACCTGAATGGGTTCGTGAAAACAAAGAAAAATTCATGGACAAAAAAATCCTTGTATACTGTACTGGTGGTGTCCGCTGTGAAAAATTCTCAGGTTGGATGATCCGTGAAGGTATCGAAAATGTTGCCCAATTAAATGGTGGTATTGAAAACTATGGTCAAGACGAACAAACTCGTGGCGACCTATGGGAAGGTAAAATGTACGTATTCGATGAACGTATTTCTGTACCTATCAACCATATTGACCCAGTTGTTGTCGGAAAAGACTACTTCGACGGTACACCATGTGAACGCTATGTAAACTGTGGTAACCCAGAATGTAATAAACAAATCTTGGCTTCAGAAGAAAACCAAGAAAAATACTTAGGTGGTTGTACACACGAATGTCGCGTACACCCTCGCAACCGTTACATCAAAGCTAAAGGTTGGGGCCACGATGAAATCGTAGCTCGTTTAGCAGCAATCGGTGAAACTTTACCAGCTGAAGTATAATCAAAATAATCATAACAATGAAAAGCGGTAGGAGATATGACTCCTACCGCTTTTTCTGTATGTATGTTTAACCTAAAATTAAGGCGTCGTCGTTTAATGCACGACCTGATTTTTGTTTGAATAAGTCCAATAAGTGTTGCACGGTTAAGTTGGCTTTTTCTTCACCTGATACATCGACCACGATACGGCCGTTGTCCATCATCAACAAACGGTTACCCATATGAATGGCTTGCTCCATATCATGCGTAATCATCAAAGCTGTTAGGCCTTGGCTCGCGATGACCTCTTCCGTTAACCCTAGCACCATGTCAGAGGTCTTAGGGTCTAAGGCAGCTGTATGTTCATCTAATAGCAACACTTTTGGTTCCTTCAACGTTGCCATTAACAAAGTCAATGCTTGACGTTGACCACCTGATAAGGCACCCACTTCAGTAGTTAAACGATTTTCCAAACCAAGGTCTAAACGTTTTAACGCCTCTTTGAACACTTGGCGTTGTTTGTTTGTCACCCCAACACTAAAGCCGAATGATTTACCACGACGGTCAGCAATCGCCATGTTTTCTTCAATTGTTAAACGGCTTGCTGTACCCATACGTGTATCTTGGAATACGCGTGATACTAACCCAGCGCGTTTATTCGCTGTTAAATTGGTGACGTCTTTTCCGTCAATTGTGATTTTTCCTTCGTCGACGATCAATGAGCCCGCGATAGAGTTTAGGAAGGTTGATTTCCCTGCACCATTACCACCGATAATGGTGATGAAATCTCCTTTTTCCATTGTTAAATCAATTCCTTTTAGGACGTGATTTTCATTGGGTGTGCCCGCTTCGAATGTTTTATGAATTCCTTGTAATGTTAAGATACTAGTCATAGTGTGCTCCCTTCCTAGGCTTCTTTACCTGATGTAATTGAGTTCTTAGCTACTTTTTTTCCGTGCGTACGCACTGCTGGAACCCCAAGTGCAACTGCTAAAATTAACGCTGAGAACAAGCGGATGTCGTTTGGATTGAAGTTTAATTCCAAGACCAACAATAGTAGTAAACGGTAAATCACTGAACCTAGTACAACTGTAAGCAAACGTTTCACGAAAGTTAGGTTTTTCCCAATCGCTTCACCAATGACAACTGATGCTAGACCGATAACCATCGCCCCTACACCCATGTTTACATCAGCGTAGCCATTATTTTGTGCTAGTAAACCACCCGCTAAACCAATCAAACCATTTGAAACCATGAAGCCGATAATTTTCGTCATATCCGTATTGATACCATTGGCTTCACTCATCATGTAGTTATCCCCTGTTGCACGGATAGCTAAACCAATTTGTGTATCGAAGAACCATTTTAATAAAGCAATCATTGCCGCAACAACAATGACACCAATCACGATCACCGCAACTGTTTTATCTTCAATCAGTTGACGCATTTGTGTAACTAAAGTCACTTGGCTTAATAAAGGCAAGTTGGCTTGGCCTAAAATACGTAAGTTAATAGAGTACAAACCTGTCATCGTAATAATAGATGCAATTAATGCTGGAATTTTTAAACGTGTATGTAATAGACCAGTAACCAAACCTGCTAAAGCCCCGATAATGAATGATAAAATCGTTGCTAGCCATGGATCCATCGCAAATTCAAAAATCAAACGTGACACTACTGTTGCCCCTAAGGTGAATGACCCTTCAACAGTCATATCCGCCACATTCAAGATACGGTAGGTTAAGTAAACCCCCATCGCTAATAATCCCCATAATAAACCTTCTGAAACACTTCCTAAAATAACGCTCATGTGATTTCCTCTCTCTTCCTTTATTCCGTAACTTTAATGCTGTCAGGATCAATGCCTAAAGCGGCTGCCATATCTTCATTAACATACAATTCCAATTCCTTGGCATTTTCAACCGGAATCGTCGCTGGATCTGCGCCATTAATAATTTGTTCCGCAACATCCGCTGTTTGTTTACCTAATTCATAGTAGTTTAGTGAGAAAGTCGCTAAACCACCCACCTCAACTTGGTCAATCGAACCTGCAACAACCGGTACCTTGTACTGTTTGGCTACCGCACCAACCGTAGCCGCTGCACCAGCCAAAATATTATCCGTTGGTACATAAACCAATTCAGCCTCCGACATAATCGAATTCAAAGCTTGTTGTACATCATTAGTAGAAGTTACCGTACGCACAACTGCTGTTTTACCAGCCGCTTCAATCGCTGCTTGCGCCTGTTCAGCCTGAATTTGTGAGTTTACTTCACCACTAGAATAGATAATACCAACCTTTTCCGCATCCGGATTAATCGAAAGCAGTAAGTTCACCTGTGCTTCAACTGGCATTTGGTCACTCGTACCGGCTACATTTCGACCAGAACCCTCAAGCGACTCCGCAATCCCCGCAGAAATTGGATCTGTCACTGCTGTGAAAAGGAGCGGCTTCTCCTCTTCCGTAACGGCTAATGCTTGAATCGTTGGTGTCCCAATCCCCATTACCATCTCTGAATCCTTCAACAGCTGGCTAGCCATAGGATATAGGTTCTGCTGTTGACCTTGCGCATTCATGCGGTGGTATACAACATCTTCACCTTCGATGTAGCCTTTTTCTGTCATCCCATCAATGAATCCTTGCTCCGCTGCATTCAACGAGTTGTGATCCATGATTGACAAAATACCGATATCAATCACGCCATTGTCTTGGTTATTCGCACAACCACTAGCGAAAATTGCAAGGCCTGCTACAGCACCAACAAGCAATTTCTTAAAGTTTAATCTTTTCATTATTTACTCCCCTTACCATTCATTTGCAAAGAAAAAGCACCCATCTAGATAAAATCTAAATAGGTGCTTAGAATGCTATCAATACAATAGCTCGGCCACAATAGATTTTATCTCTACGTGGCCACTTGTTACACAACAAAATGTTTAGCCATCATAGATACGGTTCAGTTGTTACTGACGTTTGTATCTATGACGATCGAACAGACTTCATAAATACAAACTACCTAAAATAGCTAAAGTAAAAATTGTTATTCGTATGCAGGTTATTATTGATCATTCACAAATCCCTTTCAAATACGATAGAAGTATTTTGTTGCATCATTTCTATGAAACAATCATAAATTTAAATGAAAACAAAGTCAAGCCTTTTCTAAGAGATTCCTCATTTTTGCCTATCACAGTCCGATTTTCGTAGCTTAGCTCGATTACAAACTAGATAATTTGCTTGCATAAATAGACAAGTTTCTTCATAATGAGAACATGATTAAATTTAAAGGAGAATACAATTATGCAAACCAAACGTCCTTTTACCACGTTAGCCAAAGTTGAAGAAATTGCAGCCGAAATTCCAACACCTTTCCATCTATATGATGAAGCAGGTATCCGTGATCGCTGTCGTCGTCTAAAAGAAGCTTTCGCTTGGAACCCAAACTTTAAAGAGTACTTTGCTGTGAAAGCAACGCCAACACCACAAATCTTGAAAATCATGCAAGAAGAAGGTATGGGTGTTGACTGTGCAACATATACAGAATTATTACTAGCTGAAAAAGTTGGTTTTTCTGCTCATGACATTATGTTTTCTTCTAATGTAACTCCTGCTATTGATTTCCAAAAAGCAGCTGAATTAGGTGCTATCATCAACTTCGATGACATCAGCCACATCGACTTCTTCAAAGAACACGTAGGCACATTCCCTGAAACAATGTGTGTTCGTTATAATCCAGGTGGAACATTTGAAGTTGCCAATGGTATCATGGACAACCCTGGCGATGCGAAATACGGTATGACACCAGAGCAAACAAAAGAAGCCTTCCAAAAATTAAGTGAATACGGCGTGAAAAACATCGGTATCCACTCATTCTTAGTATCAGGTTCTACTTCTAACGAATATTATCCAAAATTAGCACGTACTTTATTCGAATTAGCAGTTGAATTAAAAGACTTAACTGACCTAAACATCAGCTTCATCAACCTTTCTGGTGGTGTAGGTGTTGCTTACAAACCAGAAGATACACCTGCAGACATCAAAATTATTGGTGAAGGCGTTCGTAAAGCTTACGAAGAAATTTTAGTACCTGCTGGCTTAGACAACATTGCGATTTTTACAGAATTAGGTCGTTGGATGTTAGCTGAAAACGGTGGTTTAGTAGCGCAAGTCTTACATGAAAAAGTTACTTACAAAGACTACATCGGTCTTGATGCATCAGCTGCCAACTTACTTCGCCCTGCTATGTACGGTGCTTACCACCACGTATCAGTCTTAGGTAAAGAAGATGCCCCTGCTGATCATACTTACGATGTAACAGGTGGTCTATGCGAAAACAACGATAAATTTGCTATCGACCGTCAATTACCTGAAACTAATGTTGGCGACTACATTTGGATCCATGATGCTGGTGCCCACGGTGCAGCTATGGGTTACCAATACAATGCCAAATTACGTTCAGCAGAAGTCTTATTAAAAGAAGATGGTAGCTTCAAACAAATCCGTCGTCCGGAAACACCTGAAGACTACTTCGCAACAATGAACTTTGATATCTAATTACAAATATTAAAAATGGGACAAAAGCCCATAAAAAAGACGAGAACTATTCATTAGAGAATGTTCTCGTCTTTTGCTTTGTTCAAAATATATTATTGATACAAGATTTGAGGACTGGAAGTGTAATTCCTTAGCCGTGAAAGAGCATGAAATCGAGACCTTGGCTCGCTTTCAAAGCGAAAGACCTTGGCTTTCGCGGGTGCCACGGCTCAAAGGAATTAAAGCTGAAAGGACGAAAATCGAAGATTTTATACTTTTGTCTCATCCTCTTTTTTTGCTCTGATGTTAAACTATTGGCTCAATGCATCGCTGAAATTCACTAGTGCATAGAACTCCTCTAAGGTTAAATCATACTGATGAATATATTGGGCTGCTTCCACCCCAACATAACGGTAATGCCATGGTTCAAATAAGTAACCAGTAATTTGGTCTTTACCCTCTGGATAACGCAAGATAAAGCCATAATCTTGGGCATTATCCGCTAACCATTGAGCAGAAGGTTGACTTGCATAACCGTCATCTAATGAGCCACCCACGCTTGTCCATTCAGTCCCCAATAAATCAAAGGCTAAACCAGTTGAATGTTCACTTGCTTCAGCAGGTGCATAATAGCTATTGGTTAACTCCAATGCCTCAGCCTCTGAATACCCTTGACCCAAATAGCTATTATAGCCATTTTGAATATTTTGGGCTTGGTAAGCAATGGTACGATGCGCTGAAATGACAGCCAAGGTATAGCCCGCTTGTGCTGCAGCATCGATTAAAGCTGTATAAGCTGGTTCGATTTCAGCATTATAAGGTTTCCCACTACCAGCGTAGGCAAAGGTCATCGTTGGTTCTGTTAATAACGGATTTAGCTTATTAACCATTTGATACTGTGTTGCCGTTAAATCAACATCTGTCGGTAAGTCTGCTAGCAACTGATTCAGGGCTTCTTCTTGTGTAAGACCTAATGTGGTCGCTACACTGTCAGCAATTTCCGCAACAGTATAGGTTTGAATATCATCCGCGTAATCCGCTGAGTATGTTGCCATATCTGCTGCTGCTTGATCAGTCGTCGCATTTACCGCAACTGGTGTCGTAATCGTTTCAGCTAATGCGAGCATTTCCTCTACTTCACTTGCACTAGATGATGCACTAGCATCGTCACTAGACTCTTCAGCACTCTCGCTCGAACTAACTACTGCTGACTGACTGCTACTACTGACTACTTGACTACCTGAAGATTCACTACTACCTGCGTCTTGTTGATTCGTCATTTTGTAACGCACATCATAAATACCTATCGTCAATATGAATAATAATACGACAATCAGATAAATTTTATGAAATCGCGTAAACTTAATATCTGACAATATGTCACTCCTCTATTTTTGTCTTCATGTACTCCCTTTTTTGTACACGCACTATGCTATAATAACAGAGTGAATTTTCAATGATTGGATAAATAAGCATATTTATCACTATATTTAAAATTATATGACAAGGATGGAACGTTATGCAACGACAAGCTATTTTAACAGCCAATCGCATTGTGGTAAAAATAGGGACACACTCCCTTTTAAATGACCAAAATAAAATTAATTATTACCGAATTGACCGCTTAGCCTTAGCCCTTTCAACTTTAATCCAACAAGGCAAAGAAGTCATCCTCGTTACTTCAGGTGCCATTGGGGTTGGATCCGTACAAATGGGCTTACAAGCACGTCCAACAGAAATGGCATACCAACAAGCAACAGCTGCCGTTGGTCAAGTGGCTTTGATGAACTTATACAGCCGCTCTTTTAACTACTATAAACAATACATTGGGCAAATCCTTTTAACAAGAGATATCATCGATTTCCCAGATTCTTACAACAACTACAAAAATGCCATGAACGCTTTACTATCGCAACAAATCTTACCGATTATTAACGAGAACGATGCAGTTGCCGTTGACGAAATGGATCACCAAACGCGTTTCGGAGATAACGATACCCTATCTGCCCTAGTAGCCTCAACGATGGACGCTGATCTTTTAATCCTGTTGACGGATGTGGATGGCTTTTACAATGACAATCCGAAGAAAAACCCGAATGCAGTCAAATTCGATGTGTTAACTGAGGTGTCTGATGATTTGATGGCCATGGCCAAAGGCGATGTTTCTGCTTTTTCAACAGGTGGTATGGAGACAAAATTAATTGCTGCCAGTGAAGCTTTAAAAGAAGGCCAAATGACCGCAATTATGTCATCGGATGACCCAATGCAAATTCTTGAATTGATGCAAGGTGAAGCAATTGGTACCTTATTCATGCCAGAAAGTCTATTAAAATAGTCTTTTTAAGCAAATCCAGTTATAATAACATTACTGAAAATACAGATTAATGGAGGTATATACATGATAGATGTTCAAGGTCTATATGCCCTTGGGAAAGCTGCCAAAATCGCATCTAGATCCCTAAGCAAGTTACCAACAACTCAAAAAAATGCTGCCTTACAAGCAATGGCCAACAGTTTGCGTGAACAAACGCCGGCAATTCTTGAAGCAAACCAAGCAGATATTCAAGCAACAAGAGAACAAGGCCGACGTCCGGAGAGCTTCATCGAACGTATGACCTTAACGGAAGCCCGCGTTGAAGATATGGCGCACGGTTTTGAAAAAGTAGCCAACCTACCTGACATCATTGGTCACACTGATGAAATGTGGATTACTGAAGATGGTATCGAAATTGGTAAGAAACGCGTACCACTTGGTGTCATCGGTATTATTTTCGAATCTCGTCCAAACGTTACGGCTGATGCAACTGCCCTAACTTTCAAAGCTGGTAACGCCGTTATCTTACGTGGTGGGCGTGAAACAATTGAAAGTAACTTGGCTATCGTCAAAGCCTTAAAAGCTGGTTTAAATCGTGCCGGTGTCACCGAAGATGCTGTCAACTTAATCGATAATCCTGACCATGCCTTAGCGGAAGAATTCATGAAAATGAATGCATACCTAGACGTTTTAATTCCTCGTGGTGGGAATGCCTTAATTCAAAACGTCGTACGTAACGCAACCGTACCAACCATCGAAACTGGTATCGGTAATGACCACTTATACGTTCACGAAGCTGCCGACTTAGACAAGGCTTTAGCCATTCTAGAAAATGGAAAATTGCAACGCGTGTCTGTATGTAATGCCCTTGAAAATCTACTAGTGGATGAAAAAATCGCAGCAGCATTTTTACCACGCGTAGCGGAAGCCTTCAAAAAAGATAAAGTCTTAATTCACGGGGATGCTACAACACAACAAATTCTAAGCGAATATGACGTTCAAGCAGCCACTGACGAAGACTATGCCACAGAATTCTTGGCCTACGAAATCGCAATCAAAGTGACTAGCGGCTACGAAGAAGCCATTGAACATATTCAACGCTTCTCAAGTGCCCACACTGAAGTTATCGTAACGCAAGACTACTCAGTAGCCCGTCGTTTCGTTGAAGACATCGATGCCGCTGCCGTTGCTGTCAACGCATCATCTCGCTTCACAGACGGTGACAAATTTGGTTTTGGTGGCGAAATCGGCATCTCAACCCAAAAATTACATGCCCGTGGACCTATGGGTATCGCCGCTTTAACAACCTATAAATACGTTATTTACGGTGACGGTCAAATTAGAAAATAAAAAGGCACCAATATTCATGGCTGGGCATAATGTCCCAGCCTATTTTATATGAAAAAAGGCCGCCCTTTTCCCAAACATAAAATCAAGAACCAAGGAGTTTCCCAATGACAAAACGTATCTTATTTATTCTAACCGGTGGTACCATTTCAGCCCACGAATCTGATCAGGGACTGGTTGCTGGTGAGATGAATACAGAGCTAGACGACATTATTGCTGCAGCCGAAGAGGCGCCCGAGTATGAAGTCCACAATTTGATGTCGATTGATTCAACCAATATGCAGCCCGAAAACTGGGTTGCCATCGCCAAGCTGATTCAAGCGCGCTACGACGATTTCGATGGCTTCATCGTTATTCATGGTACCGACACCATGTCTTATGGTGCAGCTGCCCTCTCATATCTCGTGCAAAATAGTCCAAAACCAATTGTCTTCACAGGTGCGCAAGTACCGCTAGCCAAAATTGGTAATGATGGTGTGAAAAATATTCTCGACGCGGTTTCATATGCGACTTCAGATAATGCCTATGCGGTTTCCATCGTATTCCACGGGGAAGTCCTATTAGGTACACGTGCACGTAAAGTACGTTCACGGTCATACCAAGCCTTCCAGACAATTGACTTCGCCAATCGCGCGGTTGTTCGTGGCCACCAAGTTTTACAGATTTTGAACCAACCTACTGACATGGGCGAACTGACCTTTTATGATCAGTTAGATACACGTGTCGGTGTCTTACGTCTAACACCAGGTTTACCCGCTGATATTATTCAATCTTACCTAAAATTTGCGGATGTATTGATTATTCAAGGTTTTGGTATTGGAGGGATTCCCCAATTAGCTGAGTTACATTATGCAGACCAAATCAAACAAGCTGTGGCACAAGGTAAATATATTATCCTTACCACCCAAGTGCCGATGGAAGGATCCGACTACGAAGTATATGCCGTTGGCCAATCTTTCTTAGGTGATAATCATTTGATTGAAACTGCCAATATCACCATCGAAGCCCTAGTCATGAAAGCCATGTGGGCCTTGGCCAATGGTAAAGACTTTGACAGCTTCAAAACCATGATTCAAACCCCTATCGACTACGATTATTTAGTCTAGAATGCGACAAAAGGCGCTAAGATTTGAACCGTTGGAAGAAAATGCCGATAAAGCCCGTACTTTGGGATTTATCAAATTTTCTGAAACGCAGTCAAATCTGCCTTTTGGAACAGGTTTTCACTAGTGTGCGATAAAAGGCGCTAAGATTATAAAAAGCCTGAGACTTC
>NZ_RKMG01000022.1 GCF_003797145.1 Aerococcus agrisoli | reverse complement strand
TCTACTTTGTAGGGAGTGTACCATATTCCTCACTGCCTTTTTTGTTTAATGGTATACACGTTCAACTAAAATTTCAAAGCCAACATCAGTCACAGTGTAGGTTACGTAATCAATAGAAGCGGATAAAATCTCAATGCTAAATGAATCATCTCTGACACCTAGTAAATCTTCATAATAGTATTCAAATTCGACTTGTCTAGGACCCTTCAGGAGATTCAAATCATCGATAAATCTTTCCGGTAAATGATCTCTTTTGCCGGTAAATTTAATCACAGATGTAGCTTGCTTATTCTCAGCAATGGAAATATCCATCTTATATCGGTGTATGTGATAAGATTCAAAAAAGTTCATGAATTCAGATACAATCCGATTCACTTTAGCGTGTTCTCTCATTATTTTGTTTTCTCTCCTTAATAACATCTAGTATAGGCACTAGAAATGCTGCGACAAATCCTCCGGAAAAACCATTGTTGTAAAGATTTAATCCAGCGTGTGAATCACTTGTGTTCTGTACAACTGCTGCGTGTAAAGCACCTGCAATCATTCCAGCAAAAAAGCCATATGAACCGGCAATTGGCGCTAAAGTTGTCCCAAATAATGCCGCTAGTAATGAATTTGTGGAACTTGGGCTGCCGATACTCATAGCTGACTGCATTAAGAAAACGCCTATAACAACAGGTGTTACATTAAATGGATGTTTACCAAAAGCCGAAAATCCAATAACTGTTAACACACCACCAATAACAGCACCATCTAAATGACCGCCCACGAGAAATACATAGGATAGGCTCAGCAAACCTTGTATCCCCATGTTCATCAAAGTGATTGGTGTCCCTAACTCAGTCACAAAATCAGTAATCAAACGACCTGATGTTTTTGAAATTTTCATGTAATTCTTCATGGAGTAGCCATTTAAAGCGAAACCAGATAAGAAGAATATGATGGAAATACAAACAAAAAGTAGGGTGACATATGGACTTGTAATTTCCTTGGTTTCAATCGTATAGGTTACAGGTAATTGGAATATCAGCATAATTGAGGTAACAATCATACCTATGACACCAGCTGTAAATCCGATGTTGTACAGATTATAACCTTGATGAAAACGTAGAAAACTGGCTGCTACAGGGTGGATGATGAAACCAATGATTATCCCAACGGCTATCCCAATCGGCATACTTACATAAATAGGTAAATCTTGTCCAAATGTAATAATAGATACTACAGGACTTAAACCTGATGAAAAAAGGGCTGCAATCATTAATCTAGACAGACTATTGCCACTATATTTAGAGTAAAAATAAGTACCGATAAAAAATGGAATCGTATTGTATAGATTTTTACCAAAGAAAGAGAAACCCATTACAGTCATCATGGCTGCAAGTAGGGGACCTGATATTTTAGATACACGTTTTTGAATCAAATAAGTGTTCACTAAGAGCAAGGATCCTACATTCACGAAAGTAGCACCGATACCACCTACAGCAAAATAGTCTGTGATCAAATTACTTGGTGATATCAGAATGGTCCAGTAACCGTCAATAATACTAGGTAACGGTTGGATACTTAGGCCAAATAAAATGAATAGAATAGCCAAAGTAAAAAAGAATAGGGGCTTAATCGCCGTTTGTTCGAAATAATAGGCTAATAATTTTTGAAGCCCTTGGTCAAGTGTACGTGCCATCAAAAACCTCCTTATAAGATTATGTATTAATTTTATAGTATCAATACAGCTAGCTATCTACAAGAAATTCTTATAAATAGACATAAAAAAAGTGGCTGGGTAAGCCCAGCCACTTCTATTTTAATCACTTACTGTAGTGTAAGGAATTATTGTTTGTTTTGATCAGAACCAGCATCAAATTTTTCATCCAAGCCAGTAGCACGGATAATAAATTTACCAAGTTCAACGTACGGTACTACTGAGGCAGCAGCTAAGATAATTACTAACCACATTTGAGGTGCCATTGGGTCACCTAACAAGTGAATTGTACCGAAGGCGTTGTTTAAGCCTGGGATAAATACAGTGATTAACATTAAAACAGTTGATGCTAAAGTAGCGATGTTTAACCATTTATTATTGAATGGATTTGAAGAGAATAGAGATTTAAATACTGATTTAGAGTTGTATGCATGGAACAATTGGATGAATGCCAATGTTAAGAATGCCATAGCTTCAGCATCTTCTAATGGAGCACCCATTTGGTAAGTTGCGTACCAGAATACAAACAATGTTACAGCACCTTCGTAGATACCTTGATAAATAATTGAAGGTAATACACCGTTAGATAATAAGTTACCTGAACGACCACGAGGTTTATGTTCCATTACATCTGATTCAGCATCTTCAAGACCTAATGCGATTGCTGGGAAGGTATCTGTTACCAAGTTGATCCATAAGATATGGATTGGCGCTAAGATTGACCAACCTAACATAGTAGCAACGAACAATGTCATTACTTCACCCAAGTTAGCTGATAGTAAGAATTGTACTGCTTTTTGGATGTTTGAGAATACTTTACGACCTTCTTCAATTGCAGTGATGATAGTAGCAAAGTTATCATCTGCCAATACCATGTCTGAAGCACCTTTAGAAACTTCAGTACCAGTGATACCCATACCAATACCGATATCAGCTTGTTTTAATGATGGGGCGTCGTTAACACCGTCACCAGTCATCGCAACAACTTTATCGTGTGATTGCCATGCAGATACGATACGTACTTTATGCTCTGGAGATACACGTGCATAAACTGAATATTGTTCAACTTTTGCAGCTAATTCTTCATCAGACATTTCGTTCAAGTGAGCACCAGTAGTAACGGCTTCTTCTTGACCTTCTTCAATAATACCTAAACGTGCAGCAATTGCAGCAGCCGTATCTTTGTGGTCACCAGTAATCATAACTGTACGGATACCAGCTTTTTTAGCAGTAGCAATAGAGTCACGAGCTTCTGGACGTTCAGGGTCGATTTCACCAACCATACCAGCGAAGATTAAGTCATGCTCTAAAGTATCACTTGTATATTCTGCAGGTAATTCGTCAATGTAACGGTAAGACATTGCTAATACACGTAATGCTTGGATAGCCATACCGTGGTTAGCGTCTAATAATTCTTCACGAGCAGCATCATCTAATGGTAAGATTTCACCATTTTTTAGGTAATGTGTAGATTTTTCAATAATAACATCAGGCGCACCTTTAGTCATTGAAACATATTTACCATGAGCTTGTTCTTCACCTAATGTTTCATGAACAGTAGTAGACATTTTACGATCTGAATCAAATGGTACTTCACCTACACGAGGTTGTACTTTGATTGTGTCACGTACGTCATAACCTTGATCGAAACCAAATTGAATCATCGCTGTTTCAGTAGGGTCACCAGCTAAGGAACCGTCATTAGCGATTGATGCATCGTTAGCCATATTCATAATACGGAATACAGGTTCGTTGTGGTCAATTTTTTCAGATGCATTGTGTAGTTCACCATTGTAGTAAACTTTTTCAATTGTCATCTTGTTTTGTGTTAATGTACCAGTTTTATCTGAACAAATTACTTCAGTACCACCTAAAGTTTCAACAGCAGGTAATTTACGTACTAACGCACGACGGTCTGCCATTTTTTGAGTACCTAAAGCTAAGATAATTGTAGAAATTGCAGGTAAACCTTCTGGTAGGGCTGCAACGGCAATTGAAATTGCAGTTAACAACATTTCTACCCAACCAAAACCACGTAATAAACCAATAAAGAAGATTACAACGGCGATAACAACGATTGCATATGTTAAGAATCGAGTTAAAGCGTTCATGTTTTCTTGTAATGGTGTAATCTTGTTGTCAGCATTTTCAAGCATTTCTGCGATGTTACCAACTTCAGTATCCATACCAGTTGAAGTAACGACACCTTCACCACGTCCATAAGTAACGTTAGTAGAAGAGAAAGCCATATTCACACGGTCACCGATACCAGCTTCAGCATCAACAACAGCTGTATCTTTTGTTACTGGTAAAGATTCACCTGTTAGTGCTGCTTCTTCAATTTGTAATGAACTAGTTTTGAATAAACGCATATCGGCTGGTACTACGTCACCGGCTTCAAGTACTACCACGTCACCAACAACGATTTCAGAAGAATCAATTGATTGGATTTCACCGTCACGACGAATATTTGCGCGTGGTGAAGACATTTTTTTAAGTGAGTCAATTGCATCCTCAGCTTTGTTTTCTTGAATTACACCCATGATTGCATTAATTAAAACAACCGCTAAGATAATAACCGCATCAACCGCACCTTGAGCTCCTTCTAAGATTACAGAAAGTGCTGCCGCAATTAATAGGATAATAATCATTAAATCTTTAAATTGATCAAAGAATTTTTGAAGGGTAGTCTTACGAGCACCTTCCTTTAATTCATTATAACCATTCTGCTCTAAACGACGTTTTGCTTCAGCATTTGTTAAACCTTCAGTGGTTGCATTTAAATCTGCTAAAACTTGGTCAGTTTCTTGAGTAAAGAATGTTTGATCATTCTTATTTTCTGCCATTAACCATCTCTCCATCCTAAATTTTATTATGCTTAAAACGTTTTCCCGGGCCTATCTCCAAAAAAAGACCTATGACTACTCCAATTATGGAAGTAGCCATAAGTCTCATCTTTTAAGACGACACCAGCAGGTATCTGCCGGATATGTTGGCGCCGCCACGATTCAAAATCGCTGATTACTCCCTTATGGAACTGTTTTAAGTATGAATTAATTATATTTTATCTGAGATAAAATTGCAATAAATAACCCTAATTTTTCTCATGAAAACATGAGATAAGATTGAACAATAGCGAAACTGCAAATTTTGGTATATAATGATTGTTCGTGAACAGAGAAAGGTGTTGAATATGGAATCATCTTACATTCAAATTATAAATAAACAGTTACCGTTTACTCAAAAGCAAATTGAAAGTGTATTGAGTCTCCTTGAAGAGGGCAATACCGTACCATTTATTGCTCGTTATCGTAAAGAAGCAACCCAATCACTAGACGAGGTTGCTATTCGTGATATCGACCATGCGTATCAATACACAAAACAATTGGAAGAACGTAAAGTTTCTGTTCTTTCTACTATAGAAGAGCAAGGTAAACTAACAAAAGAATTGGCTGATAAAATTAAAAAAGCCACCGTTTTACAAACAGTTGAAGATTTATATGCGCCTTATAAACAAAAAAGACGTACAAAAGCTACAATTGCAAAAGAAAACGGACTTGAAGGACTAGCTGAGTGGTTATTCTCATCACCAACTACTGGTAATGTCTTAGAAGAAGCTAGCAAATATCTAAATGAAGATATCGCTGACACCGATGCAGCCTTAGCAGGTGCGCACGAAATCATGGCTGAATGGATTTCTGAAGATGCAGATATCCGTGCTTGGATGCGTAAATATACTTTACGTGAAGGAAATGTAGTGAGTGTTAAACGTAAAAATGCTGAAGATGACAAAGCAGTCTTCGAAATTTATTATGATTTTAGCCAAAACATCGCGAATATTAAACCTTATCAAGTATTGGCAATGAACCGTGGGGAAAAACTGAAAATATTAAATGTTTCAGTAGAAAGCGATGAATTCCCAATTATTAAACACTTGGTGAATAAATTCATTAAAGGCCGGCCCGTGTCTACTCGCGAAATTCAGGCAGCGATTCAAGATGCATTAGATCGTTTCTTAAAACCTTCTATTGAAAGAGAAATTCGTTCAAGTTTAACTGAAACAGCAGAAAAACATGCCATCGATACTTTCGCAGAAAACCTAGGTCATTTATTGATGCAACCACCATTGCAAGGGCGAACTGTCTTAGGTCTTGACCCTGCATTTAGAACAGGATGTAAATTGGCTATCGTTGATGCTACTGGTAAAGTCTTGGCCAAAGATGTCATTTACCCACATGCACCAGTTAACAAAAAAGAAGAAGCTGCACGTAAATTTAATCAATTAGTAGCAGATTATAACGTTGAAATGGTCGCCATCGGTAATGGTACTGCCTCTCGTGAATCTGAATTATTTGTTGCAGAACAAATTCAAGAGAATAATTTGGACTTAGTTTATTCAATTGTCAATGAAGCAGGTGCATCTGTTTACTCTGCAAGTGATATTGCACGTGAAGAGTTCCCTGATTTTAATGTTGAAGAACGTTCAGCTGTTTCTATTGCGCGTCGTTTACAAGATCCATTAGCTGAATTGGTTAAAATCGATCCTAAAGCTATCGGTGTTGGTCAATACCAGCATGACGTATCACAAAAAGAATTAGCAGAAACGCTTGATTTCACCGTAGAAACTGCAGTTAACCGTGTAGGGGTTAATTTAAATACAGCCTCAGCATCATTATTGAGCCACGTAGCTGGTTTATCTATGGCTGTTGCTAAAAATGTGGTTGCTTACCGTAATGAAAATGGAATTTTTACAAACCGTAAGCAATTGGCAAAAGTTAAACGTCTTGGACCAAAAACTTATGAGCAAGCCGTTGGGTTTATTCGAATTCCTGAAGGAGATAATATCCTGGATAACACAGGTATTCACCCTGAAAATTATGCCACTGTAACAGCTATCTTAAAAGAATTAGATATCGCTGTTGAAGATATTCAAGCTGAAGAGAATCGTAGCAAAATTGCTGAATTAGATTTAGATCGTTTATCTGCACAATTTGAAATCGGTAAAGAAACATTAGTCGATATTCAAAAATCATTGTTAACACCTGGTCGTGACCCGCGTGAAGATGTTGAAGCACCAATCTTACGTTCAGATGTTTTAACTTTAAAAGATTTAAAAATTGGTATGCAATTACAAGGAACAGTCCGTAACGTAGTTGATTTCGGTGCTTTTGTTGATGTTGGGGTTAAACAAGATGGCTTAGTACATATTTCACGTATGTCTAAGAAATTTGTTTCCAATCCTGCTGATATTGTATCGGTAGGAGATATCGTGGACGTTTGGGTATCAGAAATTGATGAACAAAAGGGCCGTATTGGCTTGAGTATGTTGCCAATCGCTAACTAAAATGAGTTAATTATTAGAAAAGATAAAATAAATTAAAAAAAGATTAGATTTAAACTTGTTTTTTATCATTCTATTTGTTATATTATAAATATCTTAAAGAGAGGGAGGTAGAAATAATGTCAGCTTCAATCAAAATGAAACATAATGCAATCGAACAAACAGCAATTATTTCTATCTTCCCACATCAAAACTTATTATTATTATTAGTTAACTGAGGATTCTACCACATATTGTAGAGTCCTATTTCTCGTGAAATACGGGCTCTTAACTAAGACGTCAGCCCGTAACGCGAGGCTGGCGTCTTTTTTATTGGCCATAAACAAAGATGCAACTGATAAGGATGATGTTTTAAGGTTTGTATCGGGTAGGCAAATGGATAAAAAATAGGGAGCGTTAAAATGATGAAAAAAAACAACTTTAAAAAATTGATTACTGCAGCACTTTCAACCGTATTTCTTATTGCAGGTTGTTCTTCAGCTACAACCACAGCTACTTCAGCAGCAAATGATTCATCCAGTTCATCAACTTCAAGTGAAGCATCAGACACCGTTAATATTGGTGGTCTATGGGAATTAACAGGTGCTACTGCTGCATATGGTGTAGTACAAGATAACGCCGTCCAGTTGGCAATTGAAGAACGAAATGCAGCAGGCGGGATTGATGGAAAAGAGGTTGTTTATTCGTCTTACGATAATCAAGGTGCTCCTGAAGAAGCTGCTGCTGGTATGTCTTATCTAATCGATGAAGGCAACGATGTTGTACTTGGTCCAGCAACTGCAGCTTTAACTTTTGCAGCACAACCAATTGCAGAAAAAGCTGAAGTACCTTTTGTATCTGCAACAACTACCGTAGATAACGCAACAATTAATACCGAAACAGGCAGTGTTTGGGAATACTTCTTTAGAACTAGCTTCCAAATTTCTTTCCAAGGATCCGCAATTGCAGAATTTGCTAACCAACAAGGCTATCAAACAGCCGCCGTCCTAAAGGATAATTCAACTGACTATGGTCAAAATCTTACAGACATTTTTGTTGAAAGCTTTGATGGAGAAGTAGTTGTAGATGAATCTTATATTTCTGGAGATACTGATTTTTCTTCCGTATTGACCAATGTGAAAGCTCAAAATCCTGATGTTATTTTTATTGCAGGCTACTATCAAGAAGCTGGTCCAATCATTAAGCAAGCTCGTGAAATGGGCATTGATATTGCCATCGTTGGGCCAAATGGCTTGGGTAACCAAAATATCATTGATCTAGCTGGTGCAGAAAATATGACAAATGTATATTACGTAGCGCATTTTGTTTACACTGAAGATTCACCTCAAGAAGTTCAAGATTTCTACAATGCTTATGTTGAAAAATTCGGTACAGAACCAGATATGTTCTCAGCAGTTGCTTATGATGCTGCTAACATGGTGATGGATGCTGTTGATGCAGCTGATTCTACTGATTCAACAGCTATTAAAGATGCAATTGCTGCAACGAAAGATTTCCAAGGTATTGCTTATGATATTACTTTCGATGCAGAACATAACGTATCTGCGCCAGCATACATTCAAGAAGTAGTGAATGGTGAACCAACTGATAATGTCACAATTATCGAACCTGAAAACTAATCTGTTGAAAAAATCTGTACTTTAGTCTAGTATTTGATAAAATGAATGTAAGCATTTCAAAACATGACTGATGCGACAGAGAAAGGGGTTCTATCTAATGAAGATAAAACAATATATGAGTACTGACCTAATTACAGTATCACCTGAAACAGGAGTTTCAGCAGCCGTTGCAAAAATGGAAGAACACAAAATCCATAATTTACCTGTTGTAAAAGATGGTAAATACGTGGGTATCATTACACAAGATATCATCGATGCTAAATCTGCATCTGATGCAACTAGTTTAAGTGTATATGAATTGAATTACATCCTTTCTAAAGCAAGTGTTGCTGAATTCATGAATGCAAAAGCACCTACAGCAACAACTGATTGGATGGTTGAAGAAGCAGCCGAATTCATGCGTACTAACGATTTACGTGTGTTACCAATTGTAGACAATAATCAAAGTGTTACAGGTATTATTACCTATAAAGATATCTTCAAAGCATTAATCGATTTATCAGGTTATTTAGCTGGTGACTCAGAATCTCGCTTTGTTGTAAAAATTTCAGAAGACCGTATCGGTGTGATTTCTGAATTAACAAAAGTATTAGCAGATGCTGGTATCTCAGTTTCACATATTTTCGTAAATGATACGGATGGTATTGAAATCACAATTCAAGTACATGGTGGTCAAGGTGAGCAAGCGAAAGTTGTACTTAGCGAAGCTGGCTATGACGTTGTAGATTTATAATCATAAAAGAAAAACCGAAGACTTCTGTCTTCGGTTTTTCTTTTAATAAAATATGCGGCTAACAAGAGTTGAACTTGCACGAGATTTCTCTCACTGCCCCCTCAAGGCAGCGCGTCTGCCATTCCGCCATAGCCGCAACTTAGGTTTAGAACATTGCCTAAACCTAAACATTAGAAATTTCAATAAAATTAGTATACCAAACCTACTAAGAATATTTCTAGTACAAAAAATACAGTTAAACTAGCAAGTATACTATAGAATAATTTCGATTGATTCGTAACTTTACCTTGCATTAAAGCCATTGTTAGGGTGATTAGTAATAGGGCAATTTGTAATAAAACAATTAGTAAAACGATAATCGTAAAGATTAGCGGTGCAAGTAAAGAAATTAAGAAACAGATAAAAGCAATTACCACAGTAAAACTATTCATGCCATAATAATGATCTAACCAAGCACTATTCGGGATTTTTTCTTTAGTTAATTTTTCACGGATAAAATGAGAAAGAATAGGTAATATCCAAAGAGAAATCAGTAAGAAGACAAATGTTTTTAGACCAAATCGCCAAGCTACAAAATTAAAATCTAAGTTTGGTAACACTGACAAATCAGCAAACCACTCGTAATGTGTCACAAAATAATTTGCTAAAAATGTGAAAGAGATTGCATTCCCTACTGCTAACACCAGTAGGGAAGTAATACCATAATTTGAACGATTATTTACTAGATTAAAATCTGGTTTTTGTAATGGATGTTTTAAATAGGATACTAAATAGTTAAAATAACCACTTAGGAAGTTTTGATTAGCATTTGCGTTACGACGACTTGGACCATCGAAATCTGAATCAGACTTAGCTTTCTTATTCTTTCCAAATGAAAAGCGACCATTTTTTGTTTTTTCTTCTTGTGGTTCTTGACTCGTTGGACGAATCACAGTTTTATCGAAATCTTCGGTGTTTTCATTTAAATCTTCTTCAAATGTATTTTCTTCTTTATAAATTTTCACGTTATCATCTCTATCTATCGTTTTATTGTTTATAACAGGAATTTCAATTGTGTCAGCAAAATCTTCATCAATATCAAATGAAAATTGACAAAATGGACAAATATTACTATTTTCTGCAATACTTGCATGGCAATTTGGACATGTTTTCTGCATAGCTACTCCTTATCATTGAAAATCTTTCTCATAATCTTTTATTAGATGTACTTCTTTTCATTCCATGATAACATAATTTACAGAAGAGATAATTATTCCAGTATAAAAATATAGATAAATTTAAGGAGAAACATCATGACATACCAACAAAAAACATTACCAACTGATCAAAATCCTAAAGACTATATTCTCTCCTTAGATGTTTCGAAAAACAAACAAGCTGATGGGTTAACTTTACTAGACATTTTTACTGAAGAAACTGGTGTGGAACCTGTTATGTGGGGTAATAGTATTATCGGATTTGGGGCATATGAATACACAACATCTTCAGGTATTGAAGGCGTTTGGCCTATTACTGGATTTTCCATTCAAAAAGCACGATTTTCATTATACTTAAAATATGATCAAGAAGAATCACAAGTATATTTAGACCAAATAGGCAAATATAAAGCAGGTGTATCCTGTGTATATGTAAATAAATTACAAGACATCGACCAAGATGTATTACGCAAATTTATCAAAGTAGGATTTCAATATATGCAATCACACTTTACTAGCAAAGACCATATCTAAAATGATTTGAATTTTTTAAAATAAAAAATCAGATTAAGGTTAACCTTTTCTCCAAACTTTGATAAGATATAGTTAACTTATATCAATAGAAGAAATGGAGCGTGTACATATGAAAATGGCACATACTTGCTACCGTGTGAAAGACTTAGTAGCATCAAAGGATTTCTATCAAAAAGCATTTGGTTTTGAAGTAGCTCGTGAAAAGGATTACCCAGAAAGCAAATTTACTTTGGCTTATTTAAGTTTGCCAGGAGATGACTATGAATTAGAATTAACTTACAATTATGATTCTGAAGGTTATGACCTTGGAGATGGCTATGGACATATTGCAATCGCAGTAGAGGATTTAGAAGCAGTGCATGCTAGCCAAAAAGAGCAAGGTTTTAATGTTACAGAATTAAAACAATTACCTGGTGATACTAACCCAAGATACTTCTTTGTAGTTGATCCTGATGGGTATAAAATCGAAGTCATTCGCGCTAAATAATCTTGTATTCAACCTAATTTTTGTAATACGTTTTTATTTGACAAAAAGATTGTTTTCTTAAGTTTTACATGCTATAATTACTTCATGCGATGAGGCGAAACGCACAGCATATGTAAGTCTGTGCATGTAGTTAAAGAGGGTACAGGCGAAAGCCACCACGGGAAGTGGGTACTTGGTCAAAAGCTGATGTGAACGGCTGCGACCCTAGTCTTGAAGAAAGCGAGGACATTTTTGTCCTCGCTTTTTTTTATTTTTAAAAAAATGAAAGCTTTTTCATGTAATTTAAGTTAATATAAGGTAAAATAGAATATATCATAAAAGTAAAAAAATGGAGGATGGACCTGGAAATGTCACAGAAGAAATTAGTCATTATTAGTTTAGATGCATTCGGTACGGAAGATTTAAACTATGCATTAACGCTACCTAATTTTAAAAAATTTAAGGAAGAAGCGGCTTTAGTTGAAAAAGTAAGATCTGTTTACCCATCTTTAACTTATATGTGTCATACCTCTATCATTACAGGTCAATATCCTAAAGATCATGGCATCATTAATAATACTTTTATCCAACCTGACCGTATTTCTCCAGATTGGTATTGGTATGCAAAATACATTAAAACACCTACCATTTTTGATATTGCAAAAGAAAATGGTTTGTCTGTTTCGACCATTTTATGGCCGGTAACGGGTAAAAGTAAATCTATCGATTATAATATTGCTGAGATTTTTGCGAACAGAAAATGGCATTCACAAGTGGCTGTATCCTTACTAGCATCAAGTCCTAAATATTTAATTCAAAAAAATAGCAAATTTGGACATTTGCGTAATGGCATAAAGCAACCTGAATTAGACGATTTTGTGACAGCTATCACGGTAGATACCATTAAACAAGAGCAGCCTGATGTGATGGCGATACATTTAGTTGATTTAGATTCAACACGACATGGTTATGGGGTTAAATCGCCCGAAGCAAAAGCTGCAATTGACCGAATGGATAACCATTTAGGTCAAATTTTCGCAGCAATTGAAGATACACCGGCTTATCAAGATGCACATATCGTCCTTTTAGGTGATCATTACCAAATCGACACTGGATCAGTAATCAGACCAAATCATTTATTTAAAAAAGCTGGGCTAATTAAGGTCAATGATGATAACAAAATCATTCATTACGATATTTATGCAAAGGGTGCTGACGGGTCAACTTACATTTATAAAAACGAAGACAGTAATTTTACAATAGAAGATTTGAAAAACGTATTGAAACCATTAGCACAGTATATAGATGTCATTTATGACCAAGAAGAGGCTACTGCTAAAGGCGCAGATCCAAATTGTTTTGCTTTAATTGAAGCAAAAGCAGGTTATTACTTTGAAAGTGATATTGAAAGACCTATTATGGAAGCAACAAATAAAAATATACCAGGTGTTAAGTTGTTAAAAGCTAGCCATGGATACGATCCTGAACGAGAAAACTATACCACAATGTTTATGGCAAAAGGCCCTAAAATTGCTGCTGGAGCTGTAATAGAAGAGGGTCGTTTAGTTGATGAAGGTCCAACAATGTTAGCCATGTTAGATTTATCCTTTAAGACACCAGTAGCTGGAAATGTTTTACAAGGATTGTTTCAATAATAGTAAACACTATTTTCCAGCAAATGATGAAGTTAGAGGTGAGTAACATGAAGAATGAAATAAAAGAGGCTGAACATAAAATAATCCAAAGATTACTTGATGAAATGTATTATTTCAATATTGGTAATCATTATGAAGCCTTCAAATTTATGGGTGCAAAAGCAAGTATTGAATCCAATCAGGTAGGCTATCGTTTTACGGTATGGGCGCCAAATGCGAAACAAGTATACGTCGAAGGTAGCTTTAATGATTGGCAAGAAGTTGCTTTAAATAAAATCGCTGATACTGGTGGATGGTCCATATTCATCCCGAATGTAAAAGAATGGGCTTTGTATAAATTTGTTATTGAAGATCAACATGGGGTGAAAAAAGAAAAGCAAGATCCCTTTGCCTTTGCTGGCGAAGTTGCCCCAAAAAACGCTTCAGTTATTCAAAACATGCCTACATTTGAATGGACAGATAAGCAATGGTTGACTAAAAGAAAGCAAACTAATGTATTTGCAGAACCCATAAACATTTATGAACTTCATATGTCGTCTTGGCGCAAACACGCTGATGGGACATCATATTCATTTGCTGACTTAGAACGTGAGCTAATCCCATATGTATTAAAAATGGGCTACACACATATAGAATTTATGCCATTGATGGACCATCCATTAGAAGCCTCATGGGGCTATCAAATTAGTGGATACTTTTCAATTGCCGGGCGTTTTGGCCATGATTTTGGACCTTTAATGTCTTTTGTAAATGCATGTCATCATGCTGGAATTGGTGTTTTAGTTGACTGGGTACCGGGACACTTTATTGTGAATGATGATGCCTTAGCGAATTTTGACGGGACGCCAACTTATGAATTCCAAGACCCTAACCGTGCAGTAAACAATCGTTGGGGTACAAAGAATTTTGACCTAGGTAGAAAACAAGTTCAATCCTTCTTAATTTCTAGCGCCATTTTCTGGTTGGAGAGTTTCCATTTTGACGGCATTCGCGTAGATGCTGTATCCAATATGCTTTATCTGGATTACGATATTGGCCCTTGGACACCAAATAAATATGGTAACAATGTCAATCTCGAAGGTGTTGAGTTCTTGCGAAAATTAAATAACGAAATCTTTTTACGAGATCCTTCATATTTAATGATAGCTGAAGAGTCAACTGCTTGGGACGGTGTTACCAAACCTACCAGTTTAGGTGGACTTGGATTTAACTTCAAATGGAATATGGGGTGGATGAATGATACCTTAAAATTCTTTGGAATTGATCCAATCGGACGTAAGCATAACTATAAATTGGTCAACTTCACTTTTATGTACATGCATGATGAAAATTTCATTTTACCATTTTCGCACGATGAAGTAGTTCATGGAAAAGATTCTTTATTAGGGAAGATGCCTAATCCAAATCGATATGAACAATTTGCTAACTTACGAGTATTAGAAGGCTACCATTTGTTGTACCCAGGTAAGAAATTATCGTTTATGGGTAATGAGATAGGTCAATTCTTGGAATGGCGATTCTATGATCAATTAGAATGGGATTCATTAAATAGACCGTATAATTCAGAATTTCAACATTATATAGCAACTTTAAACCAGCTATACAAAGATAAATCAGCCCTGCATGAATTGGATACGGATAAAAAAGGTATTGATATTGTAGAAGCAGATGATGAAATCGAAACGACTTTATCCTTTATTAGAAAAGGGAAAAAAACTGGTGATGTAGCCGTATGTGCATTTAATTTTACGCCAGTGGAACGACAAAAATACCGAATTGGTGTTCCTTTTAGTGGAAGCTATAAAGTCATTTTTAATAGTGAAATGAAAGAATTTGGTGGTAATTGGGAAACACAAACATTGATTTTTGAAACAGTGGATGTGCCTCATAAATACCAACCATATTCTATTGAAATTACCTTACCTTCGTTGGCCGCAATTGTATTAGAACCAGATAAGGTTCAGGTTACTAAGAAGCATAAATAATTACCAATGCATTAAAGGAGTTGGTTACTGGTTTTTGGGAAAACAATTCTAAATTCAAATCAATTTGTTGATAGTCTCTGTCATTTTGTAAAGGGGGAAGGAGTTTAACTCCACGATTATGTTAAATAATGAAATGATTGCAATGATTCTTGCCGGTGGTAAGGGTACTCGTCTAGGTAAATTAACACAAAATATTGCAAAACCCGCTGTTCCCTTTGGAGGGAAATACCGTATTATCGATTTTACAATGAGCAATTGTACAAATTCAGGCATTTCAACCGTTGGTGTGATGACCCAATACGAACCAATGATTTTAAATGATCATATTGGTAATGGTGATTCATGGGATTTAGATACTAGTGATGGGGGCGCATTCGTGTTGCAACCATATTCATCTAGTGATGGTGAAAAATGGTTCAATGGTACTGCCAATGCTATTTATCAAAACGTTTCTTTTATTGATAGCAAAAACCCTGAGTATGTGTTAATTCTATCAGGTGACCATATTTATAAAATGGATTATTCACCAATGTTAGCTGAACATAAAGCAAATGGTGCTGATTGCACTGTTGCCGTTAAACCTGTACCAATTAAAGAAGCTTCACGCTTCGGTATTATGAATACAGATGCTGAAGGACGCATTGTTGAATTTGAGGAAAAACCTGAAAATCCAAAGAGTGATTTAGCTTCAATGGGGATTTACATTTTCACATGGGCTAAATTACGCGAATATTTAACAAGCGACCCTGAAGGTATGGAAGATTTCGGTCAAAATGTTATCCCTGCATACTTAGAAAACAATGAAAAAATTTATGCTTACGCTTTTGATGGTTATTGGAAAGACGTTGGTACAATCGATTCATTGTGGGAAGCAAATATGGAAATTTTAGACCAAACGCATCCATTGAACTTGCGTGATAAATCTTGGCCAATTTTCTCAAGAAACTTTATTACAACACCACAATTCTTAACACCAGAATCTGAAGTAGCAAACTCAATGATTTGCGATGGTTGCATTATTCGAGGCAATATTAAAGATTCTATCTTATCACCTGATGTTCTTGTAGGTAAGAATTCTAGTATCTCAAATTCTATTGTGATGAAGGGTACTAGTATCGGGGAAAATGTTCGAATTGAATATGCAATCCTAGGTGAAGGTGCTGTGATTGCTGATGGTTCTGAAGTTATTGGTACACCAGATGAAATCGCAGTAATTGGTTATGAAGAAGTTGTAGGGGGTAATTAAGATGTTTCAAAACAAAGTTACAGCAATTTTAAACTTAGATGAATCGCCAGAAGCTTTAATGCCATTAACTGAAAATCGTCCAATCGCCAACTTACCATTTGCGTGTCGTTACCGTATTCTTGACTTTTATCTTTCATCATTAGCGAATGCTGGTATCCGCACAGCAGCCTTATTTATGGCTGAAACAGGTCGTTCTGTATATGACCATATTCGTTCTGGTAAGGCATGGAACTTTGACTCTTATACTGGTGGTATTTTTACATTTTCTCAAATGAACCACAAACGTGCGCTTTACGAAGCTGCAAGTCGCAAGGGGCCTTTCTATGATGATCACCGTTTATTCATTGAACGTTCTAATGCACAATACGTATTTGTTTCTGGTGCGAAAATTGTTGCCAATGTTCATCTAGATGAAGTGATGAACCAAATGGACCGTTGTGAATCAGATTTAACACGTGTATATGCAGAAGTGCCACGTGAATTAATTGAATATCATCCAAATGAATCGATTATTCACTTTGCTGAGGATGGTTGTGTAGACCGAATTACCAAAGAAGGTGTTACACCAATTAATCAATCAACTGTAAATTATGATTTGAATATGACTTTAATCCGCACTGAAAAATTATTAGAAATGATTGAAAAAGCGGAAAATGATAATTTTTACAAAGAATTGGATGAAGTGATTGTTGAATACATGGGAGACTACCGTGCCGAAGGTTATAAATACGAAGGTTACGTTGGTAATGTGGATTCAATCAAATCTTACTACGATGTAAGTATGCAAATGCTTAATGGTGAGTACTTCACTCAATTATTCCAAGACGAACAACCAATTATTACTAAAGCACATAATGGATCACCAACATATTATGGTGACCATGCTGACGTAATCAATGCACAAATTGGTACTGGTTGCCAAATCTATGGTGAAGTTTCACAATCTCACATCTTCCGTAATGTTGAAGTTGGTCCAAATGCAAAAGTTGACCACGCAATTATTTATCAAGGTGCTAAAATTGGTAAAGGTGCAACTGTTCAATACGCTATCTTAGATAAATCAGTTGAAGTTGAACCAGGTGCTGTAATCATCGGTACGCAAGATGAACCAATTGTTATTCCTAAAGGTTCATATATTGCTGCATCAGATGATACTTACCAAAATGCAACATATAAATTTAAAGCTGCTCGTTAATATCTTTGTTAAACAACAATACTTGCAGCATGGAAGGATGATGAAATGAAAGTATTATTTGTAGCCGCTGAGGGTGCGCCATTCTTCAAAACAGGTGGGCTAGGTGATGTAGCCTATGCTTTGCCGAAAGAATTACGTAAACAAGGTATCGACATTCGTGTAGTATTACCCTATTACACGCAAATGCCTCAGAAATTTGAAGAACAATTAACTGATGTTACAAGTTTCCGCGTAGAATTAGGTTATAAAACTGCTTATGTCGGTATCAAAACTTTAGTATTAGATAATGTTCAATATTATTTCGTTGATAACCTAGCCTACTTTGACCGTGATCAATTATACGGACAAGGGGATGATGGAGAACGTTTTGGTTTCTTTGATATAGCTGTTATCGAAATGATGGAAAAAATCGACTTTATTCCGGATATTATACATGTGAATGACTGGCAAGCAGCCATGATTCCAGCTTTATTAGTTGACCGTTATCACTGGGTTGAAGCGTATAAGAATATCCGTAAAGTCTTAACAATTCACAATATTCGGTTCCAAGGTTGGCAAAGTCCAGATTCTCTAAACCATATTTTCAAGACCACCATGTCTTTATACCATGAAAATGGGGTAGAGAAAGAGGGACAAGTGAATTACCTTAAAGGTGGGATTAATTTCTCTGACCGAGTAACCACAGTTAGTCCAAATTATGCTCGAGAAATCCAAACACCTGCATTTGGTGAAAAATTAGATGGTGAGTTACGATACAATAATTGGAAATTGTCAGGTATTATAAATGGGATTGATTATGACCAAAACAACCCGGCAACTGATCCAGCTATTACAGCCAACTATGACGCTTCTAATGTAATTGAAGCGAAAAAAGCCAATAAAATGGCACTACAAGAACGGATAGGCTTGAAAGTTGATCCTGATGTTGCTTTACTTGGTGTTGTAACACGCTTAACTGATCAAAAAGGGATGCAACTCCTTCAAGAAAAAGCAGAAGAATTATTGAATAGTCGGAATGTTCAAGTAGTCGTACTTGGAACAGGTGAAGCGCAATTTGAAAATTCTTTCCGATATTTTGAATGGAAATACGGCGGTCAATTCTGTGCGTATATCGATTTTGATGTCGAATTAGCGCAACAAATCTATGCAAGTGCTGATTTATTCTTAATGCCAAGCGCTTTTGAGCCATGTGGTCTTTCCCAAATGATTTCAATGCGTTACGGTACGTTGCCAATCGTTCATGAAACAGGCGGCTTGTCTGATACCGTACAGCCATATAATCAATATACTGGTGAAGGTAATGGCTTCAGCTTTAACATTTTCAATGGTGATACTTTCTTACAAACCATTCATTATGCGCTTGATGTATATGAACAAAATCCAGATGCATGGTATCAATTGATCCAACAGGCAATGGCTACTGATTTTTCTTGGACAGAACCTGCTAAGGAATATATCGCATTGTATGAAGGATTAGTACATTAATCAAGTGCAGTTAACATAATTTTTACCCATGTCGTAACACTATCAGGGTGTTACGGCATTTTTTCTATTGAAGTAAGACCTATATTTATGATAAGCTAACGATTAGTTAGATTAAAATTGGATTGGAATGAGATGAAAAGATGAAAGTAATCAAATTTGGTGGATCTTCAGTAGCATCTGCTGAACAGTTGGAAAAAGTAAAAAACATTGTCCTAGAGGATACGAGTAGAAAATTTGTGATTGTATCCGCACCCGGGAAACGTGATAAGTCTGATATTAAGGTAACTGATTTATTAATCGACTTAGCTGCGGAAACTTTGCGTGATAGTGATAATGCGTCAGCTACTTTTAACAAGATTATTGATCGCTTCAGAGATACTGCAGAAGGCTTAAATATGGATTTAGCCATTGTAGAAAAATTATCTAAACAATTAAATAGAACAATTACTGATGATACATATGAAAATACTGCTTATTTTACTGATGCTGTGAAAGCTTTTGGTGAAGATGCAAATGCACAATTAATTGCTGCATATTTTTCTGAACAAGGATTAGATGCTGTATATATGAACCCTCAAGATGCAGGATTATATTTATCAGATAATCCAGGCCATGCGCGTGTATTGCCGGAATCTTATCAAAACTTATATAAACTACGTAAACAAGAGAGTGTTGTCGTAATTCCAGGTTTCTTTGGTTACACCAAAACTGGTAAACTAGTTACATTTTCACGTGGTGGTTCGGATATTACCGGTGCCATAGTAGCTAATGGGGTAAAAGCAGATATGTATGAGAACTTTACAGATGTTTCTTCTATATATGTAGCTAATCCAGGTGTAGTTTCAAATCCTGTTCCAATCGAACAATTAACATATTCTGAAATGCGTGAACTTTCATATGCTGGATTCTCTGTATTCCATGATGAAGCTTTACAACCAGCGTTTATCGCAAACATTCCAGTAGCAATCAAAAATACAAATGAACCACAAGCACCAGGTACTTTGATTACACGTACTCGTCCAAAGAACCATTTACCAATTTCTGGTATCGCTTCTACAAGTGGTTTTGCTAGTGTGTATATTCAAAAATATATGATGAACCGTGAAGTTGGTTTTGTTCGTCGTGTATTATCAGTGTTGGAAAAATATAACGTTTCTTTTGAGCATATCGTATCTGGCATTGATGATATAGATGTTATTTTCAAAGAAGATTCTTTATCAAAAACTGAATTTGAAGAAATGGTTATCGAAATCAAAGCTGAAACAGCGGCGGATGCAATCGAAAAACGTGATAATATCAGTTTACTAATGATTGTAGGGGAAGGCATGATTGAAAATATTGGGAACACAGCGCGTGCAACCAAAGCCTTATCTGAAGCTGGCATCAACTTGGAAATGATTAACCAAGGTTCATCAGAAATTTCAGTCATGTTTGGTATTATTGAAGAACGTGAAAATGATGCCGTTCGTGCTATCTACAATGAATTTTTTAATAATTAAGCGCAAAAGAAAAGCATCAAGGATACATATCCTTGATGCTTTTTATTATGTATGTCTTTTTCACATACATATTATAGAATTAGAATAGTAAGAAATACAAAATTACAATGATACCTAAACCAATACGGTACCAACCGAATACCTTGAAGTCATTTGTTTTAATGTATTTCAAGAACAATTTAATTGTAAGCACTGAAACGACAAAGGCAACAACCATACCTACCAGTAACAACCAAACTTCACTAGCTGTGAACTGGAAGCCGTCTAAGAAAGCTTTGACTAGTTTTAATGCGGATGCACCAAACATAATCGGAATAGACATAAAGAATGAGAAGTTTGCTGCTAGGGGACGAGATGTACCTACAATCGTTGCACCTAAAATAGTTGAACCTGATCTAGACGTACCGGGTACTAATGATAAAACTTGGAACATACCGATTTTTAATGCATCAATATAAGACATTTCAGCCATGCTATTAATACGAGGTTGTACGTTTTGATGACGGTTTTCAATCCAAATGAACCAAATACCATAAAGGATTAACATAATTGAAACAACAAACCAGTTCATCAAGTTCGCTTCCATCCAATCATCAAGTAATAAACCTAAAACAGCTGCAGGTAAGCATCCAACAATTACTTTAACCCATGTCATCCAAGTTTCTGTTTTTTCTTCCTTAGATTTACTCGGTGCGATTGGGTTTAATTGGCTGAAATTCAACCACACAACCGCTAGAATCGCTCCTAATTGGATTACTACAAGAAATATATCCCAGAATTCTTGACGAACATCTAAAGTAATAAATTCTTCTAATAAGATCATATGTCCGGTAGATGAAATAGGTAACCATTCGGTGATACCCTCAACAATCCCGAATAAAATGACTTTTAATGTATCTAACATATATCAATATCCCTTCATTAAATAAATAATTACCAATTAAGTATAAATGAAAGACGTTAATAAAACAAAAAAACATAGAAAATTTAAGAAGACTTTTAAATTTTCTATTCATTTAACGTATTAAGGGATTTCATTCCATTATTTTTGTGATTATGTTATGATTTATCCATAGTTAAAGATAAAGAAATCGATAAGGAGCCAAAAAAATTATGTTTAATTTTTTCAAGAAAGATAAAAGCAAACAGACAGCTCAGCAAAATGCAACTTCAAGTGAAGTCTTATTTGCTCCTGCCACAGGTGAATTCAAAACTATTGATCAGGTAGACGATCCTGTATTTTCTCAAAAAATGATGGGTGACGGCTATGCCATTGAACCTGTATCTACTGAAGTATTTGCACCAGTTGCTGGTACAGTAATGAGTATTTTCCCAACTAAACATGCCATCTATATTAAAACTGATGAAGATGTTGAAGTTTTAGTTCACATGGGTATTGATACAGTTGAGTTAGATGGGGCACCTTTCGAAGTGAAAATTGCTGAAGGTGATCGCGTCGAAGAAGGTTCTTTAATTGCTGTCGTTGATTTAGCGCAATTAGAAGCTGCTGGTAAAGGAAAATCTATCGTAGTCGTATTTACTAACTTAGAAGGCTCATCAATTCTTTCATTAACTGCTTCTGGTCAAGTTAACCATACCGAAGTGGTTGGTTCAGTATCTATAAATAATTAAATAAATGTAAATTTCCTCCTATATTTATTGATAGGGGGAAATTTTTTGAAAGAAATTTAAGCCATTTTCATAAAAAATACCAATATTGTTCGTGATTTTTCCTGAAAATAGGCTTGAAATAAGCGAAAACCATCAAATATTAAAAAAATACGAACATTTTTTGTAAATATGTCTTTACAATTCTGAGAGAATCGAGTAATATTATCAATGTAATAAGCGAACAATAACATTAAAATTACAAACTAACATTCGCATTCGGGAGGAAAAATTCATGTCATCAAAATTTAAAACAATTGCTTTATTAGGTGCTTCTGTATTCGCATTAGCTGCTTGCCAAGGTCAAGATGCAGGTTCATCTAGCACTGCTTCAGAAACTTCTTCTGCTGCTAGCGGTTCAGAATCTACTTCATCAGCTACTGGTGAATACGCAATTGCAATGATTACTGACGAAGGTGGCGTTGACGACCGTTCATTCAACCAATCAGCTTGGGAAGGTATGCAAGCTTGGTCTGAAGAAACTGGTAACAAAGTTCAATACTACCAATCAGATGATTCAGCTGACTTCGTACCAAACTTTAACACTGCTATCGCAGATGGTTATGACATTATCTTTGGTATGGGCTTCATGTTAGTAGACACTATCGCTGAAGTAGCACCTGCTAACCCAGAACAAAACTTTGCGATTATCGATGGTGAAGTTGAAGGCGACAACGTTGTTTCAATGACATTTAAAGATCAAGAAGCAGCATTCTTAGCTGGTATCGCTGCTGCTGAAAACTCTACAACTGGTAAAGTTGGTTTCGTTGGTGGTATGCAAACTCCTACAATCGAACGTTTCGAAGCTGGTTTCAAAGCTGGTGTAGCTTCAATTGATGACTCAATCGAAGTAGACGCACAATACGTTGAATCATTCGGTGATGCAGCAACTGGTCAACAAATTGCTAACGCAATGTACACAAGTGGCGTTGACGTAATCTACGCAGCTGCTGGTGCATCAGGTAACGGTGTCTTCACAGAAGCACGTAACCGTTTAGAAGCAACTCCAGACGAAAAACTTTGGGTTATCGGTGTTGACCGTGACCAAAGCGAAGAAGGTGAATGGTCAGGTGGTAACTTCACTTTAACTTCAACAATTAAAGATACTGGTTCTGCAATCCAAGCAATTTCAAATCAAACAATTAGTGATGGATTCCCAGGCGGAGAATTGGTAGAATATGGTTTAGCGGAAGGTACAGTTGATTTAACTGAAGGTAACTTATCTGAAGAAACTATTGCCAAAGTTGAAGAAGCTAAACAACAAATTATCGACGGTGAAATCACTGTTCCTGAAACATTGTCAGAATAATAGAATACACAATTGAATGGAAAGTTGCGTCAGTCGTAATGGGCTGACGCTTTTCTGTGAAATCTAGAAATGAGAGGTTAGACTTATGCATACGGAAAATGTCATTGAGATGCACGATATCACAAAGATTTTCGGTACTTACAAAGCAAATGACAATATCAATCTTAATTTGAAAAAAGGAGAGATCCACGCACTTTTAGGTGAAAATGGTGCTGGTAAATCTACTTTAATGAACATTTTATCTGGATTATTATCACCAACTTCTGGTGAAATCTTGGTAAATGGTCAAGTTGAATCTATTTCTTCACCTGAAGTAGCGAATAAATTAGGTATTGGAATGGTTCATCAACATTTTATGTTGATTGATAATTTTACAGTGGCAGAAAATATCACTTTGGGTAAAGAAACAACTAAATTTGGCTATATTGACTCTGCGGCAGCCAATGAACAAATTAAAGAATTATCTGAAAAATATCATCTAGCTGTGAATCCTGATGCATATGTACAAGATATTTCTGTAGGTCAACAACAAAGGGTAGAAATTATCAAAGCACTGTATCGTGGTGCAGATATTTTAATCTTTGATGAGCCAACAGCGGTTTTAACCCCTCAAGAAATTGATGAATTAATGCAAATCATGAAAGCTATGACACTTGAAGGTAAATCAATTATTTTGATTACCCATAAATTGGACGAAATCACTACTGTTGCAGACCGCTGTACGGTTATTCGTCGTGGACAAACAATTGGTACTGTAAATGTTGCTGATGTAAGTAAACAAGAACTTGCTGACATGATGGTTGGCCGTCACGTAAACTTCCAAGTGAACAAACAAGCACCTCAATTGAAAGAGGTTGTTTTAGAAGTTGAAGATTTAGTTGTTAAAGAATCTCGTGGCTTAGATGCTGTGAAAAAAGTAAATTTCAACGTTCGCGGCGGTGAAATTCTTGGTATTGCTGGTATTGATGGGAATGGTCAATCAGAATTAATCCAAGCTATTTCAGGTTTACGTAAAATTGAATCAGGTCGTGTTCAATTAAGCGGTAAAGATGTAACAAATAAAAAACCTCGTAAAATCACTGAAGCTGGTTTAGGTCATATTCCAGAAGACCGTCAAAAACATGGTTTATTCTTACCATTAAGTATTGCTGAAAATATGGCAATGCAATCTTACTACCATAAACCATTTTCAAATCGTGGTTTATTAAACCACAAATTTATTCAAGAACATGCACGTACATTAATTGAAGAATTTGATGTGCGTACGACGAGTGAATTTGCTTTAGCAGGTGACTTATCTGGTGGTAACCAACAGAAAGTAATCATTGCGCGTGAATTAGACCGAAATCCTGATCTATTAATTGCTGCACAACCAACACGTGGTTTAGATGTAGGTGCAATTGAATTTGTGCATGACCGCTTAATCCAACATCGTGATGCTGGTAAAGCTGTTCTATTGATGAGCTTTGAGTTAGATGAAATCATGGGCGTTTCTGACCGTATTGCTGTAATGCATGAAGGGCAAATTATTGCCATTGTGAACGCAAATGAAACAAATGAATCTGAATTAGGTTTATTAATGGCGGGCGTACCACTGGAAGAAGCTCGTCTTCAAAGCCAAGTGCGTTCTGAGCATGATATGACTATTGAAGGAGGAGAACCTGTTGAATCAATCTAAATCTAGTCGTTTTATCGACAAAATCAGTGTACCTATTATTTCTATTTTGTGTGGTTTCCTTCTAGGTGCCATCATCATGTTATTCTTTGGCTATAATCCAATCACAGCCTACAACGCAATGATCGTACCAGTTGTATCAAACCCATACTTCATTGGTGAAGTATTACGTCAAGCAACTGTATTAACCTTAACCGGTTTAGCGTTTAATATTGCTTATCAATCTGGCTTCTTCAATATTGGTCTTTCTGGTCAATTAGTTGCTGGTTGGTTAACATCTGTAGCGATTGGTTTAGCGTTCCCTGATATTCCACGTATTATCATGGTGCCATTAATTTTAATTCTTGGTACTTTAGCAGGTGCATTATATGCATCAATCGCTGGTGTATTACGGGCTTACCTTGGTACGAATGAAGTTGTTGTCACAATCATGTTGAACTACATCATGTTATATACAACAAACTACTTAATCCGTGAAGTTTTAGGAACGGGTAACCAAACCGAAAAAGTTGGTGAAAATGCTAGCCTTGCTATTGCATGGTTAACGACACTTACAGGTGGCTCTCGTATTAATATTGGTATTTTCATTGCCATTGCTATGGTAATTCTATATGGATTCGTGATGAAAAATACGACAACTGGTTTTGAATTACGATCAGTTGGTTTAAACAAGGATGCTGCAGTATATGCAGGTATCAATGCTGAAAAGAACATTGTTTTAGCAATCTTCTTATCTGGTGCATTAGCCGGTCTTGCTGGTGTAATCCATGGTATCGGTACATTTGGTAACTTATATACACTGAACTCTCTACCTTCAGAAGGATTTAACGGTATTGCCGTTGGTCTATTAGGTATGGGTACGCCAGTTGGTACATTCCTTGCATCTCTATTATTTGGTTTACTAAACATTGGGGCATCATTTATGCCAACACGTGCTGGTGTACCAGATGAATTAGCATCAGTTATTACTGCCGCTATTATCTTCTTCATCGGATCATCTTACATCATCAGATATGGTTTAGATAAAATCAAAAACAGAAAAACTAAACAAGCAGGAGGGGATAAATAATGGATTTACTAACGACATTACAATTAATCGTTTCTTCAACGTTAATGTATTCCGCACCTCTGATTTTTACTGCTATTGGTGGTACTTTTTCTGAACGATCTGGTGTAGTTAATATTGGTTTGGAAGGTATTATGGTTATGGGTGCATTTGCATCCGCAATCTTTAATATTAGTATGGCGGGTACTTTTGGTGGTATGACACCTTGGATTGGCTTAATCATTGGTGGTATCATTGGTTTGATTTATTCATCAATCCATGCGGTATCTTCAATTAACTTCCGAGCTGACCAAACAATTTCTGGTACTGTATTGAACTTGGCAGCACCTGGTTTGGCTGTATTCCTAGTTCGTGCTATTTATGGTGCTGCACAAACTGGTCCATTAGCACGACCATTCGTTACTTATAACATTTTAGGATTAAACAATATTCCAATCATCGGCCCAATTTTCTTTGAAAATACTTCTGGTCCTGCCTACTTAGGTGTTATCGTTGCAATCATCGCTTGGTTTGTTTTATTCAAAACAAGATTTGGTTTACGTTTACGTTCAGTAGGTGAGCATCCGGAAGCATCTGAAACATTAGGTATCAATGTTTACGCAATGAAATATGCTGGTGTGTTAATTTCAGGTTTCTTAGGTGGTATTGGTGGGGCAGTTCAAGCGCAAGCTGTACAAAATGAATTCTCACTTGTTACTGTAGCCGGTCAAGGTTTCATGGCTATGGCGGCTATGGTATTTGGTAAATGGCATCCAATCGGCGCTATGGGGGCTGCAATCTTCTTCGGATTTGCGCAAAGCCTTTCTGTAACAGCCAACTATATTCCAGTTATCAAAGATATCCCTTCAGTATACCTGGATGTCGCTCCTTACATTTTAACAATTATTGTTTTAGTAGTATTTATCGGTAAAGCTCAAGGTCCTAAAGCATTAGGTCGTACATTTATTCGTTCAAAATAAGCTACTTTCCAACTATATAAAAATAGCGTCCCAGACATTAAAGATGTCTAGGACGCTATTTTTTTGTATTTATAGTGGGCGTTTCAATACATAAGGGACCCCGATATCGGTAAATAGATTACCTGCAAGACGGGCAACTGGTTCCAAGTTTTCATATTTGATATAACCTTTATCCTCATCATAGATACTTTCATCTAAATGATAATCGGTCACTTCAAAGATAAACATATCTGTGATGATTCGATTTTCATGATCTTTGATAGGGATATATTGGTAAACCTTCATTTCTAATCGTATTAATGAATCTTTTACCCCTGGTACGGATACAGTATGACTATCAATGGTTTCAATGCCTGCCAATTCGATTTCACTTACATCTGGTCCAACAAGGGCAGCAGTCGCATTCATTTCCTTGATTTGTGATTTACTCACAACATTCATCACTGCTTCAGGAACATCCAATAAATTGCGTGCCGAATCTTTTATTGAATAGTCTTCTTTTCGTAAAATTGCGATGGATAATAATGGCATTTTTTGACCCGCACCGCTCGTAAATGAAAAGGGGGCTAAATTAATAATGTCATTTTCAGTATTTTGTGTTGTAATCCAACCTACAGGCCGAGGTACTACTGAACCTGAAAGTAATTTGTAACGTAATTTTTCGTCAATATCTTGCGCGACTAAATGATACATATTGGTATACCTGTCTTTCTCTATTTCTTTTGTTTATTTCATTTTATCTTTGAGGTCTTGATTTTAGCAATCTTTTAGGCGTTTTATTGTAAAAAATTAGCAAGCCCATTTCTTGGACTTGCTTATATTTTTTACAATGTTTTTATGAGTTAAATTAAGCTGGTGTTACACAAACAATTTCGTTTACAGCAATGTTATCGGCATATGTTAATAAACCAGATGCTGCATCACGTTTGAATAATGAAATTTGCGCTTGGAATTGGTGACCAACAATAACGTATGTTTCATCAGCATTGAAGTTGAAATCACGTGGGAAATCACCTTCAGTAGAGATGTTTTGAATTTCAGTAAGTGTTTGACCATCTTCAGAAACAGCAAAAACAGTGATTGAATTGTGACCACGGTTAGAAACATATAAGAACTTGTTATCTGCAGATAAACGAATCGCTGCACTTGAGTTAAATTCTGTCCAATCACTTGGAATTGTGTTGTAAATGTTGCCAGCAGTTAAGCTACCATCTTCATTAATGTGTAATACAGTAACGGTATAGTCTAATTCACCTAATAGGTAAACGATAGATTCAGAGTGGTGGAAAGCTAGATGACGAGGACCAGTACCTGGTGCAGCTTTGTATACACTCACTTCATCTAATTTATGGTCTTCAGTTAAGCGGTATGAATGCACTTCATCAGTACCCAAATCACACGACAAGATGAATTTGTTGTCATTAGTAGGGTGAATAAAATGCGCATGCGCAAAGTCTTGATTTTCATGAGGGCCCACTGGTGATGTGTGTTGTACGATATCCGCTACAGATAAGCTACCGTCAGCTAAGACATCAATAACAGCTAGTTCACCTTTTTTGTAGTTTGCATTGTATACTACATGGTTTGTTTCATCATAAGTAACATAACAACCATTTTCATTGAAAACTTTTGTACGTCCTTTAAAAGTGAAGCTTCCATCCACTAATTCATAGTGTGCAAGTCCAGGTTCATCACCATCACTTAAGGTAAATAGGTGGTTACCATCAGCTGATAATGTTAAATATGTAGGATTGTTTTCCTCAATAATTAATGTTTCATCCACCAATTTACCTGCTGCTGTGTCTAAGTTTAATGCATGAATTCCTTTATTATCTTCACGTGTATATCCGCCTAAATAAATTGTTTCCATAAAATTAAAACCTCACTTTCTGTAATTGCTTTTATTATACTAAAGATTGTCACATTTCACACGAAAAAGGGTTGTAGATACAAAGCTTTACATCCATTGATTTGCTATAATAAAGTGAGCTTTCTAAAGGAGTGAATACTATGAATTCAAATGATCTTGAAAACACACCAAGAGAATTAAATCAAAAGAATGTCAGTCGTGCGAAAAAAAGACGGGCAGATGATAAAAAAACAAACAATCGTAGTTGGTTTTACTTACATATTCTAAATAACCGCTATGTGGGTATCCTTATTATTTTGATTTTGATTTCCATTTTTGTGAGTCAATTTAGTAAAATTGCTTTTTTATTTGATCCTATCATTTCATTTTTCCAAGTAATTTCATTACCAATTGTGATTGCTAGTATTTTTTACTATTTATCCGTGCCATTAGTCAATAGCCTAGCCAATCATAAAGTAAACCGTACGATTGGTTCTGCCATTGTGTTGATTCTGATTGCTATTGTGATCACCGGATTAATCGCACTCATTCCATCATTAGTTGATGAAGGACGCAATTTAATTAATAACTGGGATTCAATCTGGCAAAATTATCAAAGCCGTCTCCAAGGTTTTATCAAAGGAGATTGGTACGATCAGGTGGATTTAGTTATTCAAAGTTTCATGACGAGATTCCAAGATCTTTCTAGTTTTAATTGGGAAAATATCGCAAATAGTGCGATTACGAGTCTATCTTCTATTGTTGGTACTGTCACCCGTGTAACTATTGCTATTGTTACAGCACCCATTATTTTATTCTATATGTTACGAGATGGTTATAAACTGCCAGGATTCTTATCTCAATATTTACCAACCCAAATCCGTCAATCTACCATGCATTTATTAGCCGATATGAACAAACAAATTAGCCAATATATTCGTGGCCAAATTATCGTCGCAATTGCAGTCGCAATTATGTTCGTAATTGGTTATGCCATTATTGGATTACCGTATGGTGCCATTATAGGGGTAGCAGCAGGCTTCTTAAATATTATCCCTTATGTTGGTTCATTCCTTGCGATGATTCCGGCAATCATTGTTGCCATTGTAGTAGGGCCAATTATGATTATCCAAGTGCTGATTGTTTTCGCAGTAGAACAAACGATTGAGAGTAGAGTGATTTCACCTCAAGTGTTGGGGTCAAACTTAGAAATTCATCCTGTAACGATTATGCTTTTATTAATTGCAGCGGGTAATTTATATGGTGTAGCAGGTGTAGTATTCATCATTCCAATCTATGCAGTGTTAAAAGTGATTTTCTTACATTTCTTTGCTTGGTATAAAGCAGTGTCAGGTTTGTACGAAGATGATGATAGCGAATTTGATGAAATAGACCTAGCCCAATTTGATGAAGAAATTACTGAAGAAAAATAAGTGCCATCTATTTGAGAATTGGTCTAAAGGGGCGTATAATGGATAAATCGCACTGTTTTTTACAAATATATTTTAAGGGAGGAATTATATGTGGCGTTTAATTAAACGCATTCCCGTATGGGCCATGGTTGGTGCAATTTTATTTGCAATGACACAGGCCGTAGGGGAGTTGCTATTACCAACGCAAACTGCTCGTATTATCGATGACGGGGTAGCGACAGGTAATATGCAAGCAATCTACAGTATTGGTGGGCAAATGATTTTAATTACGTTATTGGTTATTGGATCAGCTACCATTTCTGTATTTATTGCCGCGCGCACAAGTCAAAACTTGGGACGTGAATTACGTAATGAAATTTATTCAAAAGTGCTCAGATTTTCAAAGGAAAATATGGGAGATTTTGGAGAGGCTTCATTAATTACGCGATCATCAAATGATATTCAACAAATTGAAGTGACTGTGATGATGATTATGCGTATGGTTTTATTGGCACCAGCTATGTTAGTAGCAGCTGTTGTGATGGCTGTAATTTCAAGTCCAGAATTGAGCTTAGTTTACGCTGTTACTGGTCCAATTTTAGCTATTTTAATTTTTGTTATTTTACGCATGGTTTCACCGTATTTCAAATCAATGCAACGAAAAGTGGATGATTTGAACCTAATTTTCCGTGAAGGATTAACTGGTGTGCGCGTGATTCGTGCTTTTAATCGTTCTAAATTTGAAGAGGAACGATTTGCTACGGCTAACAGAGATTATGCGGACACTGCCATCAAAGCAATGTTCCGTATGTCTTTTTTAATGCCAATCATGACGACTATCTTATCGTTAACTAACATCACCTTATCTTGGCGTGGTGCTCACTTAGTTGCTGCTCAAGAATTAAGTGTTGGGGTTATTTTATCTTTCGTGAACTATTCATTCATCATTATGTTCTCGTTTATGATGTTAGGAATGATTTTTGTTATTTTACCTAGAGCCCAAGTTTCAGCACAACGTATCAACGAAATCTTAGATACAGAAATTACAATTCATTCTCCAGAAAACCCGGTTTCAGTGAATCCGGCTGAACCTGGTAAAGTTGTTTTTGAAGATGTTGATTTCAAATTTGGTAATGCTGAAGCAAATGTATTAGATAATATCAGTTTCCAAGTCGGACCTGGTCAAACATTGGCAATTATTGGGGGTACAGGTTCTGGTAAATCCACTATTGCGAATTTAATTATGCGTTTTTCAGATGTAACAGCTGGTTCAGTTAAGGTACACGATCATGATGTACGTGATTATTCACTAGATAATTTGCGTCAGTTAATCGGTTATGTGCCACAAAAAGCCAATTTATTTGCTGGTACAATTCGTGAAAACCTGTTATATGGGAATGCCAACGCTAGTGACGATGATTTGTGGTATGCCTTACGCATTGCGCAATCAGAAGACTTTGTCCGTGGTTTACCTGAAGGCTTGGACGCTCCTGTTTCTCAAGGTGGGAATAACTTCTCTGGAGGGCAAAAACAACGTCTAAGTATTGCTCGTGCTATTGTAAAACATGCAAATATTTATATTTTCGATGATTCATTCTCAGCCCTTGACTATACAACTGACCGAAAATTACGTGCAGCGTTGAAAGATGTGACTGCTGATGCGGCGACAATTATTATTGCACAACGTGTGTCAACTATTCGTGATGCCGACACGATTATCGTCCTTGATAAGGGTGAAATTTCTGGTATGGGTACGCATGATGAATTGATGGCGAATGATATTTATCGTGAAATTGTAGAATCACAAATTAAGGAGGCGGAATAATGGCAGATAAAAAGAAACAACTAGAAGGCCGCCGTCATAAACCAAAAAATTTCTGGTCTACTTTAGGTCGTTTTATTAAATATATGGCTACACGTAAATGGACATTCCTTTTGATTATCATTTTGATTGTTTTATCAACAGTCTTTCAAATTGTCTCTCCACGTATCTTGGGTCAAGCAACAACCTTGATTACGGATGGGGTAAGTAATGGTTTACAAAATGTGGATGGTCAAGAAATGTTTGTTATTGACTATACTGGACTTGCCAAAATTCTAGTAAATGTTGTGACATTCTATATTATTTCTGCGATTTTCAACTTCTTACAAGGTGTTTTATTAAGTCGCACATCGCAACACGTCATTGAAGATTTACGTAATGATATGCGTGAAAAATTGAACCGTTTGCCAATTTCATTTTTAGATGCAACACCAAATGGGGAAATCATGTCACGTGCGATCAATGATATCGAAAATGTTGGGATGACGCTACAACAAACCTTACAACAAGTTTTGATGTCAGCAACGCAATTTATTTTAACTTTAGTCATGATGACTTTAATTAGTCCTAAAATGACTTTAATTGCTGCAGGTACGATTATTCTGTCTACAATTATCATGTTATCCGTGACACCTGTTTCGCAAAGATTATTCGCTGCGCAACAACGTGTGCAAGGGAATATGAATGCCTACATTGAAGAAAATTATTCTGGGCAAGTAGAAAATAATGCTTTTAACCAAAATAATCATAAAATTGCTCAATTTAAGGCAAAATCTGATGAATACTATGAAATTTCTTGGAAAGCCCAATTTATTTCAGGTATCTTGATGCCGCTAATGAACTTAGCGAAAAACTTCGGTTATGTAGCAGTTGCCATTGTTGGTGGTTTCTCAGTTGCCGATGGTACGATGCCAATCGGGGATGTGCAAGCCATGTTACAATATGCAGGTATTTTATCAGAACCTTTAAAACAGACAGCCAATATGATTAACCAATTACAACGTATGGTGGCTTCAATTGAACGTATTTTTGAATTCTTAGATGTTGCGGAAATGGAAGAAGAACCGTCAAATATTCCAGCCATCGATACAGAATACAAAATGATTTTCGAACACGTTCAATTTGGTTATGAAGAAGGTAAAGAGAACCTACTAATGCATGATTTCAACTTGAACGTTGCACCTGGTCAAATGGTCGCCATTGTTGGACCAACTGGTGCAGGTAAATCAACTATTATCAACTTGATTGAGCGCTTCTATAACATTTCAGGCGGTTCGATTAAGTTTGATGGTGTAGATACCCGTGATATTACACAAGAAGCATTACGTGCCAAAATGGGTATGGTGCTTCAAGATACGTGGTTATTTAATGGGACTATCGCTGAAAATATCGCTTACGGTTCTCACAAAGACAATATTACCCGTGAGGATATCATTCGCGCAGCGAAGGCAGCACACGTAGATGATTTTGTGCGCAAATTACCTGATGGCTATGATACGGTAATTAACCAAGATGGTTCTAACTTATCTCAAGGTCAACGCCAATTATTAACAATTGCACGTGCCTTTATGTCAGATCCTGAAATCTTAATCTTAGATGAGGCTACATCATCAATCGATACCCGTACTGAAAAATTGATTCAAAAAGCAATGAGTCAATTACTAGAAGGTCGTACATCATTTGTTGTTGCCCATCGTTTATCTACCATTCAAGATGCGGATAACATTATCGTGTTAAATCATGGTGATGTGATTGAAACAGGTAATCATTTTGAATTACTTGATCAAAAAGGTTTCTACTACAATCTATACAATTCTCAATTCGTTAACGGCGAGTTTGAATAACAAAAAATCCTGGACCACTTTTTATAGTGGACCCAAAAAGTT
>NZ_RKMG01000021.1 GCF_003797145.1 Aerococcus agrisoli | reverse complement strand
ACATTAAATGTCGAAGAGCCAAAAAAAGTGCATACCCTCCATAATGGACAGTATGCACTGATTTGATATCAACGATTAGATTGCGTCGACGCTGGTAATTCTAACTTCCATGTCTCCGCCTGGTGTAGCGATTGACACTTCGTCACCAACACGTTTGCCGATTAAAGCACGAGCAATTGGTGATTCATTTGAAATTTTACCATCTAATGGATCTGCTTCTGCACGACCAACGATTGAGTAAACTTCTTCATCACCATCTGGTAATTCGATAAATGTTACTTTACGTCCTAAAGAAACGACACCTTCATCTACTGAATTCGGGTCGATAATTTTAGCGTAACGCACCATTTTTTCTAATTTTTGAATTTGGCCTTCGACAAAGGCTTGTTCATCTTTTGCTGCTTCATATTCAGAGTTTTCAGATAAATCTCCGTATGAACGTGCAATTTTAATACGTTCGACGATTTCTTTACGTTTAACAATTTTTAATTCTTCTAAATCATGTTGAATCTTTTCAAGACCTTCTTGGGTCATTGGATATGTCTCTTCTGCCATACTTCTTCTCCTAACAACATATAGTACTATTAACCTTAAAAAGATTAATAGGAACACAATATCATGGAAACGCATATTTTGCAATACACTTTAACTAATATTGTAAAAATAAATGCTATTCTTCAATTTTTAAATCCGCTGGTAATACAGAACGGATTTTTGTTGTCATTAAATCGATGGCAACATTGTTTGATCCACCTTCAGGAATGATGATGTCTGCAAATTTTTTCGTTGGTTCAATAAATTGTTCGTGCATTGGTTTCACAACAGTTGTGTATGCATCGATAATTGAATCTAATGAACGGCCACGTTCAGCCATATCACGTTTAATACGACGGATGATACGGATATCATCATCAGTATCAACGAATACTTTGATGTCCATCAAATCACGTAAGTCTTTGTCAGAGAAGATTAAGATACCTTCAATGATAATAACTTCTTTTGGTTCTACTGTAATTGTTTCTGTAGAACGGTTATGTTGTGTAAAATCATATACTGGCATTTGAATCGCTTGTCCATTCAATAAAGCAGTAATATGTTGATTTAATAACTCTGTATCAAATGCTAATGGATGGTCGTAGTTTGTTTTCGCACGTTCGTCCATTGTTAAATGACTTTGATCTTTATAATAAGCATCTTGAGGAATATAAGCTAAACTTACATCTCCAAATTCTTCCATAATTTTACGCGTTACAGTCGTCTTACCAGAACCTGTACCACCTGTTACCCCAATAATAATTGGTTTGCGCATAAAAAAACACACCTTCCTAATATTCAAAAAATTAGCTCAAATTCACTGCTATTAAATATAGAGAAAAAATCTCCTAATTGCAAGTAAATTCAAGCTATTTTCTATGGTTTATGTATATATCTTATAAATCTGCGTTTGCTTCTGTAACATATTGTTCAACAAGTGCTGCATGTTCTTCATATGTTTCAGAGTAGTAAACTTCCCCTGTTTGTAAATCTGCTACGAAGTATAAGTAGTTTGATTCAGTTGGGTTCATTGATGCTTCAATTGCTTCAAGACCAGGGTTGTTAAATGGACCTGGGCCTAAGCCAGTATTGATGTATAGGTTGTATGGTGAATCAACAGCAGCATCTTCATTTGTTACATATGCTGAATGTGTATTGTTAGCATATAAAACAGAGATATCTGATTGAATTGGCATATCAATTGCTAAACGGTTTGTAAATACACCCGCAATCAATTGACGGTCTTCCGTTGTTGATGCTTCAGCTTCAACTAAGGATGCTAATGTTAAGAACTCGTGGAAAGTATATCCAGAAGCTTCAATTTCATCCACATGTTGTAGACGGATATTTTCCATTTCAGTAACCATCATCGTTACGGCATCAGCCACTGTCGCTGATGAATCTAATTCGTATGTTGCTGGGTATAAGTAGCCTTCCAATTTATAACGAACATCTGCATTTTCAGAAACATCTGTTAATAAATCTGGATATTGTGCTAATAGATCATTGAATAGACCTTCATCTGTCATTTGCGTCAAGACATCAGCTTGTTCTAAGCCCATTGTATCTGCAATAATTTGTGAAATTTCTTCTAATGAACTACCTTCAGGAATTGCTAAAGTTGCCACTTCGATTGTAGCACCTTGTTGTAATTGATTTGATGCTTCTTGGAAACCTAAGTTTTTGTTTAAGGTATAAGTTCCCGCTTCGATGGCATCTTCACCAGTTAATCTTAGGTAAGTTACAAACAAGTAGTCGTTAAAAACAACACCTTGATCATCTAAGATTGTAGCAATATCAGATGCTGTTGCTCCTTCAGGAATTTCAACTTCTACAGTTTCATCAGAACTACCAAATCCACCTTGAATAGCCATAAAACCTACTGATAAACCTGCAACCACTAACAAGCCAATAAATACAAGAATCACCCACATAGTGATTTTTGAAGCCGTCCCATTTGATTTCTTATCAATTTGTTTCTGTTTCTCGTAAAATTCTTCACGCGCTTTCTTAGACATATAGCGACTCCTCTTCTAGTAAACTAATATAATCATTATACATGAACAGCCAAAATAACAACATAAAAGTTGGCAAAAACCAACAAACGTAAAAAAACTGTAATATTGAACAGGATGTGAGAAAAAGCGTTATGGCCCTAACCACTGGAAGAATAGTGCCGTGGCACAAGCAGTGTGACGCAAACTATTCTGAAGTGGACAAGGGACAGCTTTTTCGAACTCGACTTGATAGGATGTGAGCGCGGGCGGTTAGACAGGTAACACTGGAGGGAATATGCAGTAGCCAGCAAAGCTTGCTGCAAATATTTCCGACGTGGAGACCTGTCTGCCCAAGCGAGCTCAACTTCAGGATGTGAGAGCTTAACACTATCATTCATCTGAAGTGGATAGTATGTTATTTATTTGTATGATTGTGTATATCTGATTAAAAATATACATTATGTGGTGCAAAGATAGGCTTGAATGAACCTTTATGAGAAAAAACGGCTCTTAAAACGATCTGTATGAGCCAACTTCAAAAACACAGATCACAACGCATCTCTGTGTGAACTATTTTTTCTCATTTTTGAAAGAACAGTCCTTTGATGTGTCCAAATAAGGTTTATTTTATTTACAAACATACAATCTTATAAAACTGGACCATAAATTTTATTCTAGTGTGGGGCTCATCCAAATATGGCTTCAAAATCAAAATGAAGAGGTCTTTTGTCCCATCCCCAATCTAATCTGAAGCGCAGGGCTTTCTGGAGGCCCGAGCTCAACTTCAGAATGCGAAATCCGTACCATGATACAAGTCTCAACTTCAAAGATTAGCCCCACCAGGAGTTGACGAGCCTGAGACATTGCCCTAAAAACAAGACAAACGCGATAAGGAAGATTGCCCTCTTTACCGCGTTTGCTTTTTTCACAAAATGACACTAAATTGCTGCTTGGGTGTCAAATTGATTTGCTTTTATTTTCTTGTTGTTCACTGTGTAGAATAAGATGATCAAGAGATTGACGATTATTAGAATCGCAATCAGCACGAGCAGGTCGCTTCGAATGCTACCACCGATGGCAAATAATTGTCTATAGGCATCTACTGAGTAAGTCATTGGTAGATACGGATGAATGGCTTCAAAGAATGGATTTGATAATTGAATTGGGTAGGTACCGCCTGATCCTGATAATTGTAAAATCAAGAATATCAACATGATGAATGACCCTATTTTATCAAATAGTAAGTTGAACAACATCACAATCGAAATGGATGTGAGTGCTGTTACGATGGTTACGAGTATGGTTTTACTCATTGAGTAAGTTTCCAAGCCATTGACTGTGTGTAGTAAAATTACCATGATCAAGGACTGTAAAATGCCGACTGCGGCCAAAACTGAGAACTTACTTGCCCACCAGCTTACGCCGTTTTTCGGTGTGCCTTTTGGACTATAAATGTCATACATCAAGTTCAAGCTAATGGCACCAACGAATAAAGCAACTGACATCATATATGGTGCCATTCCCGTCCCATTATTGGCCACTGCTGCAGTTTCGGTTTGGTCTGCACTCACCGGCTCAGCCATCATATCGTAGGTAGCATCAGTCGCATCAACTTCATTTAGACTTTGGCTACCATTTGCCAATTGGCTACTTAATTCAGTAGTTCCGTCTGCAATGGTAGCTAGACCGTCACCAAGTGTTTGTGAACCATCCGCTAATTGGTCTGACCCATCGGCAATTTGTGTTGCCCCATCGGCTAATTGGCTAGTGCCGTCTGTCAATTGGCTACTATTGGCAACTAATTGGCTAGAACCATCAGCTAACGCTTGAGTCCCTGCTTGCAACTGACTCGCGCCATCGGCTAATGTACCGGTTTGACTATTCAGTGTATCTAGACCGGCACTTAATTGGCTAGAACCATCAGTTAAGGCGATACCACCGGCATTTAATGTTTGGGTACCGTCATTTAATTGCGTCATACCAGAAGATAGTGCAGCAGCCCCGCCTTGCGCTTCATCAATTCCCTCATCTAGCGTTTGGGCACCAGATAATAAAGTATCGCTGCTTGCTGCCACTTGATTCACGCCATCGATTAATGTATTGGTACCATCATATAAGGCATCATAGCCATCAGCTAATTGACTAACACTTGTTTGAAGTGATGAGATTTGGCTAGCAATTGCCGTAACATCAATATCTTGTAGGCTAGATAAGCCTGATAAGTCGCTAGCGATGGTTTGCGCTGAAGTCGCTTGTTCAGACGCTACGCTTGTAAATTGGTTGCTAACTGCAGTGCTAACAGCCGCTTCTTGTTCAGGAGTTAAGGCTGCACCACTGGCTTCAATTGCTGTTAAAACAGCATCCGTGTTACTTGTCGGGTCGGCAGTCGCGACAATATTGGTCAACTGTGTTTGCACATCCGCGACAGATGTCGATAATCCCGCTAATTGATCCGTTACATCAGATAAATCGCCAGCCAATGTTGAATTTTGTAGGCTTGTATCTAGCGTATCCAAACCAGCTTGCATTTGGTCTAACCCGGTTTGTAGGGCTGCTATTTTCGCCGCTTGTTCTTCACTTGTTAAGCTAGTATTCAACTGTGCTAAGCCGTCTGTTAAGGCTTGACTACCTTCAGCTAATTGCACCATGCCATCATTTAAACTACTAGCCCCATCTGCCAATGTCACCGTATTGGTTGACAAAGTCGTTAAGCCAGCACTTAAAGTAGCACTACCATCGGCCAAATCACCTGCACCACTTGTTAATTGACTGACGCCTGAAGTTAAAGCAGGCATACTTTCCGTCAATTCACTAGTACCCTCATTTAGCGCCCTTGCACCCTCATTCACTTGACTCACCCCATCTGTATAGGTATTTAACCCAACATTTAGGGTATCTGCGCCATCCGCAAAAGTTAAACTAGATGATGCTAACGTTTCTAGATTTTCTGTAATTGTCTCATTACCGTCAGCAGCCGTTTCCACCCCATCAGTAATTTGACTACCACCATCCGCGGCTTCTTGCATTTTATCTGCTACCGTTTGGAGTTGTGAAAAAATCGTTTCCGCATAAATTTTAGTCACTTCATTCGATACGGAATCCTTTAGAGTATTGGCTGCAGAGGACGTCAACTTCGACGCAATATAGGAATGCCCAGCACTCGTTTCATAATCTAAGGTCATCTGTTTGGGATCATCTGCCAAAAGTGTAGTTGCATTTTCAGAGAAATCCTCTGGAATCGTGATGACCATATAATAATCACCGTCTGCTAGTCCTGCTTCCGCATCTGCTTTAGAAACAAATTCAAAATCCATAGCATCTGAATCTTCTAATTCTTCAACTAGATTATCCCCGATGGCCAAATTTTCGTCGTTATAGGTTACAGCCTTGTCCTCGTTGACAACGGCTACTGGCAAATTCGCCAATTTTCCATATGGATCCCACATAGAGCTCAGGAATATGACCGTATATAGCGTGGGAATTAATGCTATCCCAAATAAAATAATCATCATTTTTTTCTTTGTAAATATTGATTGCCATTCTTGCTTCATCAAAGCAGTGCACGTCCATTCTTATTCATTTTCTGTAGTTGAAACAATCGTTTCCCAATCTACGGTAGTTACTTGGTCAGTGCCTGCCATTAATAAGGATTCAAGTGTATATTTTTGTAATCTTTGTTTAAATTGTTGCTCCGCATCGAAGAAAACATCTAATACTTCGCGCTTCTTATTTTTAATCTTGTCTGCATGGATAAAAACCTTTTCGGCCAAATTAGTTGGACGAACAAAACTTTCCTCTCCTTCAATTGCTTCATAAATATGTAACATGGTCATATCCTTAGGTGATTTTTTTAGGACAAATCCCCCATCTTTACCTGCAATCGAATGCACAAGACCAGAAACGACTAAAGAACGCATGATTTTTTTCAGGTAAGAATCCGATACATCTAACCGTCGACTTAAAATCGTGCTCTTTAATGGGCGGTGATCAATCTGAGTTGCCAACATAATCATGATACAAAGGGCTTGTTCTACCCCACTCTTCATTTTCATTTAACCCCTCCAATCGTGGATAAATTTTATCTATGGATATATTCTATCGCTTAGTATTTTTATTTACAAGGATTTTTATTTTTCTTATCCAAATTTTATATTTTTGGCTTACGAAAAAATGTATACGAAAAAAGAGCATCCAAAATAAATTGGATACTCTTTAAACGTTAACGATTCAATTTTAGAAGTAAAGATTATAAATCTTCGTCTTCGATGAATGTTGCTAATACTTCTTCAACCATGTCCCATTCTTCTTCAGTTTCGATTGGGTTTAATTGGCCTTCGTAGCCTTCGCCACTTTCTACATATGAGAAAGCTTGTAATTCAACACCTTCGTCATCAGATACACCAGCAGGGTATACGATAACGTATGATTTGCCGAAGTCTTCTGAGTCAAATGTAAACAAGATTTCGAATAATTGTTCGTTACCCTCTTCGTCTACAATTGTGATGTGTTCATGGTCTGCATGGTCATGATCGTGGTCATGTAAATGGTCATGCTCGTGATCGTGGTCGTGATGTTCAGTCATGTCTTAATCTCCTTTAAATTTAAAATCTAGGTAAAAATCTATTATACACCATTATGATGGGTGGGAATCTAAATAATTTTGTAAAATTAGTACCGCAGCCAGCTTATCGATGACCTTTTTACGTTTCTTACGACTTACATCGTTCGCAATTAACATACGTTCAGCTTGAACGGTTGTTAAACGTTCATCTTGATAATATACTGGCAACCCAAAGGTATCGATCATTAACTGACCGTATTTTTGAGATGCTTCTGCGCGAGGACCAATTGAATTGTTCATATTTTTAGGTAGGCCAATGACAACGGCTTCTACCTTATACTCTTTAATCAATTCAGCCATACGGTCGATACCAAAATTGCCGCTCTCTTCATCGATAGGAATAATTTCTATACCTTGCGCCGTCCAACCAAATGGGTCAGATACTGCGATTCCTACTGTTTTAGAACCCACATCTAGTCCGATGTATCGCATTAATTACGTCCAGATTGTTTCATGTAGTTCACGATTAATTCTTCTAGAATTTCATCGCGGTCATGATAGCGAATGATGTTACGTGCTTCGTTATGACGTGGAATATAAGCTGGATCACCAGATAGTAAGTAACCAACGATTTGGTTTACTGGATTGTATCCTTTTTCTTTCAATGCATCATAAACGATTTCTAATGTTTCTTTGACGTCTTTTTCGTTGTTATCACCGAAATTAAATAGGACTGTTTCATCTTTATTAGTCATCAGAACACCTCCAAATATTATCTATAGTTTACCGAATTATACAAGTATTAACAAGAAATCACCACTATTTAGCGATAATTTCTTTTGCAAACGCAAGTGCATCGGCGATACCAGCTGGATTTTTACCCCCTGCTTGGGCCATATCTGGACGGCCACCACCGCCACCGCCAATTTTCGGTGCCACTTGTTTAATCAAGTCACCAGCTTTAACGCCAGCTTCGATTGCTTTAGGGCTAACCGCAATTAATAGGTTGGCTTTTTCATCGGCTGAAGTTGCTAAAACTAATACATCAGAAGATGCTTTTTGTTTCCATTCATCAGCAATTTTACGTAAATCATCCATAGAACGATTTGGTACGTTTTGTGCAATGATAGTTAAGTCACCAGCTTCTTCTACATGATCAAAAATTTGACCTGCTGCTTGCGCATTCATTTTATCACGTAATGCACCTAATTGTTGAACTGTTTCTTTATGTTCTTCTCTGAATTGTGCAAAACGACTTACTAAGTTAAAGAATTTCTTCACTTTTAAGCCTTCAGCTAATTCTTTCAGAATTGCTTCTTGTTGTTGGTATTCTTGAATTGCTGCTAAAGAAGTAACAGCTTCGATACGACGCACACCTGCACCGATACCTGATTCAGAAGTGATTTTGAATACCCCAATTTCTGCCGTATTAGCGACATGTGTACCACCACAAAGTTCGATAGACCAATGGTTCACATCGACCATGCGTACTTCATTACCGTATTTTTCACCGAATAATGCTTGTGCCCCTGCAGCTTTAGCTTGGTCAATTGTAGTAACAGTTGTCACAACTGGGAAAGCATCTGCGATAGCTTGGTTTACTTTTGCTTCCATTTCTACTAATTCATCCGGTGTTACTTGGCCGAAGTGAGAGAAGTCAAAACGTAAGTGGTTTTCAGTTACTAATGAACCTGCTTGGTTAGCATGGTCCCCTAAGACATCTTTTAAAGCTTGGTGAAGTAAGTGTGTCGCAGTATGGTTCTTTTCAATTGAATGGTGACGACGACGGTCCACTTTCAATACAACTGTTTGGTCTAATACTAATGGTGCTTCAAGCACAACTTCATGCAAGTGTTGACCACCTGGTGCACGAACAACGTTTACGACTTTACCAATTAATTGGCCATTTTCGTCAACAATTTCACCAGTATCGGCAATTTGTCCACCCATTTCAGCATAGAATGGTGTTTGGTCTGCAACAACATATACTTCGCTACCTGCTTGTGCTAGTGATACAAAGGCATCTTCAGCAAGAATTGTGTTAATACGTGTTTCAACTTCTAATTGGTCGTAACCAACATATGCAGAGTCAACATCAATTTCACCAAGAATGTCAGATTGTACAGCCATACCAGTTGATGATTTACGCGCTGCACGTGCACGATCACGTTGTTCTTGCATTGATTTTTCAAAGCCATCTAATTCAACTTCGATACCAGCATGTTCTAAGTATTCTTGTGTTAATTCTAATGGGAAACCATATGTATCATATAATTTGAAGGCTTGTTCACCTGGCATTAATTTTTCATGTGCAGATTTTAAGCTTGAAATAACTTCTTCAATAATCGCTTCACCTTCATTGATGGTTTCGTTAAAACGATTTTCTTCTGTCACAATCACATCTTGGATGAATGATTGGTCAGCTTTTACTTCAGGGTAATATGCTTCCATAATGTCAGCCACAACTGGTACCAATTGTGCTAAGAAGTTACCTTTGATACCTAAGCGACGGCCATGCATAATTGCACGACGAATTAAACGACGTAAAATGTAGCCACGACCTTCATTAGATGGTAAAGCACGGTCACCGATTGCAAAAGTAACGGCACGTACGTGGTCAGCAATTACTTTAAATGATACGTCAGTTAATTTTGAATCACCATATTTTGCTTTTGTACCCAATGCTTGAACAGCTTCAATAATTGGCATGAATAGGTCTGTTTCAAAGTTTGTTGGTGTATCTTGGATAACAGATACCATACGTTCTAGACCCATACCCGTATCAATGTTTTTATGTTTCAATGGCACGTATTCACCATTTGGTAAATGGTTAAATTGTGAAAATACGATATTCCAGATTTCTAAGTAACGTTCATTTTCGCCCCCTGGATACATTTCAGGATCTTCGTCTGGTAAATCTTGGTATTTTTCACCACGGTCATAGAAAATTTCAGTATCCGGACCACATGGACCAGCACCTAAGTCCCAGAAGTTATCTTCTACTGGTACGTAATGGTCATCAGACAAACCTGTTGTCTTTTTCCATAATTCTACTGTTTCAGTATCTTCTGGATAGTAAGTCATGTATAACTTGCTTGGTTCTAAACCTAACCATTTTTCATCAGTTAAGAATTCCCATGCCCAAGGAATAACTTCTGCTTTGAAGTAGTCCCCGATTGAGAAGTTACCTAACATTTCGAATAAAGTATGGTGACGAGCTGTAACCCCAACGTTTTCGATATCGTTTGTACGAATTGATTTTTGAGAGTTGGTAATACGTGGATTTTCAGGTACTACTGATCCATCAAAATATTTCTTAAGCGTTGCGACACCAGAGTTAATCCATAATAAAGATGGATCTTGAACTGGGATTAAAGAAGCACTTGGCTCTACACTGTGACCTTTTGTTTGCCAGAAGTCTAACCACAATTGGCGTACTTCTGCTGATGTTAATTGTTTCATATTTTCCTCCTATAATAGAAAAAACATAGCCCTGCAAATTGAGGACGACTTTGCGCGGTACCACCTCATTTGCAATGCTATGTTTACATTACCTCTCTAGTTGCTGGATAACGCTAGCGCGTAGTCTTTCGACTAATGAATATAGAAAGAGAGCATTTTATTGGTTGAGTGCTTGCACCTAATCACTCTCGCTAAGGGTCAATAAAATATGGTTCTTTCTGCTTGTCGGCTTTCCAGCCATTTACCTACAAATTATACTGACATATAGCGGTTTTTGTCAAGTTTTTCTCAGCTTACAACCTAGAAGTCATACGGACTAATACCTGCCATACCAATCATCGGATCAATCGTTTGTGTGATCACCATGTCAGCCGTCAAATGGAAATCTTTGGCTTCACTTATTGGCTCAGCTTGACTTTCCGCTTCTCCCACAACTCGATCATAACGCATTGGTGTTTTACCTTTTTCATTAGACTCTCGTGTACCACCATCCACGATGTCAACGACAACACCGGTATCTTCTTCACCCGCCAAAGCTTCTAACGTTTCGCTACTTTCAAGTAGGAAATCCTTCAGTTGTGTTTGACGACTTGCATCCACATTTTGAATGGCAATTTGATATGCTTCGGGGTCGCCACACATAATTAAGGACTGCTTGGCACGCGTAATTGCTGTATATAAAAGATTTCGCTTGAGCATCCGGTGATGTTGACGTACAAGCGGCACAATTACAATCGGAAACTCTGACCCTTGCGACTTATGAATCGATGTACAATAAGCCAAAGTAATTTCAGCAAAATCATTTCGTTCGTAGGTCACTTCAGTCTCATCAAACTTGACCACAATTTCATCCACTTTGTTGGTCGTTTCTTTTGCGAAAAAGATGGCTACTATCTCACCCAAGTCTCCATTGAAAACATTTTTTTCCGCCTGATTTTTTAGTTGTAACACCTTGTCGCCAACGCGGAATATCTGTTCAAAGTAGGCCAACTCACGTCGTTTCCCATCTGTATTGGGATTGAGGACGGCTTGCAACCGCTCATTTAAGGCATTAATACCCGCTTGCCCCTTATATTGTGGCGCTAGAACTTGGATATCCCGTTTATTATAGCCTTTATCGATAGCTTTTTTAGCAATAATCGCCACCAAATCAACAATTTGATCGGCATATACCTTGAAAAATGACCGGTCTGATTGATTGACCATCAGATCCTTAGGTACAACACCTTGTTTAATTTCATGTGCTAACTGAACAATTGTCGATTGATTTTTTTGACGATAAATTTCATCAAGTTCCCGCGTTTTCACTGTCTGTGACGATAATAAATCTGCTAAAACTTGACCAGGACCTACTGAAGCTAACTGGTCTTTATCTCCTACAAATATCACTTGCATAAAAGAAGGTACACTTGTTAATAATTTGAAGGCCAGCCATGTATCAACCATGGACATCTCATCAATAATCAACAAATCGGTTTCTAACATAAAGCCAGATTCATCCGAATCTTCACGGTCATCATCTTCACCCGTTAAACCTAACAAGCGGTGAATAGTAGATGCTGGCAAATGAATCATCTCTGTCATCCGCTTAGCTGCACGACCAGTTGGTGCCGCTAAGGAAATGGGAAAGGCACCTGGATCATACTCTTCCACATTTAAAGAAATATGATTTAGACGTGCATATAATTGCACAATACCATTCAACACCGTTGTTTTCCCTGTACCGGGTCCCCCCGTTAGAATAAACATTTTCGATGTTAAGGCTTCTTTAATGGCTTTCTTTTGGGCATTCCCGTATTGAATCCCAAAGTCCGCTTCTAATTTTTGAATTTCTTCATCTAAATCAACACCTGGATAGGATGGTTGATATTGTGGTTGTTGCATTTTGCTCATCATTTTGGCAATACCAACCTCAGCATAATACAAGGTTGGTAAGGCTACCCGTCCCTCTTCTGATAAAATGACACGCCCTGTCTCATTCATATCGGAAATGGTATCCGCAATGGCCTCCGCATCAATAAACTGGCTTTGCCCTTGCATCAGGACTTCTTGCGTTTTTTCGATTAAGGGCTTTTCCATCACATAGGTATTTCCGGACTCAAAGGTCGCGTGATTTAACACAAACATAACCGCCCCAGCAATACGCACTGGTGAATCTAAAGGAAATCCGATATTTAAGGCAATGATATCTGCTTTTTGAAAACCAAAACCACGAATATCATCGATTAATATGTAGGGATTTTCTTCTATGATAGTAATGGCCTCATTATGATAAAGCCCATAAATTTGGGCAGCTAAACGAGATGAGAAGCCCATTTCAGCCAATCTTACGAAGACTTGTTCATTGCCTCGCTGTGCCTTAATGCGTTCATGAAGTAATAATCGCGTCTTTTTGGATAAACCTTTTACAACACTTAGGCGGTCAGGTTCATTCAAAATGACTTCTATCGTTTCTTCCCCAAAGGCATCCACAATGCGGCTGGCTAAGGTTTCCCCAATTCCGGGAAATTGTTCAGAAGATAGATAGCGTATAAGTCCTTCTTTGGACGAAATACGTTTTGCTTCATAGGAAACTACTTGAAATTGCACTCCGTATTTGGCGTGGTCAACAAGTTTTCCCTTAAATAGATAGGTTGTGCCGTCCTGAATTGTCGGGAAATTCCCAGTCATGACAATTTCACTTTCTGAATACATGGTATTGGTTTCGTCCACCGATACCGACATTACCCGATAGAAATTTGTTTCATTATAGAAGAAAGTTGCCTTCACTTCACCAATGACATAATCCACCTGTGGCGCGTTTGTTTGGTCTATATTCATACTGGCAATTCCCCCTTTCTCACTTTTATCATCCTGCCTATTATACCATAGCGAAATTCGCTGAAAGGCAAAAATCCTTGGTCATTTTGTCTGCACACAACAAAAAGAGACGTGACCATGACATCACGCCTCTGATATGTTAGTTATTGAATTGCATCGTCTGAATATATGTTAAGTGTTAAGGGTCTGATTAAACGTATTGTAATTCTTTCACTGCTTCATTTTTGAAAGCAGCGTCAATAGTACCGCCACCTAGACATTCTGCACCATTATAGAATACAACGGATTGTCCTGGTGTAATTGCGCGTACAGGTTCAGCAAAAGTAACTTTTGCACTACCATCTTCTAAGATATCAACATGAACTTGAGTATCTTTTTGGCGGTAACGGAATTTTGCAGTACAGTCAAAAGATGTAGCTGTAAATTCGTCATCAATAAATGATAAATCGCTTGCCATTAGGTAGTCAGCGTATAATTTATCGTTGTGGAAACCTTGTCCAACATACAATACATTTTGCGCTTGATCTTTACCGACAACAAACCATGGATCATCTGTTTGGCCACCACCACCGATGCCTAAACCTTTACGTTGGCCAATTGTGTAGTACATTAAGCCCATGTGGTCGCCCATTACTGTACCGTCTTCAGCAATCATCTTACCAGGTTGAGCTGGTAGGTAGTTACCTAAGAATTCTTTGAAATTCTTTTCGCCGATAAAGCAAATACCTGTAGAGTCTTTTTTCTTAGCTGTCGCTAAGCCTGCTTCTTCAGCAATACGACGTACTTCAGGTTTTTCTAAGTGACCTAATGGGAACATTACACGTTGTAATTGATCTTGTGATAATTGGTTAAGGAAGTATGTTTGATCCTTATTATTATCAGCACCACGTAACATATGTACTTTTCCATCTTCATCGCGTTCAACTTGAGCATAGTGTCCAGTTGCTACATAATCTGCACCTAATTCTAATGCATAGTCTAAGAAGGCTTTAAATTTAATTTCCTTATTACACATTACATCCGGATTTGGTGTACGATCGCGTTTGTATTCATCTAAGAAATATGTGAATACTTTTTCCCAGTATTCCTTTTCAAAGTTAATTGAATAATAAGGAATACCAATTTGACTAGCTACTGCCGCAACGTCTTTATAATCCTCCGTCGCTGTACAGAAACCATTTTCGTCTGTGTCGTCCCAGTTCTTCATAAAGATACCGATAACGTCATACCCTTGTTCTTTTAGCAATAAAGCCGTTACGCTGGAATCAACGCCACCACTCATCCCTACAACAACTCTAGGTTTTTTTGTTGATGAATTATTTTCTACCACAACATCACCATCTTTCTGCCATAAATTTACGATTTAAGGTCGTATTTCTGGTTGATAGTAGATATAAAATCACAAGTCTAAAGTATATACCCAATATAAAAAAAAGCAAGCAATAAGCTCACTTTTCTTCTATATATCATTGTATTCTAAGCAATTTCTTCAAGTACGCCACGTTCAACAAGATCTGCTTGTAAATTTTCCACAGCTTCTCTTAGTGGTTGTAAGGTATCATTCTTGTAAACATTGACTACTTGCATACCATTTAGATTTGTTACCGTCATGGTAAAACCAGACAAATCGGCCGCTACCTTCATTTTAAACAAGACTTCACGACTATCATTGAAAGTAGGTTTGACCACACGTTCAAATTCAAAATTACCTTGTTTGCCTTCTTGAAAACCGTAGTCACGCAAGGTATATTTTTTTACCGTATCCGCTAGTTTAAAAGTTTTATCTGCACCTTTTAATTGCACTTTTGTTGCAAATGCCATTTCTTTTCCCCCCTATTGATTACTTAATAGATTCGAAAATATCTAAAATTTGGTCGATTTCTTCAGTCGTTGTTGGTTCACCAAAGGAAATACGTAAACTTTGGGCCACGCGTGGTGAATCTTCGCCGTACATTGAAACTAATACACGTGAAGGTTCTAATGATCCTGCCGTACAAGCTGATCCAGCTGATAAGTAGGCATCACGTAAGTCTAATTTGATTAAGACTTGGTCTGATTGGTGATTTGGCCAATAAACATTTAACACATGCGCCAACTCACTTGTTTTCGGACCATTGATTTGTAATTCAATGCCGCGTTCTTTCGCACCTGCTAAGAAGTATTCACGCATTTCATTTAAATGTGCTTGATGACCTGCCATATTGTTGTATTGTTTTTCAATGGCTTTACCCATACCAATAATTAAAGGCAAGGCTTCTGTCCCCGCACGTTTTTTATTTTCTTGGTTCCCACCTTTTACATATGGTGCATAATCAGCCGTCGCATTACGGTAATACATAAACCCAATACCTTTTGGCCCATAAATTTTGTGTGCAGACATCGATAAAGCATCGATATGCAATGCTTCCACATCTAGTGGCACATTCAAATAAGTTTGGACTGTATCTGTATGGAAAAAGATATCGCGTTCATGCAATAAATCCCCGATTGCTTGAATATCTTGCAATGAACCAACTTCATTGTTTCCTGCCATAATCGAAACGAGGATGGTATCTGGGCGAATCGCAGCTTTCAATTCATCAAAGTTAATATGCCCTTCTTCATCAAAAGCTAGATAGGTTACTTCCATCCCTTGACGTTCAAGATGACGCATGGTTTGGTAGACACTTGAGTGTTCCGCTTCTGTTGAAATTAAATGGTTACCTTTTTCTTTCAAACGGTTCACTGTTTGTAAAATCGCAGAGTCATTTGATTCTGTCCCACCTGAAGTAATAATAATATCGTCAACTTTAGCATTCAAAGTTTCAGCAATTAAGCGACGAACCCCTTCTACTTTTTGTTTAGAAGCACGACCTAGTTTATATAAACTAGACGCATTCCCAAAATCTTCTTGCATGGCTTTTGCGACAACATCAATGACTTCTGGATCCATTGGTGTAGTGGCCGCATAATCTAAATAAATGCCGTTCATTCTGTTCCTCCTGTAAATTTTGTTTTTTCCGGATATAAAAATTGTAATAAGTCTTTTGTAATACGTTTACCTTGGCCAAATGCAGGGTAAATATGCATCATCATCATTGGATTGAAATTCGCTTCAATCAACGCATAATTATCATCAGTCGCTGGTGCATCAATATCTAAAATCATCAAATCAAGACCAGTAATATTCACTTGTAAAGTTTCAGCCATCTTCACGGCAATTTCTTTGTACGAATCATGCATTGCTTCAAGCATTTCAATAGAATCTCCACCAGTGGAGATATTTGAGTTTTCGCGTAAAAAGACTTGTTCTCCCTCTGGTATGATACTAGAAACGTCGTAACCTTGCTGTTTCAAAGTATTCACCTCGATTGCACCCAGCGCAATAATCTCTAGTGGTGAACGGTGATCATGACCACGTTTACTGTCTTGGTTCTTCAAGGCAACTAATTCTTCTAATGTAGATTTACCATCACCGACAACATTTGCGCCGATACGATTTACGATAGACAATACTTTGCCGTCTTGTACGTAAAAACGATACTCAGTACCAAAAGCAAAATCTTCGATTAAAACAGCGCCATCTTCTTTAAAGGCAATCTCTAGAGCTTCTTTAAATTCAGCAGCATTTGCGCCATGTTTAAAAATGGAAATACCTAAGCCCATATTGGTTGATTTTGGCTTAATCACAAAAGCTTTATCTGTATATAAATCAGCCACTTTCATGGCTTGGTCGATATCTTTGAATTCTAAACTTTGTGGCACATTAAAACCAGCCTCAGCTAGCACACGCTTTGTCACAACCTTATTTTCCATCACATAGTGTGCAACATAAGGATCCTTGCTGGTAATATTACCATTTTTGACGATTTCTTGATGTCCCTTGTAGCTAAAGCGTAGCATTTGGTCATCGCGGTCTAAAATTTCAAATTGGTAACCCTCTTGGATGGCATCAAACATCAGGATTTGTGTTGACAATTCCATGTCCTCAAAGCCACCAAGCGCATATGGTTTCTCCCATGCAGATTGGAAAACTTTTTCTGCAAAATTTTTACCTGTTGCCAAATAACCTTCAATATCTTTCATTGCTGTCATCATTTGGGCTGCTGGTGTTAGACTAGGGTCTTCAATACGTGCTTGCATTTGATTTGTTACATCAATAATCGCTTGATCAGCATCAATAGCTTCAAGCATGGATTGCATGTCAGCTAATAAGGCACGTCCCTCTGCTTGCATGCTCGTAACGTCAAAAGCACCTTCTTCAGCCACTTTTGTTTTGATTTCGATACCATAACGGACATCATCCATGTTGCTGTCTTTATCAGACCAAATTAAATATAGAATGAAATACTTCATAAAGTCGATATCACTCGCTTTAATCCCGTATGGTGCATCCGGTTGAATATCTAACAAACGAAACTCTAGGTATTTAATACCTGTTGTTAAGAGCGAGCGTGCTTTTTTGGCACCACGCAAACGGACATTTGAGTAAAATTCTTTCTCAGCAATTAAATGATGGTTAGCTACATTAGCCTCTAAATAAGCGACATAATCTTCAAGATTGTCATAGGTAAAGGTTACGTCTGCTTTATTTACATAGCCTAGATGAGAGTTTCGGATTGAACGAACTGGTCCTTGTTCAAAGGTGTCATTTTTGTCACGATAAAAAGATGCATCCGCCACAGGCGCTGCCCCAAATAGATAAACCAATAGCCATTGGTAACGCAAGAAGTTGCGTGCTAAACGTAAGTAAAAGTCTGATTGAAAGTCTTTTATTGAACGTTGGTCATCATGCTTTTCCACAAGCTCTTGATGCAATTTTCCAATGAATTCTGGAGAAATTTGCATATTAAAATGAATGCCAGAAATCATCTGTAATTGTTTACCGTACGCTTCGACTAAATAGTCTCGATAAGCTACTGCATCCAAGTCTTCTAAGTCTGCGACTTTAATTTGATCGACATTGGGTAATTTTGGTGGCATTGAATATGGCCAAATCCGTTCGTCGTTATCTAATGATTCGATGGCTACTTCATGAATTGCTTGCAACCATTCTAAAACCTCGCTTGACGTATATGAAGGTGGTGTAACCAACTCTAATTGGGATTCAGCAAAGTCGCGTTGGATATAGAATGCTGTTGTAGATCCATCGACTTTCTTAGGATGTGGTGTTAAGGCTAAATCGCCATCTGGTGTGATGCGGTGCCCTTCGCGTTCGATCCCTACTGATGCCTGCTTAAAGGCGTGTTTCATATCTGCTTGTTGAATGAATGTTTGTAACCAATCCATATTGCACTAACTCCTCATATACTCTACTAACCTAGCATCTGTACGCTAAAAATGATGCGCTTCGGCCGTTCGATTCATTTTATCATTAAATCCCCTATGAGACCATTTATCAAGCTCAATTCCTATGCAAATAAGAACATACATTCGCAAGTACCAGGCGATTATGCTACAATTTAGGTAAATCATTCACGTAAAGGAGGCAATACCATGCCACAACAAAATCCCTTAGCTTATCGGATGCGGCCCCGTACAATCGAAGAAATTATCGGTCAAACCCATCTTGTGGGTGAAGGTAAAATTATCCATCGCATGGTCAAGGCCAAGCAATTATCTTCCATGATTTTATATGGACCACCGGGAATCGGTAAGACGTCCATTGCGTCTGCAATTGCGGGCTCTACGAAATATGCCTTTCGAAAATTAAATGCTGCAACTGATAGCAAAAAAGACTTACAAGCCGTTGTTGATGAAGCCAAATTTTCCGGTGGTATCGTCCTCTTGCTAGATGAAATCCATCGTCTAGATAAAACCAAGCAAGACTTTTTATTACCGCATTTGGAATCAGGCTTGATTACCCTAATTGGGGCCACTACGGAGAATCCTTTTATCAATACTAGTCCGGCCATTCGATCACGTACGCAAATCTTTCAACTTCAGCCCTTATCTGATGAGGATATTATGCTTGGTTTAAGACGTGCCCTTGAGGATGAAGAACGTGGCTTAGGGAAATTTCCAGTTGTTGTAGACGAAAATGCATTAGAGCATTTTGCACATGCTGCTTTCGGAGACTTGCGTTCAGCGTTAAATGCCTTGGAACTAAGTGTGAAGTCTACTGATGAAAGTGATGATGGTCAAATCCATATTACCCTTGAAATTGCGGAAGAAAGTATGCAGATGAAGTCATTTTCGCATGACGCAGATGGTGACATGCATTACGATGTGATTTCGGCATTTCAAAAAAGCATCCGGGGTAGTGATGTGGATGCCGCCCTATTATATGCTGCGCGTTTAATTGAAGCGGGTGAATTAGCGATTCTATGTCGTCGTTTATTAGTCATCGCCTATGAAGACATCGGTTTAGCCAATCCAGGGGCTACTGAGCGCACAGTAGCGGCCGTCCAAGCTGCTAACCAGTTGGGCTTTCCAGAAGCCCGTATACCGCTTGCAAATGCGATTATTGATCTAGCACTTTCACCTAAATCGAACTCTGCTATCGAAGCCATTGATGCAGCCTTAGCAGATGTCCGTGCCGGTAAAGCTGGTCTTATTCCAGCACACTTGAAAGATGCCCATTATAAAGGCGCCAGTCAATTAGGCCACGGCGTGGAATATAAATATCCACATGCCTATCCAAACCATTGGGTGCGTCAACAATATCTACCTGATACCCTTGTTGGGCGCCATTATTATCAAGCTGGTACAACCGGAAATTATGAACGTGCCTTAGAAGAAAATCGTCGTATCCGCGAAAATAAATAACTGAATCTTTGATAGCAGAAACTTGAAATTTTGAAATAAAAGATGTATGATAATTGCAAGAAGAATTACTCTGTAGTGTTCGAGATTTCTTACAATGTGTTGACCGAACAATTAGCTATCTAGGGAACTGCCAAGGTTTATGGACGTAACGCCTCATCACGAGGACTGCCGAAGTAGATATGTGGTTCCCACCTGTATATCAATGCGGGTTCAATACAGATAGATTTCGTCCCGGCACATAACGGAGCTCTTTCATAAAATTAAAATTTTAGGGGGATGTAGCTTATGCTACGTCCTTTTTTTGTGGCTTTTTTCATATAAAAGAACCCTAAAATTGATAAGCGTCTAGTGGCTTAAACGCTTACAATTATAAACGATAGTGGTATAATATAGGAAAGGAGCGTGAGCACTATGTATCAAGAATATTCACGTATTTTAGCACCTATTGATGGATCAGATGAATCTAAATTAGCTTTCAAGAAAGCGGTAGCTGTTGCTGGCCGGAACAATGCTACTTTAATTGTCGCCCACATTGTCGATACTGCCGCCTTCCAAACAACAAACGTATATAATGAAGTAATTCCTGAGGCAATTACTACGCGTGCCAAAGTTATGCTTGATGAATATAAAGAAGCTGCCCATAAAGCAGGTATTGAACATGTTGAAACCGTCCTAGATTATGGATCAGCGAAATATCAACTCTGCCATAGTTTAGCTGGTGATTACAAAGCAGATTTAATTATGCTTGGAGCCACTGGTTTGAATACTGTAGAACGCCTATTTATTGGTTCAGTATCTGAATATGTCATTCGTAATGCACCTTGCGATGTTTTAGTAGTACGCACTGACTTAGATAATACGCAAATCAAACACAGTAAATAATCATTTATTCCAACATAAAAATGCGCTTGAGACAAAATCTCAGGCGCATTTCTTTTTGCTATTCTATTGGAGATATTTAAGATAGTTGAGCAATTGCGTGAATAGATAAACATACTTTTGGTACGAGTGAAGTTAGGTCCGCGGTTTCCGTCAATGTATGGGCACCGCTACCAACCACGCCAAGACCATCAAGTACCGGAATATCCGCTTGAGTAGCAATAGAGGCATCAGATGCCCCCTGGCTTTCCATGGCTGTGATAGTGCCATAGCCAATACTTTTCGCCACGGTCTGATAATGCTTCAATAGACCATCAACTTTGTCAGTCCATTCCATGGCATCCACGCCTGATTCAATCGTATAAGTTGTTGTCGTGCCCTCGATATAGGTCTGATTTACGACGGCATCTAAGTCATTTAGAATTTCTTGTTTGATTGCTTCATTGGGAAAACGTAGCGAGAAATTCCCCTTAGCGAATCCTGGAATTGTATTTGCCGACACGCCACCATTAAATAAACCACAGTTTATCAACTTATGACGGGATATATCCGTTTTCGCTTCTAATGCAACAACCTTTTGGGCTAACTCAACAATAGCAGATCGCCCTTTGTCGGCTTCCATACCTGAATGACCTGCAATACCTTCGACTGTAACGGCTAGCATCATGCCACCTTTACGACTAACAACAAGCTTATCTAGACTTTCACTTGGTTCAAAATTTAGTAATGAGTGTGCATCTTGTAATTCAGCCAACATTTCATTTCTAGAATCAGAATGACGATGGAGTGTTTCCTCATCCGGTACAAAAATCAATTTAATGGGATGGTCTTGATAGCCTAATTCAATTAGATTCTTGGCTACATAAAAGGCAATTACTAAACCACCCTTCATATCCATTATCCCTGCACCCTGAGCAAGACCAGCTGCTTCATCCAACCAACGGAAGCCATGTTCTTGTGTAACCCCAGCTTCAAAAACAGTATCCATATGACCTGATAAAACAATAGGTGCTAGACTTTGGGGCTGGTCTGGGGTGAATTCTGCAATCACCATATCCCCTGCTTGGTCATGTTTAATTGTCCTAGTTTTCATGCCGATACTTTGGCATGCATCAGCCAGGATACGCCCTATTTTATTCACACCATCAATTTGTTCAATACCTGACTCTGTATTCACTAATTGCTTTAAAAAATCAATCATATCAGCTTCTTGTGCTTTAATACGTTCGTTTAGTGCTTTTGAATCAATCATCATCTTATGCCACCTGTCTCAAGAATCTTATTATTACTAAAGCCAAACTGCATCTAAAAATGCCTCTTTTGACCCTGCTGTTGCTTTATCTTCACCAACAATCAGTGGTCTTTTCACTAACATGCCATTATCAGATAGTGTTTGTAAGAATGTCGTTTGGTCCATATCCTTCAACTTGTCTTTAAGTCCCATTTCTCGATACAAACCGCCCGAAGTATTTAATATCTTGGTATATTGTCCATCTACTGCATCTAAGGCTAATGCGAGTTCATCCACTAGAGGCGGATTATCACGAATATCAATAATATCAGTAAATTCAAGTCCCTTATCTTTTAAATAAGACTTCACTTTTTGTGTCGTTGAGCACTGGTTTAAACCATAAATTTTCAACATAACCTCGTCCACCTTTCAAAACGCTTATACTTGTTTTTACCATAACCCTATCGAAAATGCTAGGACAAGGGATGGATAAAATAGAAAAAGAAAATCGGACAAAAGTATAAAATCTTCGATTTTCGTCCTTGCAGCGTAAGTTTCTTGTAAGCCGTGGCACCGTCTGGAGCCGAGGTCTCCAGACTTGAAATCGAGCCAAGGTCTCGATTTCATGCTGTTTCACGGCTAAAGAACTACACTTCCAATCCTCAAATCTTAAAAAAATTTTCAAGCAAAGCAAAAGACGAGAACATGTTTAATCGAATTGTTCTCGTCTTTTTTTGTTTTTTAATACAGGTTTTTTTTCGTGTTATTAACTAAATTGATCATATACATCCGTTGCTTTACGAGACAATTCTAAATTTTTTACATGCCCATCATAATTTTTTGTCATGTAATGGAAAAATAGTACATCTACTGCATACAGTTGGGACAATAAAGAGAACGTAGCGCCACTTCGCAATAATGCTTCATTCGTTTCAGCGGTTTGTAATGAAATATCGGCTAAACGACTTAAGGAATTATCAGATGCTTTTGTTAAAGATATCGTTTTTAATCCCCATTTTTTAGCAGCTTCCATCATTTTAATACCATCTCTTTTTTCACCACTATAGGAAATGCCAATATAAATTGAACCTGTTTCTGCAATTGCCATCGCAGCAACTAACTCGTGTTGATCTTGAGATACAATTACTTGTTTACCTATCCTAGTGAATTTTTGACGTAAATCCATAGCAACCAAATATGAAGCACCAATTCCATATACATAAATCATCGGACTTTTCATCATTTGTGTAACTGCAGCCTCTACTACTTCATCAGACAAAGTTTCATTTGTTTCCTCTAACACAATTGTAGTATTCACTGCCAATTTTTCTTTAATTCTTGCTAGATTTTCATCTGGCAATATATCGGTATAGTGATCTTCAGTCCATTGATTAGATTGAGCAGACAAAGCTAATTTCAATTCTGTAAAACCGCCTATGCCTATTGAGTGACAAAAGCGGACAACACTTGCTGGACTTGTTTTTGCTTTATTTGCTAAATCTTTCGCATTCATTTGAATAACGTCCAAAGGTTTTGCTAAAACATAATCTGCAATTTTTCGCTCTGCTTTGGGAAGGTGAGCTAACCGCTCTTTAATGGTCGAAAGTACATTTTTCGCCACAAGGTATCCCCCGTTCATAATAAATTTAATAATAAACTCGAGGAATCAGAATATTCCTCGAGTTCACATGATATATTATTTTATCATACTATAATTTGTGTAGTGCATCCATAGTGCTTGAAGGAGCGCCCGTAATTTCTGTTGCACGCGTAGCTTCCGCTGGTACACCAAAGAAATAAGTTAGCACGAATCCACCCATATATGCTGCTAACAATCCCAATACATAACTCATCCATTGACCATCTGCAATTAGAGGGATTAAAGCTACCCCTGAAGGACCAATTGCTGTGGCACCTACACCACCAATTGCACCTAAAACGGCACCACCAATACCTCCACCCAAGCAGGCTGTGATAAATGGACGACCTAATGGTAATGTAACGGCATAAATTAGTGGTTCACCGATTCCTAAAATACCTACTGGTAATGACCCTTTTATAATATTAGTTAGTTGTTTATTTTGACGGCATCTAATCCACAAAGCAAATGCGGCACCAACTTGACCCGCACCAGCCATGGCTAAAATTGGTAATAATACTGTTTTACCCGTAGCAGCAATCATTTCAATATGAATAGGTGTCAAAATCTGATGTAAACCAAACATTACTAATGGTAGGAACGTAGCACCTAAGATAAACCCAGCTACAGGACCACCCACAGTTAATACCCAGTTAATTCCACCAACTAAAGAAGTTGAGATAAAACCGGCAATTGGCATAATTAAGAAAATAGTTGTCATACCAACAATCAATAGAGAAATAGTTGGCGTTACGATAATATCAATTGAATCAGGAACAACTTTTCGTAGATTTTTCTCAACAATTGACAAGAGATAAACTGCAATGATAACCCCGATGACCCCTCCTTGCCCAGCAGCTAATGGCCCACCAGTAAAAATGTTAGGTAATGGTGTTTCAACAACCATACCTGTTAGGTATGTTACACCTGCAACAACTCCACCAAGACCTTCTGTCGCACCAAATACGCGGGCTGCATTAATACCAATATAAATATTCAAGTAAGCGAATAATCCATTTTGGATAATTTTTAAAACAACAAAAATATTTTGCCAGAAGTCAGGGTCTAATGTACCGGCAGTGAGCATATTTTGGATAATTGAAGCAATACCACCGATAATACCAGCTCCAACAAATGCTGGGATTAATGGCACAAATATAGAAGCAATAACTTTCAATGCTTGTTTGAATGGTGAATTATTTTTCTTTTTTAATTCACTTTTATTGTTTGCTGCTATTCGTTCAGCTTCAGTTCGATTATATGTTAGATTGGTATCAAGATTTTCATTAAGTGATTCACCCTGCTCAACTGAAGAATTTTTGGCCATTTCAGTAGCCACTTTAGCAGCCGTCCCTGGCCCAACAACTACTTGCAAAGTATCCCCATCTTCTACTACACCAAGTACTCCTTCTACGGCCTTTAAGTCATCTAAATGTACATCTTGATCATTAATTATGTCAATGCGCACACGAGTCATACAGTTGTATACTTTTTTTGCGTTCGCAGGACCACCAATATTTTTATAAATTTCACTTGCTAAGCGTTCTTCATTCGTTTTAACCATGATGCTCTTCCTCCCTAATTTTTCGTAACATTGTTTACAAAGCCATTCGCCTCTTTTAGTTTATTAATTGCTTGCTCTTTATCAAAACCTGTTAATATCATTACAATAGCAACTTTTACTTGCTTATCAGCTAATTTAAACGCCTTGCTAGCTTGTTCGGGACTACAGTCCGTTGCTTGTTGGATAATTCTCTTTGCACGAACTTCGAGTTTTTCATTTGTTGCTTGAACATCTACCATCAAATTTTGATAGACTTTACCTATTCCTACCATAGAACATGTAGATAACATATTTAAAATTAATTTTTGTGCTGTTCCAGCCTTAAGTCTAGTTGATCCAGATAAAATTTCCGGTCCAGCGTCAACTTCGATAGGAATCTTTGCAAACTGACTAATTTCTGCATCTTTATTGCAAGACAATGATACTGTAGAAGCCCCTATAGTATTCGCATATTTAAGTCCTCCAATTACATACGGTGTACGTCCCGAAGCTGCAATACCAACAACTGTATCCTTTGGTGTTAATTTGATTTCTTTTAAATCATCCTCACCTAGAAGTATCGAGTCTTCCGCACCTTCTACTGCTTGAATCATAGCTTGCGGTCCACCAGCAATTAAACCAACAACCATATTGGGAGACACGCCAAATGTTGGTACACATTCAGCAGCATCTAAAACACCCAATCTGCCACTGGTTCCTGCGCCCATATAAATTAACCTACCATTATGATTAAATGATTGGATAATATGATCAATAGCTTTCTCAATTTGTCCCAAAGATTCTTCAATCGCAAATGGTACTTTTTTATCCTCCTTATTCATTTGGCTAAGCATTTCTTTAATGGTCATCTGATCTAGATTCATAGTTTCAGGGTTCCGTTGCTCCGTGATTAATTTTTCCAAATCCATATCCATCCTCCAATAGAAATTCAAATTTTTGTCCCGGTTCAATAATGTCAATTAGTAGCAAATCTTCTTCACTTACTTTAGCGATTACATTTACCTTTTCATCTTGTGACAAATTGACCTTTGTTATCTGTACTTCACCCATATATCTACCATAAGCTTCATTATCGATGGTGATTGAACCCTTTAATCTAGGTATTGTATTCATCTTGGGTACTGCTGAAATTTTACGTATCAAACGTGACTCCTCACTTCTGATTACATCTCTTGCTGCATCCTTGCGATTTGTATGTTCCCCTGCAATATGAGCAAGAAGCTTTTCATCGTTGTCAACTAGCTTATCAGCTCTCAAAAGTATTTTATTGTTTAAAATAAAATTTTGAAATTGCCTTTGCAATAATGTTGATATACCTGGATCTCCAATATAAACATGATCTACATGGTATTGATTTATTAGTTCAACTGAAGCCACCAAAGGATGTAGGTTTCTATGTTTTTCTATTGTGGGTAACCCTTTGTATAATGGCCCCCTTTTTTTACTATTGCCTGGAACGAAAGCCATAACTTTCAACCCTTGATGATGTAACCACGCATTTTTTTTATGAAATTGGTACTCATCTAATCCCGTTTTTGGACGAGGATAATAATTATGCCATGCCTCTATATTAGAAAAATTGGCTTTAAGGTAAGATAGTTCTTCTATATCTTCTTTCCCTATTGTCGATGCATTTAGAGCAATATCCATTTTATGTGACAAATCTGCAATTGTTTGATTTGAAATCCCGTAATCAATACGCAAACCTGTAATGCCTATATCCAACAGTGGTTGAACATTCATAAATGAGGCACCTATTTTTTCCAAAGTATTTCCAGATACGTCTACCATTAAAGTTAAATGATTTTCTCTAACAAATTTCCCTAATGTTTTGATTCGGTTGATATACACCGAATCATCGTCTTCAGGTATATGAATTGATGTGAAAATACCCTCAAATCCCGATTTTTTCATCATTTTTAAATAATCAAAATCAATTTCCTCATTTAAGAAAATGGAACAACCAAACATGCTACCACCTCTATTTAGATTTTTTGTTCTTGGAAGGGCTTTTATTTTATAAAATTATATCATTTTGGAATAAAATTTCAACATTAATATTATATTTATCAAATTATTAATATATTAAGAAATTATATTTCACATTATTACCGAAATAATCTGTAAATTTACACAAATATGTATTTCTCAACTATAGGTATCTAATCACAAAAAAAAGACCCAAAACCATTGAAATGATTTTGAGTCTTTTAATTTTTATTCTTTATGATTATTCGTTGATGTTACCTAAACGAACTGTGTCACGTACGATTACTAATTCTTCATCAGTTGGGATTGTAAAGATTGCTACTTTAGAATCTTCGCTTGAGATTTTAGCTTCATCACGAGTATCGTTTGCAGCGTCATCAATTTCCATACCAAAGAATGACATATGTTCGTCGATGATTGCAGCACGAGTACGTCCAGAGTTTTCACCGATACCAGCTGTGAATACAACAGCATCCACGCCACCCATTACAGCAATGTATTGACCAATGTATTTACGAACACGGTCATAGAAAATTTCTAATGTAGTGTTTGAACGAGCATCGCCTTTGTCAGCTGCATCTTCAACATCACGCATGTCAGAAGAAACACCAGAAAGACCTAATAAACCAGATTTGTTGTTTAAGATGCTGATCATTTCATCGATATCATCAATGTTCAATTTTTTCATTAAGAATTGAACTAATGAAGCATCGATATCACCTGAACGAGTACCCATTGTAATACCTGCTAATGGTGTGAAGCCCATTGAAGTATCAACTGATTTACCACCATCAACAGCAGTAATTGAACCACCGTTACCTAAGTGGCAAGTAATGATTTTCAAGTCTTCGATTGGTTTACCCATTAATTCAGCTGCACGGTTTGCAACGTATTGATGAGAAGTACCGTGAGCACCGTAACGGCGAGCACCGAACTCTTCATAATATTCCATAGGGATTGAGTATAGGTAAGCAGTTTCTGGCATTGTTGTATGGAATGAAGTATCGAACACACCAACAGCTGGTTTTCCAGGTAAAACTTTTTGGAAAGCGCGGATAGCACGAGCTTCTGGACCATTATGTAATGGCGCAAATTCTGCTAATTTTTCAATATTTTGGATTGCTTCTTCATCTAATAAAGCTGACTCTTTGAAGATTTCTCCACCAGCTACCACACGGTGACCAGTACCAGAAATTTCATCATAGCTAGTAATAATGTTTAAAGCATTTAATTGGTCTAACAATGTTTCGATAGCAATTTCGTGTGTATCGATATCTTTAACATCCTCAAATTTTTGGCCTTCACCATATTTGATTGAGATATTTGAGTTACCAATACCGATACGGTCAAATTGACCTGAAGCTACAACATTTTCACTTGGTACTTCATAGATTTTGAATTTTAAACTAGAAGAACCTGCGTTTACAGCAATTACTTTAGACATTCTTTCTCTCCTTTAATATATATAAGTCACTAATAATTAGTTATACAATTATTATAGCATGATATCTTTAAAATTTGTAAATACATTTCTTGACAATCATACAAGCTTAAGTTATCAAAGTATTAGCCCGTATAATGGTCAATGCTATTTCATTCTATCTAAAAATACATCAAATGAATTCAAGAATTTTGGTAATTCTTCCTTGCTCTTCAAATCAGGTATTTCACCAATCAGAATGTTTTCAGATTGTTTCGCGTGGTCCCCAGCTTTTTGAACAAGCAGTACGGCTTTTCGCGTTTTTTCACTAGTGAATAAGTTTCCAGGTAATGATAATAAAGCTTGGAAATAGCCATATTCACCGATGGCTTGAATTAAATGTTTAATATTTTCATCTTGAATCAAGCCTGCTGGAACGATAAAAATCCCCCATCCATTTGGCTTTAAATAACGCAAAGCTTGTTCCACCATTAAATAATGCACATAAGCATGCTCCCCTTCAGGACGATTTTTGGCAGCACTATACGTATCTGCTACTTCATCAATTGGATAATAACCTAACGGTAAATCAGCGACAATAACATCATTTGGTGCGACGATTAAATTTTGTAAACTATCGCCAAGATATAATTGTGCTGGAATATCTTGTAAACGTGTCGCCACATCAGCAATGGATAATAATAAATCGTCATTATCATATCCAGCACCGTTAATTTTATAACCAGCATCTTTTAACGCATTATAGGTGATGGCATACAAGTTACCAGTACCAATTGTTGGGTCAAAAACATTTACAACTTTCTCGGTTGCTTGCTCAGTCGTTGTTTTATGATCCATCAATTTTGTCGCAAAATAAGCAATAAGGATTGCTATTGCTTCTGGCGTCATTTGATAATTGGCTTGTAATTGATCAGCTTTTTCACCTTCAATAAAGGCAAACTGAATTGCTTTACGAATATCTTCAGCTGAAATTTCTTCGATATTTATTTGACTATAAATTTCTCGTAATTTTCCAGCTTCTTCATCGGTTGGACGATTATCGATTTGTTGAACTTCCCCATCCGCAAGGTTTTGTAAACTTTCGAATAAAGCTTCTATATATGAAAATTCTAGTGCTTCTTGAATAAGAATACTTGAATCATGGAGAACGCCAAATAATTGATTAATATTTTCTACTGACATGTTATTCCCTCTCTCACGGTATCTATTACATTCCTATTCTCAAGGAATTCTATCTATCTGTCAATTATGACGAATGCATATCAGTGAATAGATGACAAAAAGAAAAGAGCCTGAACCTAAGCTCAAACTCTTTCAATTTTAATCATTATTCAGCTGTTACAGGGTATACACTTACTTGTTTTTGGTCACGGCCTTTACGTTCGAAACGAACGATACCGTCAACTTTAGCAAATAATGTGTCATCGCCACCACGGCCAACGTTTACACCTGGGTAAATTTTAGTACCGCGTTGACGGTATAAAATTGAACCACCTGAAACTTCTTGACCATCTGCACGTTTAGCACCTAAACGTTTTGATTGAGAGTCACGACCATTGGCAGTAGACCCGCCCCCTTTTTTGTGGGCAAAGAATTGTAAATCAAATTTCAACATGAGATAACCTCCTCTATTATTTCGTTATTTTGGATACACGTATAAAGTCACTATAATTCGCTTCAATGTCGGCTGACATTGCAAGGTAGCAACTCATGAATAACGTTTGAGCAATTGATTTCTGCTCGATTGACAAATCGTTTGTCAATTCAATGTACAGATAACCGCCATTTTCCTCATCAGCTTCAATGATGGGTTCAATATTGCCCATACGTGTAAGGTTATTCACAGTAGATAATACTACAGCTGAAACCCCCGCACAAACAATATCTTGTCCATACTCGCCAGCAAAGGCATGTCCAGTTACTTGTAAACTAATAAACTGGTCTTTATCATCAGTTTTAAAAATTGCTTTTATCATCTATATCACGACTTATAATTAAGCGTTGATTGAATCGATAACAACTTTTGTATATGGTTGACGGTGACCTTGTTTACGATGAGAATCTTTTTTAGCTTTGTATTTGAAAGTTGTTACTTTCTTTTGACGACCATTTTTTTCAACGGTTGCTTCAACAGTCGCACCTTCAACTAAAGGTGTTCCCACTTTCACATCTTCGCCACCAACAAAAACTACTTGATCAAAAGTAACTTTGTCTCCTGCTTCTGCATTTAATTTTTCAATGTAGATTGCTTGTCCAGCTTCAATTTTAATTTGTTTTCCACCAGTTTTAATAATTGCGTACATCTAACGCACCTCCTTATATAGACTTAGACTCGCCACGACATGTGGTCTTTCGACGCTTACAATACGCTGTCATGCGCGGTTGCAGTGTGGTGCTCACACTTTTTACAACATTCAATATGATACCAAAATTAAATGGTTCAGTCAAGAAAATAATCATGATAAAGTTAAATTTATCATGATTATTCAGTGAGATTATTTATTTGCAAATTCTGTAGATGATTTAATTTGTGTACCAATTTGTTCTCCGAATACAGTATCGTGAGTAACAATCAAAATGGCTTTTTGTTTTTCCGTTGCTAATTCGGTAATTAAAGCCCCTACTTGATCAGCAGATTCTCTATCTAACGCGGAAGTTGGTTCATCAAAACATAGTACACTTGGATTTAACATTAGCGCACGTGCGATGGCCACACGTTGTTTTTGCCCACCAGATAAAGTTGCTGGATAAACATCTGCTTTATCAGATAAGCCAACATCCTCTAAAAGACCTTTAGCTTGTTCTATTAATGTATCTTTATCAGCAATTTTTTGAGCTAATGGTGCTTCAATCAAGTTTTGAATCACGGTTAAGTTAGGGAATAATTGGTAATCTTGGAAAACCATACCAAGTTCGTTTTGATAAGCTCGACGGTCGCTAAGCGTTCCATAAACTGCTTTTTCACCATTATCTTTAGCCAATACCTTACCGTTAATTTCTATAGTTCCACGGTCAGCTTCTTCCAAGTTATTAATAATTCGCATGAAAGTTGTTTTACCAGTACCAGAACGTCCTAATAAGATGACTACTTCACCTGGATTAATTTCAAAATCATAGTTATCAATGACCACATTATCTTTATATGCTTTGCTTAAGCCTTTAACTTTTAATGACATATTCTCCACCCCTTACCATTTCAACTGTTTTTCAACGCGACGTAATGCAAATGTCAAGATTGCTGTTACCAATAGATAGATAGCTCCTGCAACTAGGTAAGGTACCAACGATGCATATGTATTTGCTGCAATATTACCTGCACGCAACATTTCGCCTAAACCAATAACATAAACTAACGATGTATCTTTTACTAATGAGATAATTTCATTACCCATTGAAGGCATTACAATTTTAATTACTTGTGGCAAGATAATGCGTCTAAATCCACGAACTTTTCCAATTCCTAAAACCGAAATACTTTCATATTGTCCATCTGGCACTGCTGAGATACCACCTCTAAAGATTTCAGCATAGTAAGCCGCATAGTTAATTACGTAAGCTAATACAGCAGCTGTAAATCGATCTAGAGAGATACCAATATAAGGAAGTCCGAAGAAGATTACCATCAATTGAAGCATTAATGGACTACCACGCATAATGAATACGTAAGCTTCGATAATTGCTTGTAACCATTTTGGTCCAAAGACACGTAACACACCGATTAGGAAACCAATTGGAATTGAAATAACTGAAACAACTACGAATAATAATAATGTCAGTTTTAAACCATTTAATAAGGAAGGTAATACAGCCAAGACGATGTTTGTTTTTTCAGTAGCTGCCGCATCTTCACCAAACCATTTAGTGTAAATTTCATCATAAGTACCGTTATCGCGTAATGTTTGAATTCCTTCATCTACTTGTGTTTTTAAAGCTGTATCTTCTTTACGGAACCCAACACCCATAGGCTCAATTGAAGTTTCATCAGTGAACATTTGATAATCTTCTAAAGTACCTTTTTGAGTTAAAGTATAACGAGAGTAAATTTCACCAGCATACACTGCATCTACGCGATCTGCATCTAAATCAGCAAATACTTCATTGTATGAAGGATATAAAACTGGTTCTGATGCTAATTTACTGTATGTATCGTCTGGCCACTCTTGCATAAAAGTTAAAGCAGTAGATCCAGATTGAGTTGCAATTGTTTTATCAACTAAATCAGAAATTTGTTCAATTCCTGAACCCTTTTTACTGATTACGACTTGACCTGACTCAATATATGGTTCAGAGAACAATACCATTTCTTCACGTTCAGGTGTAATACCATATCCATTCCAGATCATATCAATATTACCTGAATTCAATTCTGTTTCCTTCATAGCCCAGTCAATTGGTTGATATTCTAATTCCCAACCATATAAATCTGCAACGGCTTCAGCAAGGTCAATATCAAACCCAACAATATTACCGTCCGCATCTCTAAAGCCCATTGGTGCGAATGTATCGTCTAAACCAATTACGTAAGTTTCGCCACTAGTATCTTCAGCAGCCTCCACTTGATTCACATTGAACCCAAACCATGTTAATAATACAACCAAACTAGATAAGACAAATGTCTTCATTTGAATCTTTTTCATAAATCTTCACCCCTTCAATTAAATAAAAAAAACGTCCCTTTACACTGAATCTCTGTCAGTATAAAAGGACGTGAAAGTTACGTGGTTCCACCTTTTTTCATAGCAGCCTCACAGCTACTATCTCGGCATGTCTAAAGTTAGACACTGTGATTAACGCTCACTCACGAATTATCTTTAATAATTTGCTCTTGGGTGTGTAGATACGTTTCTTATACCTATTCTCAACTTTGCTAGGCTCTCTTTAATAAGAAGGTCGTAACCTCTTCCAATCAACACTTTTAATATTTATATGGTTATTATAATCATTCTTTAATCTTTTAGCAAGTATTATTTTTCAATCCAGATAACAAATTTTTGCGTAAACCAAATAAAAATAAATCCTAAGAACGCATTGAATAACAATGATGGAATATAATTCTGGCTCACAAAATGGAAATAAGTATTACTATGGATATCGATCAAATAATATAGTGCGTATATAAAATGCATATAAAGCGTATATACAATTAAAAGCCATAACCAGACTGTATAAAAATTCATTGGGAATTTCTTGATGACAAATCTAGTTAAAATCACAATCATAGGAAATAAAAACAAATTAACGCCTAAAATTGAAGAATAGTACGCATCATAGATAAAACCAATAAAGATACTTACAATAAAAATATTTGTATCTTGTTTTAAATATACTGCGAGTAATGTGATGATGATTAAAGTAAATTGTGGGCTAATTTGAAAATTTTCAGTACCCAGGCTATACGATAAGACTGACATCACACTACCGTCTAGTAATAAAATAAAAAATACTAAAATAGGAATGATAAATGTGTGTTTAATAAAATCCAGCATCTAACCCCTCCTACTCTTGATCGTCATTTTCAGTATTAGAGGTTGTTGTTGTGTTTTCGTCTGCATCATCAGTTGCAGAATCATCATTAAGCGTCATGACAACTAAAACAGAACGGATATCTTTAAAATCTGCTGCAGGTTTTACACGAACAGATTGGGATAGTCCAAAATTATCAGAATCTGTTGATGTAACTTCACCGATAATTAAACCTTCAGGCGAAACTCCACCTAAACCACTAGTAGTTACTGTATCGCCCTTTTGCACTTTAGCATCTGCAGGAACTTGTTCCAATATCAATTCCTGTGTTTTTTCGTCATAATCAGTAAGAATTCCAGAAACAATGCTGTCTTCTAATTGGACACTTACAGCTACGTTCATCATCTGATTATTTTCAGTGATTAATAGTTGCACCTTAGAACTAGTAGCAGATACTTCTTTTACGTGCCCTACAAGCCCACTATCAGTCATAACAGACATTCCTTCTGCAATGCCATCGTTAGCACCCACATCAATTACAATAGAATCAACCCAGGTATCTGGTGATCTAGAAATAACAGAACTTGCTATTACTGTTTTACCAACAAGAGATGGTTGTAATGCCAATAGATTTGATAATTCTTCATTCTCACTCTGTAAAATTTGGTTTTGAGCTTCTAATTCTTCTAGTGAAGAAATCTGGCTTTTTAATTCTTGATTTTCTTCGTAGGTATTCATTAAGTCATTAATTGAATCCGTAAATCGCATCATAGCGTTCGTCGGTGTCGATACAAATCGACCAACAATTGCTGTCACATCATTCACCCATAAAATTGGTTTGGGCATATTTGATTGGCTAAATATTGAATAGGCAATCATACTGAATGAAGTGATGACACTAACAAGCAGGACAATTAATTTTTTATTCTCAAAAAATCGTCGCAATATTATCCATCCCTTCACTTACTTTGCTTTACCATTATACCAAAACGAATAATCATTTTGTATATTTTATAAAAGGCAAATTATTCTTAATATTTACTTATGATAAATAAAAAAAGGAAGCTTTCGCCTCCCCTTTTATTATNTTTATAAAAGGCAAATTATTCTTAATATTTACTTATGATAAATAAAAAAAGGAAGCTTTCGCCTCCCCTTTTATTATATGACCCGTACGGGAATCGAACCCGTGATACCGCCGTGAAAGGGCGGTGTCTTAACCGCTTGACCAACGGGCCAGATAATATATTACTATATATGGTCCGAGACAGATTTGAACTGCCGACACCTTGAGCTTCAATCAAGTGCTCTACCAACTGAGCTATCAGACCTTAAAATAAAAAAAGCGGTCCCGACGGGAATCGAACCC
>NZ_RKMG01000020.1 GCF_003797145.1 Aerococcus agrisoli | reverse complement strand
AAATTGTAAATTCGTCATACAAAAAACAGGAATTTGTATTGAACCGCATCTCAATCCATACAAAATCGCGAAATCCTATTGAATGAAAATCCATTCCATAATCACAGCAACAATATCGTAAAAAGCAACAAAAAAACTGGGCCATTTTTCAATGGACCCAGTTTCCTTTAACCTACTAGATTATTTAGCTGATTTGATTAAGTCTTTGACGTCATCAGTGTCTTCTTGGCCATCCGGATGTTTCACGCGGATGTACAATTCACCTTGACGAGCGCCGACTGTGACAACATCGTCAGCTTGGATACGACCAGCAATCAGCATTTCTGCAATTGGGTCTTCCACTTTTTGTTGGATGACACGACGCAATGGACGTGCACCGTATTCTTTGTCGAAACCTTTGCTGGCGATTTCTTTGTTGGCAGCTTGTGTCACACGAAGTTTAACACCTTGTTCTGCTAACAAGTCGCTTAGCGCAGCAGTGAATTTTTGTACGATTTCGATGATTTGTTCTTCCGATAAGGTATGGAAGGTAATAATTTCATCGACACGGTTTAAGAATTCTGGTCTAAAGGCTAGTTTCAACTCTTTACGGATACGGCTATCCATTTCGGCATGGTCCTCAGTTGCTTGTTTGGCACCGAAACCAAGTGTCTTCTCGTCACGGATGGCCGTGGCACCTAAGTTAGATGTCATGATCATCACAGTGTTACGGAAGTCGACTTTACGGCCTTTAGAGTCAGTGATGTAACCATCATCTAAGACTTGTAATAGCATGTTGAATACATCTGGATGTGCTTTTTCGATTTCATCGAATAGGATCACTGAGTATGGTTGTTGACGGACCTGCTCTGTCAATTGACCACCTTCGTCATAGCCTACATATCCTGGTGCTGAACCAATCATACGAGAGGTTGAGTATTTTTCCATGTATTCAGACATATCTAAACGAATCATGTGTTTTTCAGAACCAAACATTTCGCTAGCTAAGGCTTTGGCTAACTCAGTTTTACCAACACCTGTAGGTCCAAGGAACATGAATGAACCGATTGGACGGTTTGGATTCTTGATACCTGAACGTGCACGACGAACGGCACGAGACACACTTTTCACAGCTTCATCTTGACCTTTCACACGTTTGTGTAATTCGTCTTCAAGATGTAGCAATTGTTGGTTTTCAGATTGGGTTAATTGTTGTACTGGAACACCTGTCCACATACCCACAATTTCCGCTACTTCTTTGGCACCAATTTCTAGGTCGTAATTGGTATCTTCTTCTACTTGAGGTTTGTTATGTAAGTCAAAAACTTGTTGTGTTAAGGCTTGTTGTTGTTGATGTACTTCAGCAGCCTTTTCAAATTCTTGTGTATTGACATAATGTTTCTTCAAGTTTTCAAGATCCATGACTTGGGCACGAATACCCGCAATTGTTTGGTGTCGTGTATCTTTATCACCGTGGTCTAAGCGTGCTGTCGCAGCAGCTTCATCCATAATATCGATGGCCTTATCTGGTAAGAAACGGTCAGCAATATAACGGCTACCTAAACGAACTGATGCTTCGATGGCTTCATCAGTAATTGCCACACGGTGGAATTTTTCGTAATCTTTACGGATGCCTTTTAGAATTTCAATCGCATCAGCTTCAGATGGTTCTTCAACCATTACTTTGGCAAAACGACGTTCTAGGGCAGCATCTTTCTCGATATATTTTTGGTATTCATTAAGGGTTGTGGCACCAATTACTTGTACATGACCACGTGCCAAGGCAGGTTTCATCAAGTTCGATGCATCAATTGCACCTTCAGCGGCACCCGCACCAATTAAACTATGTAACTCATCGATGAATAAGATGATATTGCCATCTTTTTCAGTTTCTTCAAGCAAGTTCTTCACGCGGTCTTCAAATTCCCCACGGTATTTAGTACCTGCAACTAAAGAACCGACATCTAATGAAACCACACGTTTATTGGCTAAGGTAGAAGCCACATCATTGTTGGCGATAGCAATCGCTACAGCTTCAGCAATGGCTGTTTTACCTACACCTGGTTCCCCAACTAAGACAGGGTTATTTTTGGTACGACGGCTTAGGACTTGCATCACACGACGTAATTCTTTTTTACGACCGACAACTGCATCTAATTGACCGTTGCGTGCTTGGGCCGTTAAATCACGAGTTAATGAATCTAAGGTTGGTGTCGCACTTTGTGGACGTTTGCTGCCACGCGCTGCTTGTTGTGGGTTGTTCGCTTCATTGTTGCGATTGCGAACTGGTGGACGTTGACCGATTGCACGGTAAATATCCTTACGTAATTTTTCAATGTCTACATCTAAGTTTTTTAGAATGCGGACTGCTAATACTTGGTCTGCAATTAATGACAAAAGAATATGCTCTGTGCCAACAAGCGTTACTTGTTGACGTTGCGCTTCTTCGCCAGCAATATATAAGACTTTGCGTGAGCGTGGTGAGTACACCAAACGGCTCAACTCAATCGGATTTTCATCGGCTTCATCTTGGCCATAACCAATGACAAATTCAACTTCTTCTCTAACAGCATCGTAACTTGGCAAGTGATTCACTAAAACATTGTGCGCAATTCCCTCAGGTTCACGGTACAATCCTAGCAACAAATGTTCTGTTCCAATGGCTTTATGACGAAATTGCTTTGCTTCTTCAGCAGCGTACAACAAGGCCTGTTTTGCTTTCTCTGTGTAAATTTCGCTCATAAGGTCCCCCTATCTCGTTACCGGTATTTTAATTTCACCAACATAGCACCCAAAATCAGCGATCTGATTTCATCGGCATTGACAATTTTACCTAAGGCATCTTTATCAATTGCGGAATGCATAATATGTGCTTCATTTTCGGTAACAATTTCATTGACTAATAGATTTTGAATAATCGCAGTCGCGTCGCTCAGGCTGGTTTTACTTTTAATCAAATCAACCATCGCGTCGATTAAATCAGCTTCATCTACTATTTCTAGTTTCATGATGCGGATATAACCACCACCACCACGTTTACTTTCTACGATATACCCTTTTTGCGGCGTAAATCGTGTATTGATAACATAATTAATTTGTGAAGGAACACACTGGAATTGGTCAGCAATTTCACTTCGGCTAATTTCAATATGTTCTTCTTGTTGGAGTATTTGTTTCAAATAGGACTCTATAATATCAGACATATTTTTATTTTTCATTTTTCTCACCTCAAGCCTGACTAATTTTCTGTTCTACTTCTTGACTAATTTTGACTAATCACTATTATCATACGAAATTCAATCAATTTAGTCAATCCATAAGCTCGTCAGAAGCTTGACCAATTCCCCCCTTTCAAATATTTTTCTAGCAGAAGATAGCAAAAGGGTAGTGTAAAAGGTTGCTAGTGACTTTCCCTTTACCCCACCCGATGCTTAAAAAGAGCTAGATATTCAAATGTTATTTCAATAATTGTGAGATGATTCTATCAGTAAATGCTGTTGTAGACAAGTCTCCACCCAAGTCCCGGGTAAAATTATTAGCGTCAGACAAAACAAGTGCCAAAGCTTCGCGTATTTTCTTCGCATCATCTTGTAAAGAAATATAATCTAATAAGTCCGCAAAAGCTAGTAAAATGGCTGTTGGATTTGCAATTTCTTTTCCGGCTATATCTGGTGCTGAACCATGAACAGCTTCAAAGATGGCTATATCATCACCGATATTGGCTCCCGGCACCAAACCTAAGCCACCAATCAAGCCGGCCATCAGGTCTGATAAAATATCCCCGTACAGATTTTCCGTTACGATAACGTCGAATTGTTGTGGCTTCATGACCAATTGCATGGCCATATTATCCACCAACACTTCGCGAGTTTCAATCTGCGGATACCCTTCAGCAACTTCACGCGCTACTTTCAAAAATAAACCATCTGATAACTTCATGATATTGGCTTTAGTCACGATTGCTACCGAATGACGATCGTTGGCAACCGCATATTCATAGGCTGCACGGACAATACGCTCCGTTGCTTGACGTGTAATAATTTTAATTGAATGTGCTTCATCCGGTGAAATTTGCTCTTCAACGCCGGCATATAAATCTTCCGTATTCTCTCTAAACAAGACAATATCCACATCACGATGCAAGGCCGGAATTTGACCGAGCACGCGAATTGGTCGGATGTTGGTGTGTAAGTTGTAGTGCTTGCGCAGACTCACATTCACACTACGAAAACCATGACCAATCGGGGTAGTAATCGGGCCCTTCAAAGCAACCCTATTCTTATCCAGTGATGCGTAAACATCTTGAGGAATCAGTTCACCCGTTTGATCAAATGCCTCTTGACCAGCCACCACTTCATCCCAGACGATCGCCGTGTTGAGCGCTTGAGCAACCCGCTTCACAGCCACAGTAATCTCCTTACCGATGCCATCGCCCGGAATGAGTGTGATACTTTTCTTATCTTCTGCCAAAAAATCACTCCTTTTCCAATCCTGTTAGTCCTATTATAGCGAAATCGGTAATAGGTTAAAAATGGCCGCCGTGATCACGTAAACGATGAAAATTCCTGCGGATACGACAAGACCTTTCTTTTGCCATTCGCCCCATTCAACGCCTGTTAAACCAAGTAATACGTATGAGAATGGTACAAGCGGGCTAAATAGATGGAATGCTTGACCGATTAATGAAGCAAAGGTCAATTGTAATGGTGTAAAGCCATATGCAGAGCCGGCTTCGGATAGAATCGGCATCATGCCATAGTAGAAGGCATCATTGTGTAAAAAGTAGGTACCTGGCGCTGAAATAATCGCTACGATTAGGCCGTAGAAGCTACTTAATGACTCAGGAATAATGGCAATCAATGAGTTAGCAATGGCATCAGACATACCTGTTGCATTCAAAATCCCCATGAAGATACCAGCACCGAATACCGTCATTACTACGGCATTGGCTTCAGATGCATTGCCGTCGATACGTTCTTTTTGGTCTTTAGGATTTGGATAGTTGATGAGTAAGGTCAAGACTGTCCCAACCATAAAGATAATGGCAGACGGTACTGAACCTTGTACTAAGGCATAAATCACTGCGACTACAATCAATAAATTGATCCAAACGTTTTTCGGACGACGCAATTTCAAGGCTTCAGGGTCTTCAATGACCATCATGGATTGCATTTCTTGTTCTGACAAGTTCACCACACCCAGCGTTTTACGTTCTTGCAAACCGAAAATCCAAGCGATCACAAACATGTAACCCAAGCCAGCAATCATCATCGGTACTAAACCAGCCATTACATCATTCGTTTCAACACCCATAACGGCAATAGCACGGGCTGTTGGTCCACCCCATGGCAATAAGTTGACGATTGAATGTGAAGTCATCGTTAGCACAGCTAAGTTCAATAACGACATGTTCAATTTTTTATAGATGGGCACCATAGCGGTACACACAATAATCATGGTGGCTGTACCATCCCCATTTAGGGAAACCGCAGCAGTTAGAGCAACGGTTGCTATGGCAACTTTCAATGGATCCCCTTTAGCAAAGCGAATCATTGCATTAGACAAGGGATCAAATAAACCAGCATCAATCATGATGGTAAACATATAAATAGCGAAAAATAGCATAATCCCTGTCGAAGCAGTTGTTAACAAGCCATCCATAGCAGCCTGGCCAATATCAATATTCCATAACCCAAAAACCTGACCTACAATGGCCCAGAGTATTGGTAAGAAGACCAAACCAATAAAAGGCGACATCTTCTTGCGCATGATCACAAACATAAAAACAATAATTAGGGCATATCCCATTCCAGCTACCATAAATAAAACACCTCCAAATTTTTCCTTGCATTGTACAATTGGATTCATCATGTACTAATGTGTTTTTAATGTCAATGTAGTTTACATAAATTACATGATTTTGTCATTTTATGTCACATATAATGGCACTTATATTTGTTTTATCTATTGGAAAGAAAAAAACCACCAGAACGCATGTCCTGATGACCCAATTCATATGAGATAATCTCACATGAGATGTTTACTTTTGTATTTTAAAAGTACGATTTAAAGTCGCTGATTTTATAAACCCGTGATTAAGGTGCGAATTTCTAAGAAATCGTCTGTCGTGCACGTGGCTACCGTATTTTCACGTTCTTCTTTGGCGAAATGAATGGCTTGCCACCCAGCATTGATGGCACCTTCAACGTCATTCGCATAGTCATCCCCAACAAACAAGATATCGTGTGGGTCAACTTGTAAATCACGCGCAATTTGATCAAAGGCTGCTTTATGTGGTTTCGACACGCCCATGGCTTCTGAAATATACCAACGTTCTTGCGGAATGTATTTTTCCATGCCAAGACTTGATAGTTTGTCAATTTGGGCTTTTGTTGAGCCATTGGTTAAGACAAATAAATGTTGCCCTGAAACCATCGCTGCTTCCATTAAAGCTACTAATTCATCGGATAATGTTAATTTGTGTTGGAAATCATTCTTAGCTTGATTAAATTTCTTGGCTAAGTCCTCATCAATTTCCTTACCAAAATGCGCATACGTCAAAATCACGCGGTCATTTTTAAAGGCTGCTTCGGTTTTTTTACCAGCCATAAATGCCTGGTATTCACTTTCTGAAAATTGCGCATAGATATGGTTGAATGTCGCAAAATCTACATCAACAGCATAACCTGCTTCTCGGCCTTCTACTTGCATTAAATCAAATGTCTGTTCATAAATTGTTAAACGGTTGTATATGGTATCGTCTAAATCAAATCCAAGTGCTTTCATATCTATCCCCTTTTCAATCATTTTTCAATTTTACCAAAGACGATTGCATTACGCATTAAAAAGAGGCCGAAATGATAAAGATGCGATGGATTTGATTAGGCATCTTTTACACACCAACCACTAGCGCCCTTGTCTAATGCGCATTTGAGGGGATTTTTGATAGAAAGTATCATGATATATATTTTTGCTTCTATCCTGGTTGATAAATCCAGAATTACGGTACTATTTATTGATATTGGTGCGCGTCCTATGAAGTTGCGGTACTATTTGCTAAGATTTGCGCGCCTCCGACCAAAATGCGATACTATTTACCAAGATTTGCGCGCCTCCGACGTCTACGCACACAAAAAAATCCCAGAACATCCAAGTTCCGGGATTTTGATATTTGCTAGAAGGTACCGAAGAAGTTGTTGCTTTCTTGCTTTTCTTCTTTGAGTAAACCCATGGCATATTGATATTCATAAATGTATTGTTGGCCTACATTTTGAATGCTCTTAAGGCTGGCTTGTTGGTAACCACTGTTTGAAAGTGATGGTAAATCACCGTCTAATAATCCCTGTAATTTGTTTTTAAAGTCATCTAGGCTATTTGCCTTGTAGACATCTTTGTCGCCTGCTAAATAGTCAAAAACAGGCAAATCAGACACTATCGTATCCACACGACTGGCTAAGGCTTCTAAAAGGACGATACCTTCTGTTTCCTCATGCGTCATGAATAAATATACGTCCGCCATCTGATAGGCAACACGCACCTCATCACGCGGAATGTAACCAGCGAAGATAAGGTTGTCCAGTTTGGTATTGATCGCCTTTTTCACATCTTTAGGCAAGGCATAAGGATTTGAGTAGCCAAACCAAATAAAAGTTACCTCGGGCATTTGTTTGGCTAGTTCGACAAACTCAATAATACCCTTACGTTCGATTTGAAGGCCGACGGAAATGGCGACTTTCTGGTCTGATGCTAGCTTGAAACGCGCGCGCATGGCTTGAACTTCGCCCTCGCTCGCCTGCCAGTAAGACAAATCAATACCGTTTGAAATCACGTGAATGGGCTTGTCAATATCGTAACGTTCAAGGACGTCTTTGGAATATTGGCTGGGCGTCAGGATTAAATCGGCTGAGTTGTAGCATGTGTTCAACCAATATTTGAAGCCTTTCGATGCTTGATTTGAGAACATGTAGGAGTTTTTGAAGTCCTCCATAGTTGAATGGGCATGGTAGACTACTGGCTTGCCCGCTGCTTTTACCCGTTTGGATAGCATTAATGAATTGGGGAAAACAGTGTTGATATGGGCAATATCAAAGTCATCCTTATAGTTTGTTGTATAAGGAATGCCCGCTGACGTAAGGGCCATTTCTTGGTGCAATTGCGCACGCCCCACGCCACTTTGTTTAATTGATTTTTTCATATCGCTATGTAGTAAGATTTTCATACGAATCTCCCTAACTTAAAAGAATTTGCCTGCTAGATCTATGATAAAAATAGTTGCGTAGGAGTAGATCAGGATGGTGACGGGTTTTCCGACCGCTAAGATTTGAACAAACCGTTTGAAAGACAAGTTTGTTAGACCAGCCACATAACATACAACATCTGCAGGCATGAAGGGTAGAATGAGCCCTAAAATTAAGATGCGCTCAAATCGATTCCGATCTTCCAACCAGTGAATGGCCTTTGCATAATATTTATCCCCTACGAGAATGTGAACGAGACTGCGACCAAATCTACGTGCCAAGTAGAAATTGAATACAGAGCCAAGAAAAATGGGTAACAAGTTACACATAAATCCGCCCACGTTACCAAACATGTACACGCCTAACGGAATGGTCACAGATCCCGGAATAACCGGTATCACCGTCTGCAAGAATTGAATGAGTACAAAAACGATAGGTGCTGTCACACCAAATTGCTTCATAAAATCAAGAAACGCCTGCTTATCCGTCAATAAACCCTTGTGCCAAGCCCAAATCATAAAAGCAATTGTGGCTACCGTACCAACTATGTTTAACACGTTAATAAGCTGTTGGACAAACTGTTCATGACGTTTCACCATAGAAATCGCATCCTAAGCATAATTCACATCTCCAAAAAGCTAATTATTCTCTTTACTAAAAACAGTATAACAGTATTTACGTTATTCTTCTTCAATAAACATTGTAAACTTTTTATAAACAATTCCACTAGGCCTTAAGTCTTATTTATTGGCGAAAAAGACAATTGCGGCCAATGTGATTACTTTTATTATATAACAAAAATCAAAAAAATAGGATAACCCTACTGAGCTACCCCGTTAGTCGGGAAAACAGGATTCGAACCTGCGACCCCTTGGTCCCAAACCAAGTGCTCTACCAAGCTGAGCTATTTCCCGTACATAAAAATAAAACATGCACCCAGCAGGATTCGAACCTGCAACCGCCTGATTCGTAGTCAAGTACTCTATCCAGTTGAGCCATGGGTGCAAAAATATAAAAAATGCCGAGGACCGGGGTCGAACCGGTACGAGGTTAACCCTCGCAGGATTTTAAGTCCTGTGCGTCTGCCAATTCCGCCACCCCGGCATATTTATAAAAATATTTAAATGGTTTGTCTTGTTAAGACAAAGCGGAAAACGGGGTTCGAACCCGCGACCCCCACCTTGGCAAGGTGGTGCTCTACCACTGAGCTATTTCCGCATGTGTTTTTGTTTCGTCAACTGACGACTAGATAATAATATCATCTGATAGCAAAGCTGTCAATAATATTTCTAAAAAAAATTCAAAAAATTTGAAAATAATTTTTTTAGCCCTCTAAAAACCAATGAAATCAATTCTTCACAAATTCTTCAAAATTTTCGTCAAAATCTTCATTATTAATTCAAAGCTGTCTTCTATTATATACACATACCCAATATTTAAACTTTTCTTCATACAAATCTTTCTCCTCCCAAACGAAAGATTAAGAACCCTACCGTCTCCCAACGGTAGGGATTTTTTTGTTTTGGGAGCAGTAGATCTGAAAACAAAATAATGAAAGAGGGCCAGCCCTCTTTTCATTTTGACGATTACCAAAAATACAGGACGTTCACCGTGGGTAGTTATACTGCACTTGTTGAGAAAACTGCGATTATAGAATGAACCTCCCATTCTCTAATTTTGGGCGCTTTTATCAAGAATAGATCGTGGTTCTATAAAATATCTTATTTTTTTATAGCATATATTTCCATATTTGATAGATTTTTTTATTTATAAAGAACGAGCCGTCATATAATAATATTCGTCAATTATTTATAGAATGAAATTTTATACTATAAAATTCCGCATTATTTTCTAGTATTTGGAATTATTCTATCATTCCCTCGTTGACAATACAGCAAAAACGGTTGGAACCATTTGTCCCAACGGTCGGGTTTTTTTATCTTGGGGCAGTGGATCTGAAAATAAAATAATGAAAGAGGGCCAGCCCTCTTTTCATTTTGATGATTACCAAAAGACAAAAAAAGAACTGGCATGTGCCAGTTCTTTTTCTCTCATCCTATAATTGAGCTCACAATAGCAACCCTCTACCTGCTTCAGATGAGGGCTGAACGCTATTGCTCTCATCCTGTGAAGTCGAGTTCGAAAAAGCTGTCCCTTGCCCACTTCAGAATAGTTTGCGCCACATTACATGTGCCACGGCACTCTTCTTCCAGTGGTTAGGGCCATAGCGCTTTTTCTCTCATCCTATAAAGTCGAGTTCGGACCTCCAGAAAGCCCTGCGCTTTAGACTATATTGCGCCACCCTGCGTGCGTCACTGCTAAAGTCTTCCACCGGTGGCTTTCTAAGCGTCGGACCTCTCATCCTATCCTAGTTTTCTAAGTGCCAAATGTCCTTGTTGTATTCTTCAATCGTACGGTCTGCTGAGAAGAAGCCGGCGTTCGCGATGTTGATCAATGAACGACGTGTCCAATCTAAGCGGTCTTCGTATTCGGAGTATACTTTTTCTTTCACATCAATAAATTCTTCTAAGTCGATTAGGGCCATGAAGTAGTCTTTGTTTGTGATGTCCTTGTATAGACGGTGTAGACGCTCAGGGATACCGTAAGCTGCCAATTCATCAGAAATGATGAAGTCTACTAATGGTTTAATACGTTCTTGCTTGTAGTAGTATTGTGGATCGTAAGCATTGTTCGCGTATAAATCAACAATCTCTTCACTTGATTTACCAAATGGGTAGATGTTTTCTTCACCAACATGTTCCGCAATCTCAACATTGGCACCATCCCAAGTCATGATGGTCAACGCACCGTTCAACATGAATTTCATGTTACCAGTACCTGACGCCTCTTTAGAAGCCAATGAAATTTGTTCAGAAATGTTCGCCGCTGGGATTAGGTACTCAGCTTCAGAAACGTTGTAGTTATCTACGAAAACAACTTTCAAGTATGGTGCAACATCCAAGTCATTTTCAATCAATTCAGATAAAGCAAGAATCAAATGAATAATGTCTTTAGCAATCGTATATGCCGGTGCAGCCTTACCACCAAAGATAATTGTGATTGGCGTAGCAGGAATATGACCAGCCTTGATTTGGTGGTATTTGTAGATGATGTATAAAGCTAACATTTGTTGACGTTTGTATTCATGGATACGTTTGATTTGTACGTCAATAATAGAATGACGGTCAATCACGATACCACGTGTACGATGTAGATGGTCAGCTAAGGCTTCTTTATTATTTTCCTTAATACGAAGTAAATCTAATAACGCTTCTTCGTCATTTTCGAAAGCCAATAAATCAGTCAAATCAGCATCTTCATGCCATCTCGTACCAATGCGGTCATCAATAAATTGTGATAACTCTGGGTTAGACGCCATCAACCAACGACGGAAAGTAATCCCGTTCGTTTTGTTAGAGAATTTTTCTGGATAGATTTCGTAAAAATGATTTAACTCATTATTTTTCAAGATTTCAGTATGTAAAGCAGCAACCCCATTAATAGAGAAACCATAGTGGATAGCGATTGACGCCATATGTACAGTATCCCTTTTGTCGATAATCGCTACAGCCGCATTTCCAGGGAAAGCAGCGTCAACACGTTCATCTAATGCCACGATAATTTCTGCAATTTCAGGCACTACTTCATGGATATCAGATAAAGGCCATTTTTCTAGCGCTTCTGCCAAAATCGTGTGGTTAGTGAAAGCTACCACATTTTGTGTAATCTCAACCGCTTCATCAAAATCGATACCGTGAACAGTCGTCAATAAACGAATCAATTCAGGGATAACGAACGTTGGATGTGTATCGTTAATTTGGATCACAACATAATCCGCTAAATCATGAATATTTGAGCCACGTTCAATCGCCTCTTGAATCGCCAATTGTGCCGCATTCGATACCATAAAGTATTGTTGGTAAATACGTAACAAGTTACCATTGCGGTCAGAATCATCCGGGTACAAGAATAAAGTCAAGTTTTCCTTGATATCCGTCTTATCGAAATCAATAGAACCCTCTTCAATAATTTCTGGATTCACAGAATCTAAATCGAATAGGCGCAACTTGTTAATCGTCCCTTGATTGTAACCAGGCACATTAATCTCATATAAAGTCGAATTCAAGGTGAATTTACCAAACGGCACTTGATATGAAATATCAGACTTATTCAACCAAGTTGGGTGGTCCAACCACTCATCCGGCTCATACGACTGCTCATTATTCTCAAAATATTGGCGGAACAAACCAAAATGGTAGTTCAAACCTACTCCGTCGCCGTTTAGGCCTAAAGTAGCAATAGAGTCTAAGAAACAAGCCGCCAAACGACCCAAACCACCATTACCTAATGACGGTTCAGCTTCAGCCTCTTCAACCTCTGCTAAGCTAGTACCATTCGCCTTTAATTCAGCAGCTACTTCGTCATACAAACCTAAGTTTAATAGGTTGTTAGACAGCAATTTCCCAATTAAAAACTCAGCTGAAATATAGTACAATTTACGCTTGCCTTGGTTTGCTGGCATGGCATTTGTTTTTTCTTGCACTAAATCTAATAGGACTTTATAAATTTCTGCATTCGATAATTCACTGATTGGTTTTTCAAATTGTGCTTGCGCACGTTCATTTAAATTTAACATTATATGCTCCTTTATTCTGTGGATGTAGACATCCATTGCAAATTACATCAGTCGCTTTGCGACCTAATCTAACGGTTCATCATCTGGTAAATAAGCAGCTTCTGCTGATACACTATTTATACCATTTATTATATCATTTTGACTAATATAAGCTTTATTTTCTCGGAAATATGTTTCCGTAATATCCAGCAAACGTTCCTTCAAATCAATTGTAAAATCTGCTGGTGTCACACGCCAATCCCAGTTATCACCGATGGTTGAAGGCGTATTGATGCGTCCTTCAGGGCCAAGGCGTAATAAATCGTTCATCATATAGATGGCTAGGAAACTTGGTGAAGATGCAATCCCACGTACAAAAGCGTCTGAAGGATGTTCTCCCTTGGCCCGATTTAAGTATTTATCAGCTTGATCACGTTGATCTTGATTAGCCTGGTTCATGTACCAGTCATAGGCTTGCATGGAGTCATGTGTTGACGCATAGGCTACTGAATTCTCTGGATAATGATGCGGTAAATCTTCAGAATCTTCACCGAAGAAACCATTTTGTAATACCTTCATACCTGGATAACCCGCTGCATCACGCATGTCGTGCACCGCTTGGGTCATGAAACCTAAGTCTTCTGCAATTACTTTCACATCGCCTAAATCTTCCTTGAATTGATTGAAAATCTTGATGCCAGGACCTTTCTTCCAAGTCCCCGCCGCAGCAGTTGGCGCACCAAATGGTACTGCCCAATAGCTTTCGAAACCGCGGAAATGGTCGATACGTACAACGTCATACAGCTTGAAGCTCTCACGCATACGTTTCACCCACCACTCATAACCGGTCGTTTCCATATAGTCCCAGTCATAAATTGGATTCCCCCAGTATTGGCCGTCAGCTGAATAGAAATCAGGTGGCACCCCTGCAACTAAGGCAGGATTTTTCTTCTCGTCAACTAAAAATAGCTCTGGTTGTGTCCACATTTCTACAGAGTCACGGGCCACATAGATTGGAATATCACCAATAATTTGGATGTAGTTCTTATTGGCGTAGGCTTTCAAGGCTGTATATTGTTCGTTAAACCAGAATTGTGTCACCAAATGGTAGTCGTAACGGTTAATATGTTCATTACAATATTGGGCAACAAAGTCTGCATCATAATTTTTGTATTCTTCAGGCCATTCATACCAAGGCGCTTGACCGTGTTCTTCTTTGATGGTCATGTATTGGGCAAATGGTACCAACCAATCTGCATTAGCTTCATAGAAATCTAAGAAGTCTGGATGGTTGTAGCCTTTTTCGTCCACAAATTTAGCCACCGCTTGGTCAAGTAGTGGGCGGCGGTTGTAGTAGACGGTGTTGTAGTCTACTTTTTTGGGATTATCGCCAAAGTAGGCGTTGGCTACGTCTAGTTCATCAAGATAACCCTTTTTCACTAAAATATCTAAGTCGATAAAGTGGGTGTTCCCTGCGAAGGCTGAGAATGATTGATAAGGTGAGTCGCCGTATGATGTTGTTGATAGTGGTAGTATTTGCCAGTAAGTTTGTTTGGTGTCGACTAAAAAGTCTACGAATTCAAAGGCTGACTGACCGAATGATCCGATCCCATATTCGTTGGGTATGGAAGAAATGTGTAGTACTACGCCACTTGCTCTGTCCATTAAATTACCTCCTAAATTTCCATGTGATTTGTATCTTGTTTTCGTTTTGTTGATTCACCCTTATTTTACATAAAGCGCTTACACAATGCAACCGATTTCGTTAATATTTTTATCTTTTCTTGAAAGCGTTATCAGTATAGCGTATAATGAGTGCAACAAGAAGAGAGGATTTTTACCTATGGCTATTACAATTAGAGATGTTGCGAAGAGAGCAGGTGTTGCGCCCTCCACGGTTTCCCGTGTGATTGCAGATAATCCTTCGATTTCTGAGCAAACCAAAATCAAAGTGCGTAACATTATGAAAGAAATGAATTATTTTCCCAATATCTATGCGCAAGGGCTTGCGAGCGCGCATTCCAAAACGTTTGGTCTCGTTCTCCCCCTAGCCACAGATGCCTTCTATCAAAACCCCTTCTTTCCAACGGTTTTACGCGGTATCAATTACGAAATGTCTAAACATGATTATTCTATTTTATTATCTGTCGGCCTGGATAACGACCAACGCCAGCGTCATATTGAAAAGATTGTCAACGGGAAGCAAGTGGAAGGGCTAATCTTCCTCTATGCGTCAAAAAATGATCCTTTGTTGCGTTTTGCCCAAGAAGTCCAATGTCCCGCTGTTGTTATCGGTTCGCCTGATAATTCGAAAGTTCATTACGTCGACAACGACAACGATTTGATTGGTTACCAAGCGACTGAAGCCTTGATTAAAAAGGGGTGCGAACGTATCGCCTATGTTGGTGGGGATATGAACCAATTCTTCATCGCCGACCGCCACAACGGCTACCGTCGCGCATTGGAAGCGAATAACCGCATCTACGACCCAGGTTTAGTATACAACGACCTTGCCTTCCTACCTACTGACGGGTATGAACTGGCGCAAAAACACTTAGACCTCAAAACGCTGGACGGTCTGGTAATTTCCGACGAGCTTGTTGCACAAGGCATAAAAGCCTATCTAGATGAACAAGAGAACGAAAAGGTCAAAACGATCACCTTCTCCGCCTACAAACAAGATGGCATTGGGGTGGCTGAAGATGCCTCATTCATCAATCTGAACTCACATATCATCGGCTCACGCGCCGTTGACATCCTATTCGAGGCTCTTGACCCCGAACAAGCTAGCACGCGTTTCATTCACGAATACGTAGCTGCCGATCTGCATACGGGCAAATAAATTAAAATTTTAGAGGGAGGTTGGAACAAACGGTTCCAACCTCTTTTTGGTATATTGCGAAAAAGATGATGACACAATAATGCGCGGTTCGAGACAAAAACGCGAAATTTTCCCGAATAAAATTTCATTCGATACATAAAAGATGATTCTTACTGAATGACGGTTCATTCAGTACAAGGCATAAAAGCTATCTCGAATGGGGTTATATTCAGTAAAATAATCTCATTTCTTATACAATAGCCATTTATTCGAGAGAAAAAACAAAAAAATTATCGAATGGCAGGTTCATTCGATAATCGTAGTTATCTCACCAGAATAAGACGACCTGTCCCATAGGCTTCTACAGGACGATACCCATCAAAACGAAAGCCGAAAGCTAAAAAAAAATGCAGTATAAAAGTCGCAAACAACTTTCATACTGCATTTTCCGAGTGCAAGCGGCACATCCCCTCAGGACTATGCCGTGCCTCTGTTATTTAAGCATTATTTGATGACCACACCGGTTTCAATGTCGAAGAAATGTGCTTTATTCATGTTGAAGGCCACTTGAATGGTAGAGCCAACTTCATGGTAATCACGCGCATCAACAACTGCTACAAACTCTTGGCCATTGACGTCAAGGTATAGAATAGACGTTGCACCTGTTAACTCAGAAACCGTAATTACAGGTTCAACCACATTTGAAGGGTTCGCATCCAAAGCTAATTGCTCAGATTGCAAGTCTTCCGGACGGATACCAAATGTAATACGTTTACCATCATAGCCGCGTTCATCCAAGATGCGACGCGCTGGTAACATGACTTCTAGTTTCAAGCCGCCATCTAAATGTACGAATCCATCTTGATACAATACATCCACCAAATTCATGGCAGGTGAACCCATAAAGGTCGCCACAAAGGCATTTGCTGGATTGTTATACACTTCAAGCGGTGTACCCACTTGTTGGATTTCACCAGCATTCATAATAACAATACGGTCAGCCAAAGTCATCGCTTCCGTTTGATCATGGGTTACATAGATAATGGTCGTATTCAAACGTTTATGTAACTTGGCAATTTCAGAACGCATGTGGACACGCAATTTCGCATCCAAGTTAGACAAAGGTTCATCCATCAAGAAAGCCTTCGGTTGACGAACAACCGCACGCCCCAAGGCCACACGTTGACGTTGCCCACCAGACAAAGCAGCCGGTTTACGTTCCAATAAATCCGTAATCTGCAACAATTCTGCCGCATCTTGCACACGACTATTAATCTCAGCCTTATCCACCTTACGCAATTTCAGACCAAAAGCCATATTCTCAGCCACAGTCATATGTGGGTACAAGGCATAGTTTTGGAACACCATGGCAATATCACGCGTCTTAGGCGCCAGATCATTCACCACTTGCCCATCAATAATCAAATCCCCCTGCGTAATATCCTCAAGCCCCGCAATCATACGCAGCGTCGTAGACTTACCACACCCCGAAGGACCAACGAACACAATAAACTCATTATCCGCAATATCCAGATTAAAATCCGTCACCGAATACTTATCCGCATTATCGTACTTTTTATAAATATGATTTAATTTAATTTCAGCCACAAGGCATTCTCCTATCTTCAAAAATGCACATTTTCATCATTCTAGTCAAACATGTTACAAGGCAAACAATACCATCAAGGCAAGTCCTCACACTCACCAACCACTAGGGCCTAAGCCTCTAGTAAGCGGTATTCATCCAGCCTACCATCACGAAAACGCGTCTTCCACATGACAAGCAATAGCATGGATACTAAACCTGCCGTTTGTACAGTGGCCATCATGGCTACATCAAATTGATACAGACCATACACCATGGCAATCACTGTTGGTAGTGTCATCGCATTTAAAATCAGGTTGACTGATTCTTTAAACGTTTCAATTGACGTTAGCGGGCTTCCCTTGGTCATGTAGAACATGAGAGCTGCAACGCCAACCAAGAATAGGGACATAGCCAATAGAATGGCACTAATAACGGTTGAGAAAATCAAGACCACTAGCACGCGGTTTTGATCAAGCCATTCTTGGCTCAGACTGGCTTGAATGCCGGTTGCATCTAGCCCACTTAAATCAAAGTCCTTGGTATAAAGGACGGTAGCGGTTGGTGCGCCCGGTTCCACCAGCATATATTGGTTTTCCTGGAAGACAAGGGCTGTTTCGCCACTTGCTAGTATTTTTGCTACATCATCATCAGAAGCGCCGATGGCTACTAGGCCTTGGTCGCTTTCGATGGTTTGTGGGCTATCTACCAACATTTCGCCGTTGGCATATCTAAGCTGTGCCAAGTTTTCCGCCACGTTTTGGTCTACCAAGTGCATGGACTGTGGGTAGTAATCGGTGACTGGAAAGTTGGTCATATTGGCGTAATTAATGGTCACGGGAATGGTCATCAAACCATTCAGGAATAAGACCACAATTAGCATTTGCCACCATTTCAGTTCGTGACGATTGCCCCATATTTTGCTTGGTGTCCATATACTTTTGAAGTAATTGACGGGAAATAAATCTCTTAGCACATACATCGCCTATCTTTCTATTACATGTTTGTTGTCAGTTATTTGCCTAACCTTTCGTACCACCAGCGGTCAAACCAGATACAAAGTTCTTTTGTAAGTAGAAGAACATGATAGAGATTGGTAAGGCAATTAGGATTGCCCCCGCCGCGAATAGGGTTACCCGTTGTTCACGAGGGTTGGTGATGAATTGTTGTAAACCAATGGCTACCGTGTAGTTTTCTGGTGAACGCAAGATAAATCTCGCTAGCATGTATTCACCAAATGGTGTCATGAATGCCCATAAAGCTTGTACCGCGATCATTGGTCTTACTAATGGTAGAACGATTTGGGCGAAGGTTCTTAAATGTCCTGCACCGTCTAGTTTTGCCGATTCATCTAAGTCGATTGGCACGGTATCAAAGTACCCCTTCATCAACCAAGAGTTCATTGGAATCGAACCACCAACATAGGCGAAGATTAGGAACCATAACTTGTCCAAACCGCCTACTTGCAAGGCCATAACGTAGAAGGCTGTTAAGGCTGCCGTTGTTGGTACCATTTGTACAATGATAAAGAATTTAAGTGATTGTTTACGTCCAGCAAAGCGGTAACGTGAGTAGGCATACCCAGCAAGGGTGATAATCGTTACCTGAAGTGCCATAGTAATTACCGCTACAATCAAGGTATTTAGATACCATTGACCATATTGGGTTTCCGTAAAGAGTCGTGTAAAGTTATTTAAGGTAAATGGCCCTGTAAAGTCTAAATCGAAGGCAATCAAGTTACCGCCTTTAAAAGCGGATGTAACCGTAATTAATAATGGATAGATAATTACGATACACATAAATACCAAGAATGCATAGGTGAAGAATTTAGACCAGAAGTGGCCGTGATTTTTCGTTCTGCGTGCTTTTTGCTCAGCCATGATTTAGTCCTCCATTTCAAAAGCGTTGGTTGATTTAAAGATGATCAATGAAATCACGATAACAATCGCTGAAATGATAATGGTAATCGCTGAAGAAACATTATATTGTGGTGATTGTCCGGTCGTCAGTTTGTAGACCCATGAAATCAAGATATCCGTTGTACCGGCATTATTCCCAACTGATCCAGGACCACCTTCGTTGAATAAGTAAATCATCGCGAAGTTGTTGAAGTTCCCTGTATATTGGGTAATTAATACGGGTGCCGCCACTGATAAGATGTGCGGGAAGGTAATGAAACGGAATTTCTGTAATGGTGAAGCCCCATCAATTGACGCTGCTTCATACCATTCACCAGGAATGGATTGAAGAATAGATGTTGTCAACACGTAAATGTATGGGAAACCTAACCATCCTTGAATCGAAATCAACGCCACTTTGGTCCAGAAAGGTTCTGTCTTCCAAGCTAGTGCTGGAATATCAAAGAATGGAATTAAGTTATTGATAAAAGGAATGACTTGCGAGTTGATTGCACCCGCAGATGGGTTAAACATATTTGAGAATGTTAGGATGGAAATGAAGGCTGGTACCGCCCAAGGTAATAGTAAAACTACCCCGAAGAAGCGTCTAAATTTGATAAATGGTTGATTCATCAAAATCGCTAGGAAGATACCCAAACCTACTTGCAAGGTTGTTGCACATAGGGTCCAAATGACCGTCCATGAGAATACCGCCCCAAAGGTTTCACGGTATGTTGATAAGGTAAAGATTGAACTGAATGTTTCCAATCCTGTCCAGTCAATTAATTTAGCTGGTGGGATATGTTGGAAATCATAGTTGGTAAACACGATTAAAATCGTAACAACTACCGGGAACACAATGGCAAACAACATCAAAATATATGCCGGTACCGTTAAAATATAAGGGAAACCTGTCTCATATAAGTTGTTCAAAATGGCCTTTGGTGTCCGGTTCACTTTATCTGGGTTAATGGCATTGATTTTCGCTATATTGTAGGCATCCCACATTTGGACGCCATAGAAAATCAAGAAAATAACCGTAATTAATAATTCGAGCACCCCTTCAATTAAGAGGAATAGTGAGTGATCTTCACGCGGTGTTGAACCTAGGGTGAATAACCCGTTAAAGGCATCAAAACCAAAGCTAAACAGATGGAAAACATATAAAGCAAAGATAATCAGGAAGATAATCCCTTTGAATGCTTGCTTATTATAGAACTGACCCCCACCAGGAATGATGGAAGCAAGTGCTGCCGTCCTCATTTGTTTCTTTTGTTCAGATGTGAAGTGCACTTTTTTTCTTTCATTTGCAGTCTTCGCCACTGCAATCAACTCCTTCACTAAAAACAATTCTGTTACGTCTCTTCGACACTATTTGACTGATAATCGTTATATAAAATAGCAAAGGATGGTTAGCGATGATTACTAAACCATTGGCTAAACCATCCTCTAATTGTCAAAGAATGTCTATCTTAGTATTTTTGAGCAATGTTATCTTGGATAACTTTCACAGCATCATCAGCAGATTGTTGTGCTGATTTGTTACCAGATACTGCATCGAACATCATTGTTTCAGCACCCGTCCAAACTTCAGCCATTTCTGGAATGTTTGGCATTGGTACAGCGTTGTTGTATTGTTCGATAACGGCAACTGCTAATTCATTTTCGCCAGCATCTACGATTGCTTGACGTGCTTGTTGGTTAGCAGGTACTTCAGAGTTAAATTCGTGTAAAGCTGTTTGGTTTTCTTCAGTTGTTACATATTCAACCCATTGTTGCGCTGCTTCAGCATTTTCAGTATATCCTGAAATGATCCAACCTTTACCACCACCGAATGGTTGGTAAGATTCGCCATTTGGTAATTCAGGCATTGGTGCAATACCGTAGTTTACGCCACCTTCATCATAAGAAGCTGCTGACCAAGGTCCACCGATGATTGCCGCAGCGTCACCAGCGATGAATGTTTCATCTACAAAGCTACCTGCTGAAGTTGTATCTAACATACCTTCTGGCCATTTTTCGTACCAAGTTTTCGCGTATTCGATACCTTCAACAGCACCTTCATTGTTTAAACCAATGTCAGCTGTGTCAGTACCCTCAGAACCGAAGATGTATCCGCCGTAACCAGAAATCAAACCGTAAGCTGAGTAAAAGTCAACCCAGTTTGCTAGGAAAGCAGTGTTCTTACCTTCTTCAGTTTCATAGTCATAAGCTGAATCTTCAGATAAAGCTTCTAATTCTGCGAAAGTAGTTGGCGCTGCATCGATTAAGTCTTTATTGTAGTAAAGTACTAATGATTCAACTACGAATGGCATACCGTACACTTCGTCGTTTGCCGTAACTTGTTGTTTATCAGTGTCATCATAACGGTCATCTTCAGGTAAAGTAACCGGTGTTAAGTGACCTTGGATACCTAAGTTACCAATACGGTCATAAGGTGCAATCGTAACGTCTGGTGCGATACCAGCTGGACCATCTAATGACAAAGCATCTAAAGTTTCGAACATTTCACGTTCAACCACTTCAACATCGATACCTGTTTCTTCTTCAAAAGCAGGTGCAATTTCATTTACGTAATCTACGTAGTCAGGACCTACAGAAACTTGTAAAGTTCCGCCTTCAGCTGGTTCGCTTGAAGCAGATGAACTTGCTGTATCTTCGCCACCGTTACCACAAGCTGCAAGCACTAAAGCTGCTGAAGCAGTAACTAAACCAAACGCTGCTTTTTTCCACTGCAATTTACTCATTTATATCTTCCTCCTAAAATTTAAATACCCAATTATTGTAATCGCTTACATGCATTATTACATATAAATTTTGGCTTTGCAACCGTTTTCGTAAAAGTTTTTACTAGCCAATAATTGTATCTAAAATTTGCAAACAAGCAAACCGCTTAAGCTCGCCTGTCTATACAAATTGCCCATCCACCAGGCGCCACCGTAAGTCGATTTTCCTCAAAATTTGCAAGATTTGACGATACAATATTTGTACTTTCATCAAATTGTTCCGCGATTATTTCTGACCCTTGGTTGAAAATGGCTAACATACGCCAATCTTGATCAATTTTTTCAAACGACAGCACCCGATGATTCGCAACATCCGCGAGGTCATCCAACCGCCAGTGAAATTCGCCATACGTAATCAAATCACTGTATTGCTTACGTAATTGAATCAAATCCTTGGTAAAGGCTAGCATATCTTTGTCTTGGGCAGCTTCATCCCAAATCATGACACGCCGGCAATCTGGATCATGCCCGCCATCTAGGCCAACCTCGGTACCGTAATAGATGCACGGCGTTCCTTCAAGCATCATCATAAAGGTGAGCGCTGCCTTCACCTTTTGTTTATCCCCTTTCGCACGATGCAAGACCCTATCCGTATCATGCGAATCCAGCAAATTAAACTGCACTTGGTTGACTTGATCCCGGTAAAGCATGCGTTGACGGGTCATAGAAGCCCGCATACGTCCACTTGATAAGGGTCGTTCATCAATCGGATTCCCAAAGAAGAAATCTTTAATCTGGTCGGTCATGGCATAATTCATAACGGCATGGAACTCATCGCCTTCGAGAAATTTCTGACTGGAATGCCAAATTTCGCCAATAATATAGAAATCTTCCTTTAACCCCGTACAGGCACGGAAGAAGTCCTTCCAAAACTGGTGGTCCACTTCATTCGCTACATCCAATCGCCAACCATCAATATCAAAGGCTTCGATATAATGTGTCGCTACCTTTAATAAGTAGTCATGAACTTCCGGATTGGCCGTATTGAATTTGGGCATGTGGGGCTCAAAGGCGAAGGTATGATAGGTCAAACCTTGCCGCGCAGCTGTTAAGGCATCCGGGTCGGTATAATTGACTGGTTCAAATGGCTGCACGGGAAATTTTCGAATATGAAACCAATCGCGATAAATTGAATCTTCTTGATTTGCCAAAACATCCTGCCATTGCGGTGCGTAGTAGCCAATATGGTTGAAGACCGCATCTAGCATGACCTTCATCCCTCGTTCATGGGCTTGGTCCACTAGATTTTTCAAAATCGTCGCATTCCCAAAAGCTGGATCGATAGTCATATAATCTGTCGTATCATATTTATGGTTGGTATGCGCTTTGAAAATCGGCGTTAAATAGAGACCTGTAATGCCCAAATCTTGCAGATAATCTAAATGATCAATTATGCCTTGTAAATCGCCACCATAAAAGGCATCATGCCGTGGGTGATCCTCATGATTCCAGGCTAAGACCCCTTCAGGATCATTGGCCGGATTTCCATTAGCAAAACGCTCTGGGAAAATTTGGTACCAGACGGTATGTTTCACCCATTCCGGCGTCTTCATCATGTCTCGTTCATGGAAATAGGGTAAACGGAAATAGGCATTGACTTGTTCCAACATGACCAAGTCATCCCCATGATATACCCCACGGTCACAATAAAAGACATCCTCGCCATCATGACCGTAAACCTTAAATCCATAGGCCAGGCGTCTGGTTGGAATCGTTACAGATGCCTGCCAAAAATCATGGGTTTCTGTTGCCCCAACTTTCGTCATTGGGATACCCGATTGGTACCACTTTCCTTCATGGTGGAGGTAGACATCCCCCGCTAATACATCAACTGCCTTTACATCATCTTTCTTGGTTTGTAGGCGAATATGGGCAATTTCGTCTGAGTATAGATAGGCAAACTCGCTTTCTGGGCGATGGTATAGTGCCGCTTTGTCCAAATTCTTGTCCCCCTTTCCTCTTTTACACGTGTGCACGTGGTCATTTTTACTTGTAGTGCTCTCGTCTCTCTTAGCATCCTTTTGCAATAGCTCTGAGCTGACATTAGTCCTTGCATAGACATGACCTGAATCGTTTTGTATTTTAGTAAGCGTTTACAATAATCCCTCAAAAAACAGCTAATGGAAGGTGCACAAAAAGTGACACCTCCATTAACTAATTTCTTTTATATCAATAGCTTTTAACTGTGTGCTGTTGCAACACTTTGACCGCCATCTTTGTGATCGGTTGCTGTTACATCTAGGCTAGCCAATTTGTCAGAGTTTGTAATCACGACAACGACAGTCTTTTCTTTGCCAGCATTTTCAATCGCAGCTAAATCAATTCGCCCGATTTCTTGACCAGCAGTTACTTCTTGATCAACTTCAATCGTTAAACCAAAGACTTTCGCTTGCATTGTATTCGTGTCTAAGCCCATATGTAATAATACTTCTAATCCATCTTTCGTTTCAATACCCACTGCATGATGGCTTGGGAAAATAGAAACCACCTTCCCAGATACAGGTGCGTAAACTGGTGCAGAAACTGCATCTGCTACAGGTTCAATGGCATAACCATCACCCATCATTTTTTCGGAGAAGACGGGGTCATTGACACTAGAAATGGCTAACAATTGCCCTTCAACTGGCGCCTTCATGTCCGTTGTAACACCCTTAAAAGTAACCGCTTCTGTTGATGCTGTTTCGCTTGCACTTGCATCTTGATTGGTTAACTTGCTTGATGGTGCTGGAATTGCAGCCCCATTGTCCAACAAGTCGTTAATATCAGATTTCAAAATATCTGATTTTGGCCCGTAGACTGCTTGAACCCCTGTACCGCGAACCATTAAGCCCATGGCACCTGCAGCTTTCCATGCATCTTCTGCCCCAACTAAGTTGGTATCCTTAACCGTTACACGTAAACGTGTCATACATGCATCGACATAATCGATGTTGTCAGGTCCACCTAATAGGTAGATCACATCTGCTACTTGTTGGTCATTTTCAGAACCAGCTACGGCAGTTCCTTGTTCACTTGAAGCTGTCGTTTCATCTTTATTAATTAAACCTTCTTCGTAGTTACCTAAACGACCTGGTGTTGCATAATGGAATTTTTGAATCATAAAGTTTGCCACGAAGTATGTGAATACCCCAAATGCAAGTGACACTAATAAGTAGTTGATTACATCGCCCATTAAACCAGCTTGAGACGCTAATGGCATACGTGTAAAGAACTCAATCATACCGAACGAATGCACACGCAAATTGATGATATCAGCCATAGCGAAGGCCAAACCTTGGATGACTGCATATACCGCATATAGTGGCATGGCGATAAACATAAACATATATTCTAGTGGTTCTGTAACCCCTGTTAGGAATACTGCTGCTGCTGCCGAAATGAACATTGATTTGTATTTATCTTTCTTATCTTGGTCGACATTACGATACATTGCGTAAGTAAGACCCATCAAAATACCAGAAGAACCAATCATTTGTCCCACTTTGAAACGTGCAGGTACCCAGTTTTCCATAACAAATTGGTATCCTTGTGTGTCCCCAGCTTTGCTGAAGTTAGCCAAGTCGGTAGCCCATGCTAACCAAAGTGGGTCTTGACCCACAACTTGTGCCCCTGCTTGTGCACCCGTAAGGATTTCATAAGTACCACCAAGTTCCGTATAGTTCATTGGAATAGTTAACATATGGTGTAAACCAAATGGTAATAATAGACGTTCTAAGGTACCGTAGATAAATGGTGCAATTACTGGTGCCGTGTCTTGAGAAGTAGCAATCCATTGACCAAAGTTATTAATACCTGTTTGGATAACTGGCCATACAAATGATAAACCTAAAGCTGTCACTAAAGACCATGCAATTACCACAAATGGTACGAAACGTTTTCCGTTGAAGAAAGATAATACTTCCGGTAAACGACGGTAGTTGTAGTATTTATTGTAGGCAGATGCCCCAATAAAACCAGCGATAATCCCTACGAATACCCCCATATTTAAGGCTGGCGCTTCTAATACACTCGTAAAGTAACCTGCAACTGGAATGGTTTGCCCCAATACCGTATGCGTAACAGCGGCTGGATCTGCCAACATGTCTGAAGAAACCCCGAATAAAGCACCCGTAATACGGTTTAATAATACGAATGACACGGCTGCCGCAAAGGCACCACCTGCACGATCCTTAGCCCAAGAACCACCGATTGCAATCGCAAATAATAAATGTAAATTCCCAATAATTGCCCAACCGATAGATTCTAACACAGCCCCCGTTGTTACTAGCAAGGCAGTATCCGCCCCAAACAAGGCAACGGCCTTCCCAACTGAGATCATCAATCCTGCTGCTGGCATAACCGCGATAACAACCATTAAGGCCTTACCGAACTGTTGCCAGAATTCGAACGTAAGTAGTCTTTTCATAAATTCTCCCCTTTTCTTAACACCATTTGATAACGGTTTCATAACTCATCTCAGATTATAGCGGAAAACTTGCGATTGTGCAACCGCTTGCACGAATATTTTATTACTTTTTTGAAAAAAGACAACTCCGCGCAATATGAAAAGCCTATTTATCTCGTTTTATGCCCACAAAAAAGAGGCCTTTCAGCCTCTTTCCAACTACTATTATGCTTTTGTTTCTACGAATACACCTGAATGATCCGAAACCGTTTGCTGACGTTCACCGTCATACACGACTTCAGAACGTTTCACTGCCACATCATCCGGCACAAAAATGTAATCTATACGGATTTGTTCTTTCAAGCCTTTCCAACCAGCAATCTCCTTCAAGACAGTCGATTCACCAACAGTCTCTTCCGCAATTGGGTAGGCGTCTTGGATTGGTAAATCCGTTCCCACCATATAATCGTAGCCTTCAGAATTTGCCGGATTATTAAAGTCACCCATGAAATAGATGGGTAGATTCGTGCGTAGCAAGTATTTTTCAGCTTGTTGCCATTCATAATGGAACTCAGTGTTATTTTCCCCATGCCACCAAGAGAAATGCCCAGAAACGGCCATGAAGGTATAGCCCTTGTCATCGGTAATCTTGGCTGTAATGATACGGCGTGTCTTATAGTTTAGAATATTGTGGCTTTCAGACATATTGAAAGAAGTGGCACTCTCAATTGGGTATTTTGATAGGACTGCTACACCCTCTTGCTTAATATCACCTGCAATATGCGTCATTGTCCAAGCCCAGTAATAGGTCTTACCAAGTTCAGCCAATGCATTCACCAATCGCAAAGCAAAATTATTCTTCTTAATATTCACCTGACCGTCAGTTCGTATAAAATTCGGCAAATTTTCGGGTTTCACTTGCTTGCCAACAATATTTTGATTTACCTCTTGTAAGGCAACAATGTCCACATCCCAGTCAGCAATCGATTGCGCAATGTAGGCCAACTTCTGATCTTGATTCTCTTCACCATAAGAATGGGTATTTAACGTTAACAGTTTCAAATCGCTACTCCTTATCCAATAAAAGTGTTCTGTTGTATAAATCTTCCTCAACATCACTCTATAATATTTAGACGGAATAGTAAACTTAAAACGGCAATTTTATGCAAGCCTTTTCGTAATGTATCCTGACAAAAGCTACATCCACAAAAGCTGTTGCATATGTTACTGCCTGTCATGGCCAAAAGACCCCATCATCTGTATAGCTTCTCTGACCAACTAGGATTATACTTGGCAGTGAATATTAAGTAGCGGTATCATAAACCAACAAATATAGAATGAATGGAGCTGGCAATAGGCTATGAAGGAAAGTACATTCAACGCCATGGGCACGTTAATACAGTTAAAAGTAAACGAGGAAACGCCTGATGAAGTGCTAGATATGGCGCGACGAATGGTGCTAGACTTCGAACGCCGCTTTTCTGCAAATGCAGATGACTCCGTTCTAGCCGACATCAAAAGAAATGCGTGCCTTCAACCCGTAAAGGTTGATCAAGATATCTTTCAACTCATCAAAGTTGGCAAACATTACTCCCTACAAACTGGCTTTCTCAATATCGCGATTGGCCCGCTCGTTCAATTGTGGCGCATTGGCTTTGATGATGCGAGAAAGCCCAGTGACAGTGAAATCCAGCAGGCCCTCACACTGACCAATCCTGAAAATATTGTCCTTGATGAAGAGGAGCGGACGGTATTCTTAACACAAAAAGGCATGTCTATTGACCTTGGTGGTTTAGCCAAGGGCTTCTTTGCGGATATTTTGCTTCAGTATTTTGAACAGAATGGGGTTCAATCCGCCTTAATCAACTTTGGTGGCAATATCGTCGTCATGGGCGATGACCCAAAAGCAGTGGACGGTAGATGGGAAGTTGGCATCCAAAACCCCAGTCTCCACAGAGGTGAACCGATTGCTGTCCTCAAAGTTCGAAACAAATCCGTTGTTACTTCGGGTATCTACGAAAGAACTGCTAACTTTGAAGGCAAAACCTATCATCATATCATCGATCCCAAAACTGGCTATCCCATCGAGCCCGATATGGTCTCCCTAACCATTGTTTCCGACTCTTCACTCATGGGCGAAGTTTTGACGACACAACTCTTTGGTTATACCCCAAAAATTGCGGTTGCCACTGCCGACAAAATTGGTGCCCAAGCCCTTTCTATCAACACTGAGAAAAACATCATTGCATCAAAATTGTTGAAAAATATTTTTGTTTGTTAAAGATTTCACAAATACATTTATTTGTTGTATATTTGTCCTCGTAAAAACATTAACCACTTATATGACTCATATAAAGGGAAAGGACAACAAAAAATGAAATTTGTCGTATTAGCAGGAACAAATAATATAAAAGGAACCAATCGTACATTTGCTCAATACATCACTAATAAATATGCAGACACTGCCGATTTAATCTGCCATGATTTAGTCGGCTTTCCCGGCTTTAATCGACCAGACGAACGTAAATTACCTGAAGCTATCCAAATCGTTTCAGATGATATTGCTGCATCTGATGGTGTGATTATCGTCACTCCCGAATATAATCACTCTATTCCATCTTCATTAAAATCATTTATCGAGTGGATATCGTATACTACACGTGCTTTATACGACAAACCCGTCATGATAGTCGGTGGCTCATTAGGAAATCTTGGCTCATCTCGCGGTCAACAACACTTGCGTCTCATACTCGATGCACCCGAAGTCAAAGGACGCGTCATGCCATCATCTGAATTCTTCCTAAGTCAATCCGGAGAAGCGTTTAATGAGGAAGGCAATCTAATCTCCGCTGATAAGGCCCAGGAATTAGACAATCTTTTCAGCGAATTTGTAATTTATGCAGATATCCTCAATCGAACGATGGCTGCACAAGAATCGTCTGAACCGCGTGTTGCAATTTATGATTATCAAGTGAATGCATAAGGAGATCCTATGAAAAAATTAATCGGACTTGTTGGTTCTAATGCCAAACAATCTTATAACCGCAAATTACTACAATTTATGGCGACACACTTTGCTGATTTAGTGGACATCCAAGTAGAAGAAATTATGGACATTCCTTTATTTAACCTACTTGATGATGCCCCAGAAAACCTACCTGAAACAGTCAACCACTTAAACCAAGTGATCACTGAAGCTGACGGTGTCATTATTGCTGTACCCGAAATGAATCATTCAATTCCTTCAGGGCTTAAATCAGCAATTGAATGGTTATCATCTAGCATCCACCCATTTGACGGGAAACCCGTGATGATTGTCGGTGCTTCGCTAGATCCTCAAGGCTCTTCGCGTGCCCAACTACATCTACGTCAATCACTTGATACACCTGGTGTGAATGCTGTCGTCTTACCTGGAAATGAATTTTTACTAGGTAAAGCAGACCAAGCCTTCGATGATAATGGCGCACTTAAAGACCAACATACCATCCAATTCCTAGCGCATTGCCTCAATAAATTCTTACGCTTCGTTGAAGTCGCTAATTTATTAAATGAACCAACAGAAGTAGCCTTTGAACCTGGTACGTATCAAGTGACTGGTATTGGCCATAATGGCGAATTCCAAATGGACGTTACCTTCTCTAACGACTTGATTGAAGATATTGAAATCGATACCTCAACCGAATCAAGAGGGATTGGTGATGCTGCCTTTATTGAAATTCCAGAGCAAATCATGCAAGGGCAAACCCTAAACGTGGATACCATTTCCGGTGCAACATTAACCAGTAAAGGGATCATTGACGGCGTGGCAGAAGCAGCCAAATTAGCTGGTGCCAACCCTGAAATTCTTCGATTCCGTCCCAAATATGATCCTTCTAGAACAGTTACACCTGAAGAATATACAACAGATGTGGTGGTCATCGGTGGCGGTGGCGCTGGTTTAAGTGCCGCGTCAACCGTTGCGGAAGCCGGCAAATCAGTAATATTGCTGGAAAAATATCCCCAAATTGGTGGGAACACCGTCCGTACTGGTGGTCCAATGAATGCAGCTGATCCAGAATGGCAACACGCTATGGCAGCGATCCACGGTGAACGTCAAACCCTAGAAAAAATCTTAAACTACGATGAAAAGCAAATTCATCCGGAATATCTAGCAGATTTCAGAAGCTTACAAGACCAAATTAACAGCTACTTCCAAGCAGTAGATAATGGTCGAGAAGAGGAATACCTATTTGACTCAAGCCTGCTACATCGTTTCCAAACCTACATTGGTGGTAAACGAAAAGACCGTGACGGCAATGAAATTTACGGTGATTACCAACTAGTGAAGACCTTAACCGACACCGCCTTAGACGCCGTCGAATGGTTGGAAAATACAGTTGGTGTTGTCTTTGACCGTCAAACTGTCCAAATGCCAGTAGGTGCCCTATGGCGTCGTGGCCACAAACCCGTTGAAAATGCCGGTTACGCCTATATCGAAGCCCTATCTAACTATTTTGCTGAAAAGGGCGGCACTACCCTAACCAACGCCCAAGTGAAGAAATTATTATCAGATGAAGCTGGTAACATCATTGGTGTTGAAGCTCGAGGTAAAGCCGGTCAAAAAATGACCGTCCACGCCAAGGCAGTGGTACTGGCAACAGGTGGTTTCGCTGCCAATACCAAAATGGTTCAACAATACAACACCTATTGGTCTGATGTACCTGATAGCATTCGCACCTCAAACTCATCAGCCCTCCAAGGTGACGGCATCAAATTAGGTGAAGAAGTCGGCGCCGAACTAGTCGGCATGGGCTTTGCACAAATGTTGCCAACCTGTGACCCTGAAACGGGTGACCTATTTATCGGTTTGCAAGTACCACCCGCAAACTTCATCATGGTCAACCAAGAGGGCAAACGATTTGTCAACGAATATGGTAGCCGTGACCAATTAAGTCAAGCCGCAATCGACAACGGTGGCCTCTTCTACCTTATTGCGGATGATAAAATTAAAGAAACGGCCATGAATACCAACCAAGAAAAAATTGACCGCGAAGTTGCAGAAGGCCAATTATTCAGAGCTGATACTTTGGCAGAATTAGCAGGTCAAATCGGCGTTGATCCACAAATTCTAGTCGAAACCGTGACAAACTACAACCACTACGTTGAAGACGGCTATGACCCAGAATTTGGTAAAAACGTCTTTGAACTAACATGTGAAGTTGCACCATTCTACGCAACACCAAGACGCCCCGCCCTTCACCATACAATGGGTGGTTTAAAAATTGATCATCAAACCCACGTCATCAACAGCGACGGTCAAGTAATCTCAGGTTTGTACGCTGCCGGCGAAGTTGCAGGTGGTATCCATGCAGGTAATCGTTTAGGCGGTAACTCACTAACCGATATCTTTACCTACGGCCGTATCGCAGGTTTAAATGCCTTAAATGAAAAAGTAAATGGATAATCGCAATTCATAAAAGCTACAAGAAAAGGCCCATAAAGTATGTATTCACACATACCTTATGAGCCTTTTTAGTGGGTATTTTATAGGTTCTTTTACCTTCGCTACTGGTTAAAAAAACTTTTATTACTACTTGCTATCTATGCCTTAATCAGCTAGAAAATTGCGAGTAAATATCACTATTATTTACTACCTATTCTATTTGACCACGAAGAGGCGGTAGCATCCAAAACCTTATTTAAAGATTCAATATTGGCAACACCCTCTGTTTTTAGCCATTCTCTAGCTGCATTTTCTCCTTCTTTTGCAAAAATAGGTACTGAGTCTTTCCAAGTTGCTCTACCACAAAGAACTCCATTAAATTTAGCCCCAGATTCTTTGGCGAATACTAAAGTATCTTGGAACATTTGAGCTGATACACCTGCACTCAAATAAATATATGGTAGATGAGTAGCGGCGTCCTGGTCAGCAAAATATTGACTAGCCTCTTCTTTTGTATATACTGATTCTCCTTTTGAAAAACCCTCTACAAAATTCATATTTACTGGAACTTCCACTTTTAAAACATCTACACCATATCTGTCTTTAGAGAATTCTTCTATAGCTTTAATTACTTTTCTAGGTTTTACTTTAGCAAATTCTTTGGATTTATTGTCATCTATATCTTTATCATAAGTTAAAATTTCTAAAAAGTATGGAATTTCTTCTGCATCACATTCTGAACCAATTCTCTCGACAAATGCCTTCTTCTGATCATTTATCTCATTACTTTCATCCGCATCATAATATAGTAAAAATTTAACTGCATCAGCCCCTATTTCCTCTATCCTTTTCGCAGACCAATACGGCAATAAATCTGGTAAACGACCTGGTTCAGTTGCATCATATCCCGTTTCTTCATAAGCCAATAATAAACCGGCATTTTCATTTTTTCTTTTTGCTGCCGGTAAACCATACTCGGGATCTAATAAGATTGATGAAGAATATGATGTTAATTCTTCTGAAATAGCAATTTTAAATTTTTCAACTGCGGATTGAATGTCTTCTGTATTCCCCTCTGCCGAAATCATTTTTCTCAATGATCCCCTTTGATCAATGGCCAATGCAGATATCACTTGATTATCTGTTGATAATTTTTCTAGTTTTCTTAACTTTTCCGCTGATACATACTTCATAAATTAACCTCCTAAATATTAAAAAATTTATATGTTGTTTTTTGTTACTATATGTGTTTATTTGTTTACTTAGATAATATACTGTATTTATTGTTTAGTCAAGCATTAATAGTTTGTTTTTGTTTGTTGTTGTAAAAACAAACAGTATTTATTGTTGCTTTTTGTTTGTTTTGGCTATACAATATGTGTATAACAAAATAATGGAGGTTTTAATTATGAAGATTTATCTCGGTACGGACCAAGACGGTATGAAGTTAAAAGAAGTTGTTAAGCAATTCCTAATTGCAAATAATTATGATTTTGAAGATTTATCAGAAACACCCAGCGAAGATTTTGTAGAATCTACTGTTAAAGTAGCAAAAAAAATCTTAGAAGATGATAATGCGCGAGGAATTCTTTTTGATCGCTATGGAGCAGGATCTTATATTTCTGCCGTTAAAATTAAAGGAATCATTGCTGCAGAAGTTTCAGATGAGCGATCTGCCTATATGACTCGCGAGCACAATAATTCAAAAATAATTACCTTAGGAGCACAAATTGTTGGGGATGAGTTGGCAACAAATATTGTCGAGGCATTCTTATCTGCGGATTACGATGGTGGTCGTCACCAAGTTCGTGTTGATATGTTGAATGCTATGTGCTAATAAAAATATATTAGGAGGAAAATGTATGAAAATTGCAATTGGTTGTGATCATATTGTCACTGATATTAAAATTAGAGTATCTGACTATTTAGTAGAACAAGGTTATGATGTAATTGACGTAGGAACTTATAATCATGTAAGAACCCACTACCCTATTTTTGGTCGCAAAGTTGGAGAAGCTGTTACAAATGGTGAGGCTGATCTTGGTGTTGTTATTTGCGGTACAGGTGTCGGTATTTCAAATGCCGTAAATAAAGTACCAGGTATTCGTGCCGCTTTAGTAAGAGATATGACTACTGCTCAATATTCAAAGCGTGAATTAAACGCAAATGTTATCGCTTTTGGTGGAATGATTACTGGTGAACTATTGATGGAAGATATTATTACTGCTTTTATCAAAGAAGAATACCAACCCTCTGAAGAAAATCAGAAATTAATTCAAAAAATTTCTGATTTAGAAACTACAAATAATTCAGATAATCCTGATTTATTTCAAGAATATTTAGAAAAATGGGATCGTGGACAATATCACGATTAAATGGAGGACCAGCTAATATGATTTTAACGGTCACGCTAAACCCTTCGATAGATATATCCTATAATTTATCTACATTTCAATTAGATAATACGAATAGAGTAACTGAAGTCAGAAAAACAGCTGGGGGGAAAGGTTTAAACGTTAGTAGAGTTGCCAATGAATTAGGAAAAGATGTTGTAGCTACTGGTTTTTTAGGCGGAAAATTAGGGGAAGAAATTACTGAGCAGTTATATGCAACAGGTATTAAATCCAATTTTCTGGTTATTCAAGAGAAAACTAGAAATTGTATCGCTATTCTTCATGAAGGAATGCAAACAGAAATCTTAGAAAAGGGTCCAACTATTTCTACTGATGAAGCAAATCAATTTTTAAAACATTTTGATGCACTTAGTGAAGAAGCTAATGTTATTTCTATGTCTGGTTCACTCCCTAATGGATTGCCAGATGATTACTATACCTTTTTAATTGAACGAGCAAATCAAAAAAACAAAAAAATTATACTCGATTCTTCTGGTAGCAGTTTGATGGCTGTATTACAAAACAAACATCGTCCATCAGTAATTAAACCCAATATTAATGAATTATCAGATATTTTGGGTTATAAACTGTCTGAAGATAATGATAGCCTGAAATCCGCACTCTCTACTCAGATTTTTGATGGTATTGAATGGATTATTGTATTCCTTGGTGCAAATGGTGCATTTGCCAAACATCATTCATCATACTATAGGATAGATATTCCTAACATCTCTGTAATTAATCCAGTAGGTTCAGGTGATTCGACCGTTGCTGGCATTGCTGCAGCCTTAGACAATCAACTTGATGATATCTCTTTATTAAAGCAGGCTATGACTTGTGGTATGCTAAACACGATGGAAAGCATCACCGGACATATCGATCTAAAAAACTTTAATAATCTATTCAATCAGGTCATAGTGACTAAATATTAGCTTTAATGCCTTTTTCAAGTATTCTAAATATTTGAAAAAGGCTTTATTATTTTTATGTTTTGTACCAAACATAATGCATATAAATTAAACTTTTTATTCTTTACATGCCTAAACAAAGTGTAGAAAAATAGATTTTGCTTTATAATAAAGATATTAGAAATGAGGTGAACAAGCCATGTTAAAAAAGAAGAGGCACGAATTCATACTAGAAGCTCTTCAAAAAAATGGTACCGTTTCTGTTACTGATATTGTTGAAAAATTAAACGTTTCAGATATGACCGTTCGTAGGGACCTAACAGAACTAGAAGATGATGGTGCATTAAAACGGGTTCATGGCGGTGCCATTTCACAAGACAAGTATCCTAAAAAAGAACTTTCTCATGATGATAAAAAAGTTATAAACATTCATGAAAAAACTCGAATTGCCTTAAAGGCAATTGATCTAATCAATGAAGACGATATTATTTTCATGGGTCCAGGTACTACAATGGAGATTATGGCACAAAATTTAGATCAAATTAATTGTCAAATTTACACAAATTGCTTACCTGTATTCCAAACATTAATTGAAAAAGATATCGAAGTATATCTACTCGGTGGTAGAATTAAAAGAAATACGCAAGCATTTAATGGATACCTAACCCTTAGTGTGCTGGAAAACCTAAAATTCCATAAAGCTTTCTTTAGCGCCAATGCAGTCAATGACAATAGCGTGATGACAGCTACTATAGAAGAAGGAAAAACCCAGGCCCGCGCTTTAGATAATTCAACGGAAAAATATCTACTTTTAGACTCTTCTAAAGTTGGTAAAGAAGACTTTTTCACCTATTATCAACTAGATGAAGTAACTTCTGTTATTATTAATGACGATGTAGAACATCAATACCAGGAAATTGTTAAACATACTAATACATTGTTAGTAGAATAATCAACAGATTTAATCTTAAATATTCCTCTAAATAGTAAAATTTAGTTTGTTAGTAAGATAAAATCTACAAAATAGAGAGCCTGGAATGATAGGGAAACATTCCATGCTCTCTATTATAATTTACGAGAAATAATACTAACTATTCAAAAACACAAATAGTGATTTATAAATCATCAAAGAAAACATACAATTTTATAAGCAAGCATTTAACTATGTCTAAGCGCTACGTAAAGACAAAAGATCCCTTACTATATAGGTCTTTAGGTTTGATATCTGACTATTACGATGTGTATACTTTGAGGATATAAATATATATTTTCATATTTTTAACTGATTTTCGCATATAAAACTGATTATTTTCACATTTAAAATATAAAAACGAACATTTTATACGCTTATAGTAAATACAAACAAAATTTTTGATAATTATTTACTAACATATACAAAAAGCCTCTAGCATTTGCTTGAGGCTTTTATAGTGGACCCAAAAAGTT
>NZ_RKMG01000002.1 GCF_003797145.1 Aerococcus agrisoli | reverse complement strand
TAACTTTTGGGGGCCTCTACAATGATTTTGGTCATACGCTTTTTTGTTAGTTATTGAGGTTACGCATAGAGGTTTTCATTTGTTTAGTTAACCATTTGTTGATGAGTGCGTAAACTGGTTTTGTATTGCCATACATCATACATTCATGACCACGGTTTTCGAACATCATAATAGAAACATCTTCGAATTTGGCACGTGTAAATTGTTTGGCTAATTTGTGTGTCTCTTTGCCGCCATCAATTAAGGGATCCTTACGTCCGGCGATAATGGCTATTGGTAAATCACGGCGAATGTTATTTAACCATGAAGGTACGGTTGCCTTGTGTGCTATTTTCACCAATTCAGCAAAACCATTATTGGTAAAAACAAAGCCGACCAATGGCCAATCGTGTGTTTGACCGTCTTTTGGTGGATACCAATAATCTGGGAAAGATTCACTAACCAGAGGGTCATCGCTTAGCCCGGTACCAAATAATTTTTGGTGAATATAGTAGTTATAGGCTTGGGGATGGATAGTGTTTAAAATTGGTGCGAGCGCTGCACCTGTTGCGTACAAAGGGCTATTGGTATTGGTACCGCTTAGTAGGACGCCATCGATTTCTTGGCTATGTTTACCCAAGTATAGACGGGTAATATAGGCACCCATGGAATGTCCTAGGACAAAATAGGGTAGGTTAGGGTATTTCTTTCTTGTCGCCTCTACGACACGATGCAAATCTTCCACCATGATTTCGTCGGCATGATTGGTACCAAAGTAGCCAAGTCGGTTTGCTTCTTTGGCTGTCCCCCCATGGCCAATATGGTCATGGGCAAGGACTAAATAATTTTGTTGTAAAAAGGATTGGGCCACTTTTTTGTAACGGCCACCAAATTCAGACATACCGTGTACGATATGGATAATTGCTTTGGGATGCTCAGCAGTTTGCCAGGCATAGACAGGAATAAACGGACGATCTGGCGAGGCTGAGGGAATGCTTGTTGTATCATAAGTGTCTACTGAAAACATAAAAATCCTCCATTAATATTCTGATATGTCATTATTATAGTGATTCAAAGTCATTCTGACAACGAAAAAGGAGTGACCACCCTGATAGCTTAAAGGCTATCAAGGTGGTCACTCCTATTTTTATATTGCATTAAGCAGCGGGGTCAACAGGTGTTGAACTTTCTGTAGGTGTCGTTGTCGTTGGTGTACTAGAAGATGTCGCAGGAGCGCTAGATGTTGTTTCGCTCGTTGCTGGCGTTTCTATTGAACTAGACGATTCTACAGCAGAGCTTTCAGAACTTGAACTAGATTCAACTGCTGATGAGCTTGATTCTTCGCTAGAAGAAACTACTGAGCTTGAAGAAGAGCTTACAGATGAACTAGATGATGAAATCACTGAAGATCTGGATACCGCTGAACTTGAACTTGCTGAAGTTGCGATTGAATTTCCGGATGCTAACCAGTCTTGGAAGTCTGCGTATAAATCATCATTCGCTAAACCAGTGATGATATTTGCATAAGGTGTAGATGATGTTGGGAATTCAGTTGGTACAGCGTCCTCAATTAATTTCACTTCATGTACAGAGTCAGGTTGTACCCAGTCAGCATTATCTGCTGTTGTTGACAGGTAGCCCATTAGATCTTGGTATAGGTAATTCACGATATATTTTTCGGAACCATCAAGGTAACCAACTTCATCAGTTGAGAATTGGTTATCATAACCCGTCCAGATAGATAGGGCATAGTCAGTTGTATAACCACTCATCCAGGTATCTGGTACCGCACTTTCGGTAACGCCCAACTCAGCTAATTGATCTTCTGTATAGTTGGTTGTACCAGATTTACCAGCTTCAGCTAATCCAGCTGTGTGGTAGCTTGTAGATAAACCATATGAAGTATCCGTAAAGTTATCTTTCAACATATCGGTTACCATATAAGCGGTTGAATCTTCCATTGCTTGAGTTGATTCTGCATCAACGGTCACTTTTGTACCATCGATTGTTTCGAAGTAATCCACAGCACGCGGTTGGTTATACGTACCATAGTTCCCTAATGTTGCATAGGCAGCACTCAATTGTAATGGCGTAATTTCCCCACCAATGGCGTTTGATTCATAAGCACCGGCACCATCATTTAAGGTAATGCCTAGTTTAGATAAGAATTCAGTAACGTTTTCTGCACCTACTTCTTGGAATAATTTCAAGGCAGGAATATTACGAGAACCGATTAAGGCTTGACGTATGGTCATCGTACCCATATAGGTTAAGTCGTAGTTGTTAATTTCAGTACCATCAGAGAAAGTATGTTCTTCATCGACGATAGATGATTCAGTTGAATAGTTTAAGTATTCAATTGCTGGTGCATAATCAGCGAAAGGTTTAATAGATGAACCAACACTTCGATCTAATTCTGTGGCACGGTTATAAGATAATAAGGTTTCTTGGTTACGTCCACCAAATAAGGCCAGGATATGACCAGTTTGTGTGTCTACTAATGAAGCAGCAGCTTGCATATTATCATCTGTGAAATATAGACCTTCTTCATCTTGGATGGTGTTGTACATTTCAGTCATTGCATCCATGTCTAAGTATGTATGGATTTGTAAACCATCTGAGTACATGTCATAGCCTGCATCCTCAACATCTGCAGCTACTTGTTGAACGTAAGCATCTAACATAATATCTGTTTCAGATTGCGCCGTATCATCAGTCGAAATTTCTAATAATCCATCATCGATAGGTGTAGCGACAGCAGTGTCATATTCTTCTTGGGTAATTTTTTCATTTTCCAACATGGCTTGTAAGACTAAATCACGACGTTCTTTAGCAGCTTCAGGATCGGTATATGGATCATAAGCATTCGGTGCTTGTGGCATTCCGGTTAAGAGGGCAGTCTGTGCTAAGGATAATTCATTTAATGGTTTACCATAATATACTTCGGAAGCTGTACCGATACCGTAAACCCCATTAGCCATATAGACTTTATTAATATATAATTCAAAAATTTCTTGTTTAGAGTATTCTTGTTCTAATTGGATAGCCAACCAAATTTCTTGCACTTTACGTTTGTAAGATTGATCAGATTCATTGGTAGAGAAGGCAGTTAGTTTAACCAATTGTTGCGTTAAGGTTGAACCACCTTGGGCAATACCTCCAGCTTTTAAGTTGGCGATGAATGAACCCACAATACGGATAGGGTCAAAACCGTTATGCTCTAAAAAGCGTTGGTCTTCAATTGACGTTACAGCATCGAAAGTTTGTTGTGAAATATCTTCTTCGGAAACAATCGTCCGCTCATTTTTACTGGTTTCATATACAACATTACCTTCACTATCATAGATACTTGAAGCAATCGTACCGTATAAGTCTTCCTCAGCAATCGTTGGTGCATCTTTCACCCAACTATATGCGACAAAAGATAGGGCAACTGCAACAATTACACCTAAACTAAATAGGGCAATCAGAATCTTCTTCCATAAAGCCATACCTCGTTTATTATTGCGTTTTTTCTTACGATTCGACGAAGATGAATTTTGGCTTCGTCGTCTAGAATTTTGTTCCTGAGTCATTTTACTCAATCCTACTTTCTTTAAAGATTATTACCTAATTTTTCTTCCATTAGAATCAATTGATCAACTGCTTTTAAGTAATCCAGCTGTGGTTGATAACCCATCTCAACCAGCATGCCTTCACTTTGAACACGTTCAAGCGGAATAGCCGTCATTTCTTTGGCTAAAAAGGCTTGCCAATCTTCAAGTAAAGCGCGAATAGGGTATACATAGGCTTCATTTCTCGCCTTAAATAAAAAAAGCACAAAACAAATGCCACCATGGTGCAAACATTGCTTCATGTGGTCAATTTGATGTTGATGGATATTGTGCAGGGGAAAAGTGTTTTTAAGGTTCGTTTGTTTCGCCTCAAAATCAATGTATTTACCCTTATACACGCCATTATAATCGGTTGTCGAAGCTACTTTATAGTAGGCTTCCTTTATAACGGCACGACTTCGTTTTGGATAGTCGACCGTAACAACTTGGATTGGTGTAGGCTTTTTATGGATGACAGCTTTATCATGCAAGAGATACCACTTGTTTGTATGATTGATCATATCTTCCAATTTCATCCCACGGTTGGAAAAAGTTGTTTTACCTTTTCGTATCTTAGGTAAATCATGTTGCGTTTGTGCTTGGTAAATTTTACCATTTGGATACCGCATGATGTCCTCCTTCAGATATGGCATGATTGTCCATATTTACTTTATTTTAGCGTATTTTCTACTAATAGAATAGTTTTACATAATTAATTTAACATAAAAATAAGAAAAGTGAGATTTGTAGAAGGGGAATTCCTTAAATAGGATGAAAGGTGGTCATTTTTGCTCAATAACTAGACAATTCAACGGATTTAGTGTAGTATTTTATGATGTTAGGATTACGCAAATATCGTAATCAATAGTAAATATATCAAACGTTAGGGGAATATTAAATGTCAGTAAATTATGAACAAACATCAACAAACGAAGGTATCTTACATTTCACAGTTGCTAAAGAAGATGCAGATAAAGCATTGAAACAAGCTTTCAACCGTGTGAAAAAAGATGTAACTATCCCAGGTTTCCGTAAAGGGAAAATCAACTATCAAATGTTCGTGAAAATGTTTGGTGAACAATCATTGATCGAAGATGCAGTAAACATTGTTCTTCCAGAAGCTTACACTAAAGCTGTTGAAGAATCAGGTTTAGAAATCGTTGTACAACCTCGCTTTGATATTGAATCAGCTAACAAAGGCGAAGACTGGAAATTATTAGCATACGTTGCTACTAAACCAGAAGTTAAATTAGGTCAATACAAAGACTTAACAGTATCTAAACAAGATGTTGAAGTTTCTGAAGAAGAAATCAACGAACGTCTAGAATCAGCTCGTTTTAACTTAAGCGAATTAGCTTTAAAAGACGGCGCAGCTGAAGAAGGCGATACAGTAGTTATTGACTTTGAAGGATTCAAAGATGGTGAAGCTTTTGCCGGTGGTAAAGGTGAAAACCATTCATTAGAATTAGGATCTAACTCATTCATCCCAGGCTTCGAAGACCAATTAGTTGGTACTAAAGAAGGCGACGAAGTTGAAGTTAACGTAACTTTCCCTGCTGAATACCAAGCTGAAGAATTAGCTGGTCAAGATGCAGTATTCAAAGTTAAAGTTCATGAAGTTAAAACAAAAGAAGTTCCTGAATTAGACGACGAATTCGCTAAAGATGTTGACGATGAAGTTGAAACTTTAGACGAATTAAAAGAAAAATACCGTAAACAAATTGCAGAACAAAAAGAAGCTGCAGCTAAAGAAGCTCGTGAAGAAGAAGCGTTACGTAAAGCAGTAGAAAATGCTGAAATCGCTGATTTACCACACGAAATGGTTCACGAAGAAGTTCACCGTCAAATGGAACATTACTTAAACGAAATGCAACGTTCAGGTATTTCACCAGAAATGTACTACCAATTAACTGGTACTACTGAAGCAGACTTACATCACCAATTTGAACAAGATGCTGACACTCGTGTGAAAACTAACTTAATCCTTGAACAAATCGTTAAAGATGAAAACATCACTGCTGAAGTTGAAGATGTAGAAAAAGAAATCGCTACATTAGCTGAAACTTACGGCATGACTGTTGAAGAAGTGAAAAACGTTGTTACTGAAGATATGTTGAAAAACGACATCGCTTTGAAAAAAGCAATGGACTTAATCACTGAAACTGCAGTAGAAGAAGCGTAATTTATTCTCAAAACAAATGAAAGACCAGGATATGTGCAAACATGTCCTGGTCTTTTTTATATAGAACTAACACTTTCACCATATTGGGTAAACAAAAACACTGTTGAGATTTTTGTCTCAACAGTGTTTTTTTGGATCCTGAATTAGAAAGCTTTTTTGATTGTTTCTAAGAAGTGTTTGTTGTATGCTTCTGCATCTACACCTAGGGCAACGAACACGTTAGGTGTTTCACCACGGTTTAGGGCTGCTTGGTCTTGTACTAAGCGACCTTGTTGTTCGTCGTACAAGCTCTTAATGCGGAAGGTTTCACCTGTTACCCAGTCACTGTTTAAAGCCACTGAAACAGCTAATGGATCGTGTAGGGCACATCCAGTTAAATCTTCATATGAGTTTGCGTAAGCTTTGAAGTAGTAAGTAACGATTTCGTGGAATGTTTTACCAGCTTCAGAAATCTCTTTCCAAGGTTCAATATCAGTATCAGTAATTAGTGTACGTAATGTAACGTCTAAACCGATGACTTTAATTGGTAAACCAGAGTCGAATACTACATTATTCGCTTCAGAGTCTTTCCAGAAGTTTGCTTCAGCAAAAGGACTAACATTACCAGGAACAGTTAGGGCACCACCCATAGATACGATACCTTTAATTTTTTGCATAGCCGGTAAATCTTTTTGAATGGCTAATGCAGCATTTGTTAAAGGACCAGTTGTTACTAAAATTAATTCATCTTCATATTTATTAGCAGATTCGATAATGAAGTCAATGGCATCTTGGTCTGAAATATTGTTACCAGCAGGTAGTTCAATATTACCTAAACCATTACGACCATGGAAGATACCTGAAGCAGGTTCTTGAACGTAGTCTTCAGTATCACCTAATTTGTGAGATGCACCACGGAATACTGGAATATCTTCACGATTAAGTAATTTAAGGACTGCAGATGCATTGTGGACACATTTGTCTACTTCTGCGTTACCAAATACTGAAGTAATACCAATAACCTCGGCGTTTTCTTCACCTAAGGCCAAAGCAATTGCCATTGCGTCATCGATACCTGTATCAAAATCTAAAATTAATTTCATTATAAACCTCCTAAGAATTTCCGTACATTAAAGTGTACCTATAGGTAAATTATAAGGCATTGTGGGCCTAATTCCTAGAAAAAGTACCACAATGCCTTAAATTAATTTTTATTTGAATGAAATATGCGATTCCCTTATTAGAAGAAGAAACCAACAATTGTAGCTGAAATCATTGAAACAATTACTGAACCTACGATTAAACGACCAGTGTTGTTTGCAACAACTTTGGCTTGTTCACCACTCATAATTTTTACAGAGGCAATGATCATACCGATTGTACCAATGTTTGAGAATGAAATAGCGTATGTAGACATCATTGCTAATGTTTTAGCAGATAAGCTACCAGCGACAGTTTGTAATTCGCCTAGGGCAACAAACTCATTTGTGATCAATTTAGAAGCCATAATCGCACCTGCATGAACAGCGTCAGCAGTTGGTACACCCATTACTAATGCTAAAGGTGAGAAGATGTAGCCTAAAATTGTTGTAAAGTCGATACCAAATGCTAATGTTGCAAGAGAGTTTAGGAAAGTAATCAAGGCGTTAAACCCGATTAATGAACCTGCAATTGCAAGCGCAATTTGGAAACCACTTGAAATGTAATCACTTAATACAGCAAAGAAGTTTTCTTTTTCAGTATTGTCGTCAATATCTTCTGTTGGGTTGAAGTCAACTTGAACAGCATTTGGATCATAAGGAGCCATTAATGACACAACGATAAATGCAGCGAATACGTTTAATAGAATTGCTACTACTACGAATTTACCGTCAACCATTTGCATGTATGAAGCAATTGTTGTTGCAGATACACATGACAAACCTAATAGAGAGAAAGTGAAGATTTGGTCGGGTGAGAATTTATCCATGTATTTTTTAATACTGATAAAACCATTTGATTGACCAAGCATTGCCATCATTGTAGCGGCGTAAGATTCATTACCACCCATACCAGTGATTAAGTTCAATGCTTTACCTACATATTTCGCTACAACTGGTAATACTTTTGTATATTGTAAGATACCAATTAAACCAGAGATAAACACGATTGGCATTAAAACGTTAAAGAAGAAAATGCCATATTCAGTTGATTGTTCACCGAATACGAATTGTGTTCCTCCATTTGCTTGTAGAATCAACCAGTTAAAGAAAGCTGAAATTCCTTCTAAAACGGCAATACCAAAGCTTGTTTGTAAACCAATAAAAGCGAAAACAAACATGATAACTAATAAAATACCTACTTGTTTGAAGCGGGCATTCTTACGGTCTTTACTCAATAACCAAGTAATAAGTCCAATAATTGCAAGACCGATTATTCCACGAATAATACTCATATCTAACTCCTTTTCTTTTCAATGTTCTTTTTACACATCGTTTTACATTATAAAATAACCAGTGTTAAAATACTAGCAGGAATTTTATTTTCTTATCATGACGTGTTAAAATTAATTACATAAGCTTTTATCAATTTCATAAGAGCAAATCACCTATAAATGGGTCAAAATAGGGCTTTAAAATTGACTTGACGGCTAGATTTTGGCACAATAAGGTGATGTAAAATCTGAAAGGAGAACGGATAGAATGTATAACGATGACGAACAAACAACTATTCACTGTTCTTTTTGTGGGAAGTCTCAGGATGAAGTAGATAAAATCATCGCTGGACCTGGAGTATATATTTGTAATGAATGTGTGGCCTTATGCCAAGAAATTATAGATGAAGAAACCAACCAAGAAAGACAAGAATCATACACAATGGTGGAACCACCAAAACCAACTGAAATTCGTGCAATTTTAGACGACTACGTGATTGGACAAGATCAAGCGAAGAAAACCTTGTCAGTAGCGGTATACAACCACTACAAACGTATCGCTTCAAACCATAACCCATCTGATGATGGCGTTTCACTACAAAAGAGTAATATCTTATTAATGGGCCCTACTGGTTCTGGTAAGACTTACTTAGCCCAAACCTTAGCGCGTATTTTAGATGTACCTTTTGCGATTGCAGATGCGACTACTTTAACCGAAGCTGGTTATGTAGGTGAAGATGTTGAAAACATCCTTGTTAAATTGATGCAAGCTGCTGATTTTGATGTAGAACGTGCGCAAAAAGGGATCATTTACGTGGATGAAATCGATAAGATTGCCCGTAAATCTGAAAATGTATCGATTACACGTGATGTTTCAGGTGAAGGTGTACAACAAGCTTTACTGAAAATCTTAGAAGGTACTGAAGCAAACATTCCGCCTCAAGGTGGTCGTAAACATCCACACCAAGAATTTATTCAAGTGGATACTACTGACATCCTATTTATCGTAGGTGGTGCCTTTGATGGTATCGAACCAATTATTAAAGAACGTTTAGGTGAAAAAGTAATTGGTTTTGGTCAATCAGGTAAAAATGGTATCTTGAATGATAACGATGCAATTATGCAACATGCAATCCCTCAAGACTTACAAACATTTGGTTTAATTCCAGAGTTTATTGGTCGTCTGCCTATCATGGCTAACTTGAATAAATTGACCAAAGATGATTTGGTACACATCTTGACGCAACCTAAGAATGCTTTGGTTAAACAATACCAACAATTGTTGAAGATGGATAACGTGGAATTAAGCTTTACTGACGAAGCGCTTGATGCGATTGCACAAAAAGCTTTAGACCGTAAAACAGGTGCACGTGGATTGCGTTCAATCATTGAAGAAGCAATGTTAGAAATCATGTTTGAAATTCCATCACGCGATGATGTTTCAAAAGTTGTGATTAACGAAGCTGTAATCAATGACTCAATTGAACCAGATTTATTTGACCAAGCTGGGGAAAAAATTGCCTAGTTCATATCAAGTATGACAGTAAAAATGATTAGGAAAGACTAATTTTTTGGTCTTTCCTTTTTGTGTCAGAGAGGAGATTTCCATGGAAGTACATAATGTAGAGTTTTTGATTTCTGCGGTAAGACCAGAACAATATCCAGATCCAATCATTCCTGAAATTGCCTTAGCAGGCCGTTCAAATGTTGGGAAAAGTTCTTTTATCAACACATTGATTAACCGTAAGAAATTGGCAAGAACTTCAAGTAAACCTGGTAAAACGCAACAATTAAACTACTATCAAATAGAAGATTTATTTTATTTCGTCGATGTGCCTGGTTATGGCTATGCCCGCGTAAGTAAAACGGAAAAAGCAAAATGGGGCGACATGTTAGAAACGTATTTCTCAACACGTGAAAACCTAGCTTTAGCTTTATTGATCGTCGACTTTAGACATACGCCAACAGCTGACGATATTCAAATGAAAGAATTTATGGATTATCACGGAGTGCCTTATTTTGTCATTGCAACCAAAACCGACAAAATCAAGAAGAGCCAATGGAACAAACATTTGAGTGATATTTATAAAACCTTGAATTTGGAATCAATTGACCAAATCTTGCCATTTTCTGCCGAAACAAAAGAAGGTAAAGATGAGGCTTGGGAAATTATTCAAGCTGTTTTAGATGGCGAATATGACGCAAATTATGACGAAATTGACGAATTTGATGATTTTAACGAATAAAAGAAGATAATCATTGCCTTTTCAATGATTATGCACTATATTTATAGTGAATTTTTGTCGGCAAAAGTAGGTGATTAAATGGCAAATTTTATTCCACAAGAAGTCATAAATGAAGTCAAAAACAATGTCAATATTCTAGATGTCACCAGTCAATTTGTTGACTTACAAAAAAGGGGTCGTAACTATTTTGGTTACTGCCCATTTCATGATGAAAAGACGCCATCTTTCACAGTTAATGAAGAAAAGCAGATTTTTCACTGTTTTTCATGTGGCCGTGGAGGAAATGTTTTTCGTTTTATGGAAGAAATTGAAGGGTATTCCTTTACCCAAGCAGTTCAAAAAGTTGCTGAACAAGGAAATGTGTCGATTAATTTTGATTGGTCAGCACTCGATGGTGGCCAAGTTCAATCTCAATATTCGGATAGCCAACGACGCTTAATTCAAATTCATGAAGCCTTGCGAGAATTTTACCACTATTTATTGGTCAATACAGAAAATGGTAGTGAGGGATTAGCCTATTTGAATAATAGGGGCCTTTCTGATGAAACGATAGAAACGTATCAGATTGGTATAGCACCGGAAAATGGTCAATTAGCGGCACAGCATTTACTTAACAAGGAATTTTCGATTGCTGAACTTCAAGCATCGGGCGTCTTCGTTGGTGAGGAACGGCAGTTAAGAGATCGGTTTGCTGGTAGAATTATGTTCCCCTTGCGGAATGAACGCGGAGAGACAGTTGGTTTTTCCGGTCGTATCTTACCTGGTTCACACCATGCAAATGCATTTCCGGATGCAGCCAAGTATTTGAATAGTCCCGAAACGGATATCTTTGAAAAAAATACTTTCCTATTTAACTTGGATTTAGCACAGAATGAAGCCAGAAGAGCCAAGGAACTTGTCTTATTTGAAGGATTCATGGACGTGATTGCTTCCCACAATGTGGGGGTTCAAAACGGTGTGGCTTCAATGGGTACGAGTTTAACCAATAACCAAATTAAGGCCATCGACAAGACGAGTAAACAAGTATTGATCGCTTACGATGGCGATAATCCTGGACAAAAGGCGACGCTAAGAGCTATTAATCTCATCCATGATCAACGACTACGGATAACGATTAATGTCTTAGCTTTTGAACAAAACCTGGACCCAGATGAATTTATTCAAAAATATGGTGGCGACCGTTACTTGCAATTTGTAGGAAATCAACGCTTAACACCAATTCATTTTATGCGTAATTATTATAGTAGAGAATACGCTCTACAAACTGACAAAGGGAAAATCGATTATATCCAAGTCATGTTACAAGCCATTGCCAAGATTTCCCAACCTGTAGATAGAGATATTTATATTGGTGAGATTGCAAAGGATACTGATGTTTCTAAGGAGACCTTGTTACAACAGTTGTCTGCAGTGGTTGGTAAGTCTGAGGATAAGCAAGGTTCGACCAAGCAAAATTTCCAAGACCAAGGTCAACCGATTAGCGATGATCCGTCTTTTTCCACAACGAAAAAAAGGTCGCAATTGGAAAAAAGTGAATTGCTATTGTTGTATCGGTTACTCTATAATAGTGAAGCGTGGATGTATGTGACCAATGCGGATTTCCACTTTAGAACGACGGATATGGAGTCCTTATACATGATTTTGTCGGATTATCGTGACAAGTATCGTGATGAGGATGGGAATATTGATCCGAGTGATTTTCTACAAACTCTTACTGGGGCTAAGGAGCAGCAAATTGTTGCTGAGGTCATGACGCTGGAGGTTTCTCCAGATATTAGTGAGGGTGAGATGGAAGATTTGCTTTACAACATCCAAGTCAAAGGGTCGCTGAAAGAACAAATGAGTGCTATCGATGAAGAAATTCGTCAAGCGCAGGCTTTGGCTGATTTTGCACAGATTGGCATATTAACAAAACAAAAAATTGATTTGCTCAAACAGATGAAGCAAAGACAATAAGGATATAATTTTAATCAACGATAGGAGCGAATTGAATGGCAAAGAGAAAAGTGGACGGTATTACACTTAGTCAAGCAACAAAATTGCTTATTGCAGACAAGAAAATTCTTGGTACAATTCTTTATTCAGAATTAAGCGATAAAATTGCCCAACCTTTTGAGTTAGATGATAAAGGTATGGATGCTTTAATTGAAAAATTTGAAGACCAAGGTATCTCAGTGGTCGACGAAAATGGGGATCCAACGCAACGACAAATTGCGAAAGAAGAAGAAAAGGTTAAGGAAGATGAAATTGACCCAACTTCTGTGGCATCTGATGTGAAAATCAATGACCCCGTTAGAATGTACTTGAAAGAAATCGGTCGCGTTGAGTTATTAACAGCGGACGAAGAAGTTGCTTTGGCGCAACGTATCGAAGAAGGGGATCCAATTGCGAAACAAGAGTTGGCTGAAGCTAACTTACGTTTGGTTGTATCTATCGCGAAACGTTACGTTGGACGCGGTATGTCATTCTTAGATTTAATTCAAGAAGGTAACATGGGTCTGATGAAGGCCGTTGAAAAATTCGACTACCATAAAGGATTCAAGTTCTCAACTTATGCAACATGGTGGATTCGTCAAGCAATTACCCGTGCGATTGCTGACCAAGCGCGTACGATTCGTATCCCAGTTCATATGGTTGAAACAATCAACAAATTAGTTCGTATCCAAAGACAATTACTTCAAGATTTAGGACGCGAACCAACACCAGAAGAAATTGGTGCTGAAATGGACTTACCTACTGAAAAAGTACGTGACATCCTTAAAATCGCTCAAGAGCCAGTTTCATTGGAAACACCAATTGGTGAGGAAGATGATTCACACTTAGGTGACTTCATTGAAGACCACGATGCAACAAGTCCAGCTGACTATACGTCTGCAGAGTTGTTGAAAGAACAATTAAACGAAGTATTAGATACCTTGACTGACCGTGAAGAAAACGTATTACGTTTACGTTTTGGTCTAGAAGATGGTCAATCTAAAACATTGGAACAAGTTGGTCAACAATTTGGTGTAACACGTGAACGTATTCGTCAAATTGAAGCAAAAGCGTTGAGAAAATTACGCCACCCATCTCGTTCTAAACAATTGAAAGATTTCTTAGAATAAGATAATTTATCAAAACAAAAAGCAGCCAGAGATGGCTGCTTTTTTTGTTTTATGTTAAAGTGTTATTTTTTTAGGTTATTCACGGCATTATAGACTTTCAAGACATCCTCTTGAGTTGGTAAGGTATTAATTGTAACGATCTCCATATTTGTAACTTCCGGGATTGGGAAATTGGCAATAATGAGGTCATAGTCACTATCAATTAAGCTTGCATAGTCAACAGTAGGACTTGAATACACACTAAAATCAATAAGTCCTGAAAAAGACAATTCGAATTGGGATTTGACCATTTTTGCATGGTAAATATCAAAGTTACTGAAAATAATTGCCTTAATTGGCTGTTCAGCTTTTAGTAGTGCAGTGGATAAATTACGCCAATGGGTGAATAATGTGTAATACAAATGATCAGTGAAGGCATCATCAGTTATACCTACCAATGTTAGATAATCTTGAATTTGTTTATAACTAGCTTCATAAAATTTAGGAAAGCTTGCTTTTGTTTTAAGTACAAAAGTATGTTTACGATTATATAAAATATAGTTTGAATTGACTTCAGTTTTGTATAATGCCGCTGTATTATGCAAGGTCCAGACAACGAAATCTTTATTTGTAATTGGAATCTTAAAAATTTCAGAAAGATTTGTTAGCATGCGATTTAGGGCAATATATGATTTAGAGGTCGGTAGATCTTCTGTAGCTGCTTGAATCATATCATCAAATGAATAGTAGAATCGTTTTATGATAAATTCAGAAAATAGATTCAAAAGGTTTGCACGGTTTAATTCAAATCCTATATTTTTAAAAAAAGTTGAAAAGACTTCATAAAATGGTGCTTTATCAGATAAACAGTAATCAATAATATCTTCTTTAACTTCTTGTTCATCCGCATGATAACCTAATTTTGCTCGAATATAGTTCACATAAACACGTTTTTTAATAACATTAATAGTCGTGTAGTTCATTTCTGTGTGCAGTAATTTGGCGATGATAATGAGAAATTTTTCTAAACTTGCACTATCAAATTCAGTTAATGGTGGTGTAGAAGTCAGGTATCTTTCTTCTACAAATTGAGATAGGAAAAAACGTATGTCATTTTATTTTCCGACAAATGACAAGGGTGTATTGCTAATTGAAATATTGAATTGCGTTTCTAGTGCTTTTTTTATATTGGGTAAAATCCGATAGATTGTAGAACGACTTAAAAATAGATGATCGACCATTTCTTCCATAGACATCGATCCATGATATAGTAATGCCTCAATTAAGCGGAAAGCATCGGAATTGGATAAGACATACTTATATACGGTTTGGATACTTTGGTTATTTTGGAAACGCAAAGCAATGTGATTGGTGTAGTATTTCAAATCAAAGATTTTATCGTACTCAAGTATACCTTCTATATCTTCTTTCAAAGTTCTTTCAGATACATTTAGCTTTTCAGCTAAATCTTGAATATTTTGCAGCCCTCGATGCGAAGATAGATATTCAATCATTTCTAGTTTCCGCAAGTCAGCATGTGATAACATGTGGCGCATAGTATTCCTCCTAGAATTATTCATTAATATTTATCATATTGTATCGACTTTACAAAAAAAGTTTAGCAATTATCTTTTATTATAACTCACAAAAACCAAAAAGTCAGATAACAGATATCATAAATATTGTATGTAAATATTATACTTATTTTGACTATTTGGATATATCAATATCGCAAATTTCTCAAAAAATTACAGAGAATGAAATTGCACAAAAATTTTGAAGTTTTTGAAATTGCAATAAAATGAAAAAATGAGTTAAATAACCGCTTTTTTGTATGTCATTTTTATGTCATAAAATATACAAAGTTGCAGATTCATTTTCTGATACCAACAATTTCCTTCATAAATATTTTTTTGAGAAACAATTAAAATCTCCACGCAAAATAGTTATAATAAATCGGTCAAAGCAAGTACGTAACAGACATTTGATTTTAACATTTATTTCAAAAATTAAATGTTATCTGTTAAAAAAGTCCATAAACTAAAATTGCGACTACTTTTTGATGGATAAAAAATGCATCTCGCTAGTTCAGCACGTATTTTTAGCATCGATGCAAAAACAGCTTACGCTTGAGGAAGCGGGCATTCAGCACTTTTTTGCTGAAAAAAATCGGGGAGGTTAATATGACACAGTCAGTTATTGAGTCATCATTGATAAAATTTATTTCTGTTGAAAATATTGTTCGTACGAATACGAAAGAACCCTTAATGATTGAGAGTGAGTCTAACCTTATTTTTATGTATTTTGTCCAAGGTGCGGCCAGAGTTCATGCTGGGGGCGAAGAGTTTGATGTAAAAAAAGGGCAGATGCTGATTTTAAATGAGGATGCGAAAGCTAGCCTTGTGGTGCATCGTAAAACAGAGTGGGTACAAATTGTGTCTAGCGGTATCATGATTGCGTCAGCCAACAGAGCCTTTGACGTACATCAGTTTATTGTGATTGAGGCGAAAAACCATTTTATCAAACATTACATTGATTCGTTAATTTTAGAGCAGCATCATGCCATGGCGGGGACGGCGTATATTCAAAAATACCTCTTCATGTGTATTCTCTACCATTTATTTGTGGAGTATGAGTTGACTTACAAGGCGGTCACTGCTAATAGTCGACAAGGGCAAATTGAGACGATTATTCAGTATTTGAAGGATAATTATGCGAAAAATATACAGCTGGATCAATTGGCTGAGACTTTTGATATTAGTAAATATTACTTAATACAACAATTCCGCCAATTGACTGGTTATACGCCAATTGAGTATTTGATTCAGATTCGGATTCATGAGGCGCAGCGTTTGCTTGTGGAAACGGACCTGCCAATTTCTGACATCTGTGTTCAGGTAGGTTTTAGAACCCAATCATATTTTAGCAAGGTATTTAAACGGATTACCGATTATAAACCATTAGCTTATCGGAAAAAATTTCAGTAAATAAGTGACATATTTTTCATAAAAATTTCAGAAAAAGTCTATTATTCAGTAGCTGTAGGGATATTGAATAGTAGGCTTTTTTACTATGTTTTCCTTTAAACAGGCCTGTTTTAGGGATTTGCAAAAGAACTTTGCATACTACTTCCGCTTCAAAGTGGAAAATGTCTATTTATGAAAACCTTTACATACAATCTGCTGGCATCTAATATGAACATATAGAAAACATTCAAGTCTGAACCTAGTATAGGAACGGATAGTGAGGCGTCGTGTGAGTAAACATAACAAATTGCAGTAATGTTGGTTAGTAATTATTTTGTTTATTTCAGGGAGGAAATGACACATGGAAAATGGATTTTTAGAAAAATTATCTAATGTGCTTGGTGTGTTCGCAAATAAAGTGAATAACATGCGCTACATTAAGGTAATTAAAAATGCTTTCGCGGCATTGTTACCAGTTATTATTACGGGGGCTTTTGGTACTTTATTCAGTGCTATGGTCTTCGATTCAGAAAATGGATTAGCGAGAATTCCTTTCTTACGTTTCTTGGAAAACTTGAAACCAATCTCACAATCTATTTCATATGTTACTTTGTCATTCTTGACCATTTATGCCGTCTTCTTAATCGGTATTGAATTGGCAAAATTAAACAATATCAAAGGTGTATTCCCTGGTATTGTAGCGGTAATGTCTTACTTGTCAGTGAACCCAACTTTTATCAACTATGTGAATGCAGATACCAATGTTTCAACATTAGTAGAAAATGTATTAGGAAAACAATACTCAGATACAAAAGGTTTATTCCTAGGTATGTTCATCGCGATTCTATCAATTGAATTATATTCTTGGTTAGATCGTCAAGATAAGTTGACAATCAAGATGCCTGATACCGTACCATCAAACGTATCTGCGTCATTCTCAGCTTTAATTCCGACAGTTTTGACAGTTTCTATTATCGCAGCATTTGGATTTGCGATTTTATCATTAACAGGTATGTATGCCTACGATATCGTGTATACCGTTGTACAAAAACCACTTGAAGGGTTAATTCAAGGTTTACCTGGTATCTTACTACTTGTATTCATCGCGCAAGTATTCTGGGTAATCGGTATCCATGGTAACCAAATGGTCAAACCAATTCGTGAACCATTATTATTAGGTGCGATCGCTGTAAATACGGATGCATTTAATGCAGGTAAAGAATTACCAAATATCATTACAATGCCATTCTGGGATATGTATATGTCAATCGGTGGTTCTGGTGTAACCATTAGTTTATTAATTGCCATCTTCTTGGTAACAAAACGTTCAGACTACAAAGAAATCGCTAAATTGTCAGCAGCACCTGGTATTTTTAACATCAACGAACCATTGATCTTTGGTTTACCAATCATGTTGAACCCAATCTTAGCAATCCCATTCATCTTTGTACCACTAATTACCGGTACAATTGGTTACTTCGCAACTGCCATAGGTTTCGCTGGTAAAGCCGTAGTCATGGTACCATGGCCAACACCACCAATCATCAATGCGTACATTGCAACAGCAGGCAGCATGGGTGCCGTAATCACACAATTAATCTGTATTGTTGTTGCTGTATTGATTTACTTACCATTCGTGAAAATTGCAGATAAACAAGCAAAAGCACAAGAAGCGTAAATTACAGCTTACATTTAGGAGGACTTATGCAATATTCAATCCCTAAAAATTTCATATTAGGTGCCGCTTCATCGGCATGGCAAACAGAAGGGTGGTCGGGCAAAAAAGACGGCCAAGATTCTTACCTGGATGCCTGGTTTAAGTCAGAGCACTTTGTATGGCACAAAGGTTATGGACCGGATATTGCAACTAACTTTATGCACCAGTTTCCAGAGGATGTGGCCTTGATGGCGGATATTCATCTGACACATTACCGCACCTCTATTAACTGGTCACGTTTTTTCACCGACTATGAAAATTTAGTGGTTGATGAAGACTATGCCCAACATATTGATGATGTAATCAATGCCTTGCTAGCAGCGGGTGTGGAACCAATGATTTGCTTGGAACATTACGAATTACCTAAATATTTGATGGATAAGTATGATGGTTGGTCGTCGAAAAAAGTCATTGAACTCTATGTAGCCTATGCTGAAATTGTCTTTAAACGATACGGTGACCGGGTGAAACATTGGTTTACCTTTAATGAACCTATTGTCGTGCAGACGAGGGTTTATCTAGACGCTTTACGCTGGCCACATGAGCAAAATCCAAAAAAATGGATGTTGTGGAATTTTCATAAAACCTTAGCGACAGCTAAAGTCATTGCAGTATATCGAAGCCTTGATTTAGATGGTCGTGTAGGCTGTATCTTAAATCCAGAAATGGTCTACCCACGATCTTCATCAGCGGCTGATCAAGCAGCAGCCCATTACTATGATTTACTCTACAACAAAGTATTCTTTGACCCCATGGTAAAAGGTGTCTATCCCGATGAATTGATTCATTTGTGTCGGGAAAATGACATATACTTTGATCCGACAGCCGAAGAATTGCAAATCATCAAGGATAATACAGTGGACTTCTTAGGCATCAACCAATACTATCCTAAACGAGTGAAGTCGCAACGTTTTGCATGGCGAGCAGGTGAACCTTTCCATCCAAGTAAATACTATGAAGATTTTGACTTACCTGGTAAGCAAATGAATAGTTCCAGAGGCTGGGAAATTTACCCACAAATTATGTATGATATGGCCATGTATTTAACGGATAACTATCCAGATTTAACCTGGCTAGTGGCTGAAAATGGCATGGGTCGCGAACAAGAAACGGATTATAAAGATACAACAGGTGTCATTCAAGATGACTACCGCATCGATTTCATCGGTCAACATCTGTCTTATTTACTCAAGGCTGTTGACCAGGGGGCCAAATGTGAAGGATATATGTTATGGGCTTTTACCGATTGTGTATCGCCAATGAATGCTTTTAAAAATCGCTATGGTCTAGTTGAAATTGATTTAGAAAATGGTCTGAAACGACAGAAAAAAGCTTCGGCTAATTGGTACCGTAGTCTCATTACGGACCGTGTCTTGACCATTACAGAAAAATAACGCGCAAGATTTGATATAGAAAAGGAAGATAAACATGGAAAAATTAAACATTATTTTAGTATGTTCAGCAGGTATGTCTACAAGCTTATTAGTATCAAAAATGAAAAAAGCAGCCGAAGAAAAAGGTGTAGATGCACATATTGAAGCAATCGCATCATCAGTGGCGGCAGATCAACTAAAAGAAACGCCAGCCGATGTTTTATTACTTGGCCCTCAAGTACGTTTCTTAGAAAAAGACTTCAAAAACCAATTTACTGAATCTAAAGTTGATTTAATCAGTCCACAAAACTACGGTACCATGAATGGTGCTGCGGTATTAGACCAAGCATTATCACTAGCAGGGCAAGCATAGTCATTGAATCACCTACTTATTTTGGCTAGATTTTTCTAGCGGAATAGGTAGGTGGTTTTTCTTTTCCACTTCTTCCACTAGTAGACAATACATCTTCCACTTCAAAGCGGAAGATAAGCGATTATGTATGCCTTTACATGGTTACAAATCAATCATACAATTTACTTATAGCAAAGATAGTTTGCATGATTGCTATGAAAAGCTTCATTTACAGGTGATGCATGACAAACACCAGCTCGGAAAATAAAGGGTAGAGAGTGACGAAAATGAAACAACCAACAATCAATCATACAGAAATAGAAATTATACAGTTTCTTTTCGACAAACAGGGTGACTACATACCTAGCAAGGAAATCGCCTTACATTTAAATCTTTCAGATAAAACCATACGTAAGTATATTCAAAATCTATTTACGGTCGTGTCAGCCTATGGTGGCCATATTGAGATGAAGAAAGGGAGCGGGTATCAATTACATATTGAAGACCATCAAACCTTCTATCAATTGATGGAATTTATTAAAAATCAACGTTTTGATGTGGAAGGTAGCAATTTACTCACGGATAGTGAGGATCGCGAACGGTTTATCTTAAATACCATTCTTTTGGAAAACCAACAAGTAACCATTGATGACCTGGTCGACCGGATGTTTATCAGTCGTTCAACGGTATCCAATCTCGTACAAATGATAAAAAGTCGCATTAAAGATTTTCGCTTGAATCTGATCTATGACCAGGATGGTTATATCACCATTACCGGTGACGAAATGGACAAACGTCGTTTTATCCTCAACTACTTCTATACGACAAAATCAGTGGATTATATCAATTCAGAATTGTTCGATTATCAATTTGAAGGATTCTCAATGGAGACAATTTTTATTATCGTTTTAGAAATTTGTCGTGAGTTTGAGGTTATATTATCGGATTACGTTTTACAAAATTTAGTCATGCATATAGCCCTAGCGATCAAACGTAATGAAAAAGGGTTTGTACTAGAGAATCCAAATCTTGAAACGCCAGTCACATATACAAAAGAATTGTTCGTTGCCGAGAAAATTATCGCTAACATTGAACAGTTGATCGATGTTCATTTTCCCAAACATGAGGCAGCCTATATTGCCTTGCATCTGAAATCAAAAGCCAATCATAGTAACTTATTGGTTGAAGGTGAGGAAGATGAACTGGAACAGCAAATTATGACAGCGCTTTATCGATTAGACGCTTTAAAAGTGGACCAGTTTGCGATTGATCATCAATTAATCTTAGGCTTAAAAGTTCATTTCGAACCACTCTTAACCAGATTGGCTAACGATTTGACCTTAGATAATCCACTTTATGACGAAATTGATGAAAAATATGGCCCTTTACTACAAGCTACTAAACAAGCCTTTGCAAGTATGCCAGCGCTTGCGAGTTACCAAGTGAGTGATCATGAATGGGCATATATTCTCCTTCATATACTGGCTGCTGTGGAGCGCCATAAACAGGAAATGAAAGTGAACGTCATTGTCATTTGTGCGACCGGTTTAGGCAGTGCACAAATGCTGAAAAATCGTTTGGAAAATGAATTTGCCCAAAACTTTCATATTGTTGACGTCATTTCCTACTATCAATTAAATGACCGCAAATTAGAAAATGTGGATTTAATCATTTCAACAATTGATATCTCTACATCTTTCTACCACGTGCCCGTCGTTAAGGTCAGCGTCTTTTTAAACAAACAAGATGTGGATACCCTCAACGCTTATATTCATAGTCCAAAATCACCAAAACAAGGACTAGAAGCACAGGGACAAGCGAAAAAAGAAATTCAAGACTTGTTTGCACGCTACTTTAGTCCACAACGGTTCATTGTGTTTGAAGGACCAATCACACGCGACGAAGCACTCATTGCCATGGCATCGCGCTTGACGGATATCAAAGAAATTGATTTTTATCAAGATTTGACCAATCAAATTCAGATTCGTGAACAATTTGGCTCGCTCGCTTTTTCAGACCAAGTGGCTTTTCCACATCCAGCGCAACCAGTTGGGATCAATTCGGAAATCGTTGTAGGGGTTGTGGCTGACGGGCTAGATTGGGATGACGACCATCAGCAAATTCAACTCATTTTCTTGATGTCGCATTCCAAAATTGCCAACAAAGGCCTAGATACAATCAATAATGGCCTAGCGGAATTCATCAGTCACCAAGAAGGGGTCAGTGCTTTTGTGAAAAAGGCGACCTTCGAGCATTTTAAACGCATGTTTATGGAGAATATCTTCGAATAGGAGGCGGAACGCAATATGGACAACATTAAAATTATGCTTGTTTGCTCGGCAGGCATGTCTACCAGCATGCTCGTTCGAGCAATGAAAATTGCTATTGACGAGGCGAATGTCGCTGCAGAAGTGTTAGCGAAACCATCAACTGAGGCTATGGAATATATCGAGTCGAATCCGGTTGATGTGGTTTTACTTGGTCCTCATGTCCGTTTCTTTGAAGAGACCTATAAGAGCGAATTATCAGCTAAAAATATTCCCATTGCCACAATTCCACCACGTGATTATGGCACCATGGACGGACAAAAAGTATTAAATCAAGCATTGAACTTAGTAAAGGAATAGGTGAACAATATGGAAGACAACAGCTTAATGATCATGAACTTAATCATCCACGCAGGTGATGCCAAATCAAGCGCTATGGAAGCAATTTATGCAGCTAAAAAGAAAGATTTTGACCTAGCAAACGAAAAAATTAAAGAGGCAAATGCCAAAATTAACCAAGCCCATAATACCCAAACAAACTTATTAACCGAAGAAGCAAATGGGAATCATACAGAACTTAGTCTATTAATGATTCATGCACAAGACCATTTAATGACAGCTTTAACTTTCTTGGATATGGCCAAAGAATTAATTGATGTCTATAGTGCTATGGAAACATTAAAAGCAGAAAGAGGCACTGATGGTGAATAATACTTTTCTATGGGGTGGCGCTTCTGCTGCCAATCAAATTGAAGGTGCGTATGTAACTGATGGTCGTGGCTTATCCAATATTGATTTACTACCACATGGTGAAGATCGCTTAGCTATCGCACAAGGTCGCATGCCATATAACCAAGCCAAAGCGGACGCTTTTTATCCTTCGCATGAATCGATTGATTTTTACCACCATTATGAAGAAGATATCGCTTTGATGGCTGAATTAGGTGTAAATGCCTATCGTTTCTCTATTTCTTGGTCGCGTATTTTCCCTACTGGTTTAGAAGATACACCAAATGAAGCAGGCTTAGCTTTTTATGACCGAGTAATCGATTTATTACTTGAAAATGGGATAGAACCGATTGTAACGATTTGCCATTTTGATGTGCCAAAGGGCTTAATGGACGCCTTTGAATCATGGAAGAATCGTCAGATGATTGCCATGTATGAAAAATATGCTGTCACTTTATTCGAACGCTACAAGGGTAAAGTAAAATACTGGATTTCATTTAATGAAATTAACATGATTTTGCATAAACCATTTACTGGCGCAGGCTTACAAATCGACGAAGCAACCGAAAATCGCCAACAAGTCATTTATCAAGCGGCGCATTATGAAATGGTGGCTTCAGCTCTAGCAACCAAACGATTACGTGCAATTGATCCGGATGCACAATTAGGTTCTATGTTAGCGGCAGGGGATTATTATCCTTATAGTGCGAATCCTGAAGATGTATTAGTGGCGCAACGTGCAAATCAAGAAAACTTCTTTTTCCTAGATGTGCAATCACGTGGGGCATATCCAAGATGGGTCTTAAAGGATTTTGAACGCCAAGGTATTCAGATAGACATGACAGAAGAAGACTTGGCCCTTTTAGCAGAAAACACCTGTGATTTTATTTCCTTCTCTTATTATGCATCGAGAACTTCGAAAGCGGATACAAGTGGGGTAGATACCAATACGGGGAATGCTGCTGGTGGGGTGGTCAATCCATACTTGAAGCGTTCTGAATGGGGTTGGATGATTGACCCGACTGGTCTACGCATTGTAATGAACACGATTTGGGATCGATATCAAAAACCTTTGATGCTCGTAGAAAATGGTTTGGGTGCCAAAGATACGGTTACTGAAGATGGAAAAATTCATGATGATTATCGAATCAGCTACCTAGAAGCACATCTAGATATGATGAAACGCGCTATGGAAGAGGACGGGATTCCTTTGATTGGCTACACGATGTGGTCGATTATCGATCTTGTGTCATCTTCTAGTGGGGAAATGTCTAAGCGTTACGGCTTAATTTATGTCGACCGTAATGATGCAGGTCAGGGTAGTTTGAAACGTCTGAAGAAAGATTCATTTGCTTGGTTTAAAGACTATATCAGCAAATAAGGATTAAAGTGGAGGAAATTATGCAAATTACAGTTGTCGGTTTGGGGAAAATGGGTCTAAATATCACCAAGCAGATGTTAGATAAGGGCCATCAAGTGAATGGTTTCGATATCAATACCAGTGTGCGTGAAAGTTTTTCGCATGCGAATTTGACTTACTTGGATGATCTTGCGGTATTGAAAGATGCCAGTGACAAAAATCTGGTCTTATTGTTATTACCGGCGGGACCAATTACCCAAGGAATGATTGCACAATTGGCGGGTACGCTAAAATCTGGCGATACCATCGTCGACTTCGCGAATGCACAATATCAGGTGTCGATTGAAGCGGCAAATCAATTGGCGGCTGTAGGTATTGATTATCATGATTGTGGTTTATCTGGCGGGGTCCATGGCGCACGTTATGGGGCATGCATGATGCTTGGTGGCAAAGAGACTGCAAGCAAAGACTTGTTAGCACTTTTATCATCACTATGTGTCGCAAATGGTTTCCAAGCCTACGAAGGTATCGGTAGCGGGCATTATTTAAAAATGGTGCATAATGGGATTGAATACGGGATGATGCAGGCACTTGCTGAAGGTCTGGAGTTATTAAAAGAACAATCACATTATCAGTATGACCTAGCGGAAGTGACAGGAAATTGGGAATTTGGTTCGATTATTGAATCGGCCTTGTTATCAAATATTCACGCGGAATTAGCGAAAGATAAGGAATTATCTAGCTTTACCAACCAAGTAGCCGCATCTGGTGAAGCTAAATGGATGATCCAAGAAGCCTTGGAAGAAGAAGTGGCGGTGCCAACGATTGCCTTATCTTTAATGAAACGAAATGCGAGTCTAAAAGCTTTGTCATTTTCTAATCAAGCCTTGTCAGCTATGCGTTATAACTTTGGTGGGCATAAGGAATTTTAAATTTTTTGTATAAAATATGAGAAAATTGCTTGACTTTATCATCAAATGCTAATAAACTTACTTCAATATCATAACGAGTCAAAGATAAAGAGAGTAAGTTAGATGCGTTTTCAAAGCGATTTAGGGTAGAGTGGAAGCCTAATAAAACAAACTGACTGAACCGCACTTTATCGACAATTTGGTGAAGCAATTTAGCCAAATTCGCTGAAGCAGCGTTAACAAAATCGAGTGAATTCAAATGTTATTTGAGTTAACTAGAGTGGTACCACGGATAAGCCTCGTCTCTATGTTCTATTTGAACATGGAACGGGGCTTTTTTATACAATTAAATAATGAGATAAAGCGAGTATGTTGGGAATCATCATAGCGAGGTAACAAGGGTGAGAGGTTACTATGTTGCACCAATTGAAGCGCACTTTAATAGATTTCTGTAAGCTAATTTTTGTGATTGGTGAACAGAAACGCCGCATCAGCGTTAGGATTTGAGGGGATACAGTCACTATGTATATAGGGGAATGTGTCAAATAGAGTGGTACCGCGGGTAAAACGTCTCTATATTTACGCAAGTAAGTATAGAGACGTTATTTTTTTAGGAGGAGGATTTTTATGTCACAAGTTTCCAAGCAAGCAATTGAAAAAGCCAGTATTTTAATCGATTCATTATCCTATATCAAAGATTTTTACCAAAAAATAGTGGTCATCAAGTATGGCGGTCATGCCATGGTATCTAAAGAGATGCGTGAAAAGGTAATTTCCGATATTGTTTGGTTGAAATATGTTGGGATGAAGCCAGTGATTGTTCACGGTGGCGGTCCGGAAATCAACAAGATGCTAGCGGTTCAAGGGATTGAGTCGGAGTTTCATAATGGGCTCCGTGTTACCACAAGTGAAATGATGCAGACGGTGGAAATGGTTTTAACAGGACTCGTATCACCGAATATCACGACTTTACTGAATGAGCAAGATATTGCGACGGTTTCACTGTCTGGTAAGGACAACAAAGTGATTGAAGCAGTCCAAAAAGATCCATCGCTAGGGCAAGTTGGTCAGGTGACTAAAATCAATACGGGCTACTTGCATCAAGTCCTTGCAGCTGATTTGGTACCCGTCATTGCACCAATTGCTTATGGACCAAATGGTGAGAGTTTGAATTTGAATTCGGATGAAGCGGCGGCCTATATTGCAGCAGCACTTCAGGCGGAAAAAATGATTTATCTGACCGACATCAATGGTATTTATAAGGACCCGAAAGATCCATCAACTTTATATTCGCAAATGTCCAAGGCTGAAATTCTTGAAGCGATTGATGTGGGCATTATTACAGGCGGTATGATTCCTAAAGTGATGAACTGTATCCAAGCAATCGAAGAAGGCGTGAAAACCTGTCAAATTATCGATGGCACAATCGATCATGCGTTGATTTTAGAATTGTTTACTAAAGACGGCATCGGCACCATGATTACAGCATAGAAAGAGGTTATATCCATGAATTTCCAAGGCAAAAGTTTCCTAAAACTATTAGATTTCACTAGCCAAGAAGTGGCGTATTTGGTTGATTTCGCCATTCATTTAAAAGCGTTGAAGAAAAATCATATTCCTCACGAATATTTAAAAGGTCAAAATATCGCTTTACTATTTGAAAAATCATCAACTAGAACACGTGCGGCCTTTACTGTAGCTGTATCTGACTTAGGTGGTCACCCAGAATATCTTGGTGCCAATGACATTCAATTAGGCAAGAAGGAATCAGTTGTCGACACAGCCAAAGTCTTGGGGTCTATGTTTGATGGCATTGAGTATCGTGGGTTCAGTCAGGAAGCCGTTGAAGCGCTAGCCGCCAATTCAGGTGTGCCAGTTTGGAATGGCTTAACCGATGATTGGCATCCAACCCAAATGATTGCTGACTTTATGACCATTAAAGAAATTTTTGGTCAGTTAAAAGGACTTACTTTGGTTTATCTAGGGGATGGTCGGAACAACATGGCCAATTCCTTAATGGTTGCAGGTGCCAAATTAGGGGTCAACATTACCATTGCCTCAACACCAAGCTTACAACCAGATCCTAAGATTGTCGCTGCAGCACAAGTAGTAGCCGAAGACACTGGCGCCGTGATTACCATTACGGATGATCCAATTGCAGCTGTGAAGCCCGCAGACATCATCTATACCGATGTATGGGTATCTATGGGTGAGGAAGACAAGTTTGAAGAACGTATCAATTTGTTAATGTCGTATCAAGTGAATGCGGACTTATTGGCACACGTTGAAAACCCAGACTTTATCTTCTTACATTGTCTACCTGCTTTTCACGATACTGAAACCCAATATGGTCAAAAAGTTGCAGCGCAATATGGCTACACTGAAATGGAAGTAACCGATGAAGTTTTCCAAGCGCCATATGCCAAACAATTCCAGCAAGCGGAAAATCGCCTACATTCGATTAAGGCAATCATGGCAGCGACAAACGGTAATTTATTCTGTCCAGAAGTGTAAGGAGGAATGATGGAATTATGATTAAGGTAGCAATTGTTGGGGCAACAGGGTATACAGGTGAAGAATTGATGCGTTTACTTTTACCACGCCCGGATGTTGACATTGCCTATGTAACATCTCGTCAAGCAGCAGGGACACCAGTTCAAAGCTATTTCCCTCAATTCATGGGTCTTATTGATCAAAAATTTGTCGCATATGAAGCGGATAAGATTTTGCCAAATGTCGATGTCATTTTCCTTTGTTTACCACAAGGAGTTGCCATGGAAATGGTCCCAGAAGCTTTGCGTTATGGGGTTAAGGTCATCGATTTATCTGGTGATTTCAGATTGCAAGATACTGCGGTTTATGAAAAATATTATGGGATTCCGCAAAGTGCACCCGAATTATTACCACAAGCCGTCTATGGTTTACCAGAAATCAACCGTCATACTGTGAAAGGGGCACAATTAATTGCCAACCCTGGTTGCTTTGTAACCTGTAGTTTACTTGGCTTGCTTCCGGTAATTGGCGCTGATTTTATTGATCAGTCTTCGATTATTATCGATGCCAAGACAGGTGTATCTGGTGCAGGTCGTTCAGCAAAAATCAGTAATCTACTGACTGAACTAGGCAATAATTTTTACGCCTATAATCCACTTACCCACAGACACATTCCAGAGATTGAACAAATCCTGAGCCTAGAAGCTGGGGAGGAAATTCAAGTTCAATTTACCCCGCATTTATTACCAACGGAACGTGGTATTCACGCTACAATTTATGTCAATTTAAAAGAAGATATCACCGAAGATGCCATTAGAGCTTTATATCAAGATTATTATCAAGATGAGTATTTTGTGCATGTATTATCTGAGGAAGCAGGTCTACCGCAAATCAAACATGTGCGTGGTTCTAATTTCACCCAAATTCAAGTGAAAGTGGATGTACGGACCAATCGTCTCATTATTTTCGCTGTCATTGATAATTTAATGAAGGGTGCTTCAGGACAAGCAGTCCAAAATATGAACATCATGTACGGCTTAGAAGAAAATTTAGGCTTAACACAAATACCATTAATGCCATAATATCGAGAAAGGAGTCATGAAATGAAAAATACCATCCATGAAGAAGCCAAGTTGAGCCAAACGGCTGTCCAAAAAATTCCAGGTGGTTTGTGTGCCATTGAAGATGTATGGGTTTCGGGTGTACATGCGGGATTTAAGAAAGATGCCAAAGATTTAGCCCTGATATTTTTCCCTAAGGGTGCAACCATGACAGCTGTCTTCACGCAAAATGCCGTGCAATCGCATCACATCATTTACGACAAGAAACTATTAAATGAAAATAGCCAATTCAAAGCAATCATGATTAATTCAGGCAATGCCAATACTTTTAATGGGCCACGAGGCGATTACGACGTACATTTGATGGCCAGTGTGCTAGCAGATCAATTAGACATAGCACCTGAAGAAGTTTTGATTTGTTCAACGGGTGTAATTGGGGTGCCAATGAACCTGGATGCCTTCGATGTAAAAGTAAATAAATTGACCCATCAAATGACGGATGGGGATTCCATTCCAGCAGCTGAAGCTATTATGACTACTGATACCACTATCAAACAAGTTGCATATGAATTTGAAATTGATGGTCAAACAGTTCATTTGGCAGCCATTGCTAAGGGTGCAGGGATGATTCATCCTAATTTAGGGACTTTATTATCGTATATCGTGACGGATTTTGATTTAGGCCAAGCTACTTTCCAACAAATGTTACAGTCAGCGGTTGCCAATACTTTTAATCAAATCTCTGTGGATGGGGATACTAGCCCAAATGACACGATTATTCTTGCTTCAACCAACAAGGTTCAAATTACCCCAAGCAAGGCCAATATTGCAGTTTTCTACCAACAATTAGAAGCCATTTGTTTAGAAATGGCCCAATTAATTGTTAAAGACGGAGAAGGTGCTAGTAAATTTGTAGAAGTACAAGTAAAGGGTGCTGGTAGCAAAGAAGATGCTGTTAAAATCGCCAAACAAGTCGCTACTTCATCCTTAGTGAAAACAGCTCTTTTTGGCCAAGATGCCAATTGGGGACGGGCGATTTCAGCGGTTGGTCAGGCTCAGCCAAGCGTTTTCCAAACCGACAAAGTGAGCATTGCCTTCCAGTCAGACAAGGGCAGTATTGTGACTTGCGAGAAAGGTGCAGGGCGAGTGTTCGATGAAAATCAGGCGCTAGCCATTTTATCAGAAAAAGAAATTGTGATTGCCATTGATATGGGGGTCGGCGAATTCGACGCGTCAGTGTGGACGGCGGATATGACGGAAGATTATATCAAGATTAATGCAGATTACAGGAGTTAAGGGGGATTCAAAATGACGAGTGAAGCGCTAATTGCCTTAGGGGAACAAGTTACCATGCACACCTTTAATCGGGCGGACAAGGTGATGGTGTCTGGTCAAGGAACGTATGTGACAGACCTTGAGGGCAACAAATATCTAGACTTTATTTCTGGTATCGCATGTAACGTTTTGGGTCATGCGGATCCAGGTTTTGTGGCTCATTTAAGTCAGCAAGCTGGTAAATTGATTCATGTGTCCAACTTATTCTGGCATGAGCCTGGTATCCATTTAGCTGAAAAATTGGTGAACTTGTCTGGTTTAGATCAAGTATTTTTCGCCAATTCAGGTGCAGAAGCCAATGAGGCGGCTTTGAAATTAGCCCGTAAATGGGGCATTGAGACCAAGGGACCGGATGCCTATGAAATTATTTCAATGAAGCAATCTTTCCACGGACGAACTATGGCTACCTTAACGGCAACAGGCCAACCCGCTTTACAAACTGGATTTGAACCACTACTACCTGGTTTTTCTTATGTAGCATTTAACGACAGCCAAGCTTTGATTGAGGCTGTGAATCCTAATACTGCAGCCGTTATTGTGGAGGTGATTCAGGGTGAAGGTGGCGTCAACCAGCTAACACCTGAGTTCATTGAGACTGTGAATCAGATTCAAGATGAGGCGAATGTCCTAGTCATCATCGACGAAGTCCAAACTGGGATAGGTCGTACGGGTACCATGTTCGCTTACCAACAAACTGCTTTGAAACCAGATATCATTTCACTGGCTAAGGGTTTGGGAGGGGGTTACCCGATTGGTGCTATTGTGGCGAAAAAGGACGTAGCCAATCATTTCCAACCCGGCGACCACGGCACAACCTTCGGGGGAAATCCGCTAGCAACCGCCGCCGGCAATTATATCTTAGATGCATTTGAAGAACGCAATCTTTTAGCCAATGTACAGGACAAATCTGCCTATTTAATAGAAGCAATCACCAAGCTTAATCATCCTGATGTCACAGAAATCAAGGGACAAGGGCTTTTGATTGGTATAGGTTTGACAAAACCTGTAGCTGATGTTGTTAAAGAAGCAAGTAATCTAGGTTTATTAGTGACCTCATCTAAAGGGAATGTCCTACGTCTGTTGCCACCATTAAACGTTGGCAAGGATGAAATTGATCAAGCCGTAGCCATTTTGGCACAAGTTTTATAATTCAATTTATGGAAAAAGCGGTTGGGACATTTGCTTGTCCTAACCGCTTTTTGTACTTATTTATGCCGAATGCAGGAATATGAATTGTTGTCATATCAACGTTTGTAAAGGGTGAGTTCACATGGTGTTCACATGTTGCTCTGTATTTTCTAAAATCTCGATTACCTTTGTATCTTGTTGCTGCTTAAATTCATTTAGTATGTGTGCATAAGTCTTAAGCGTTTCAATGGTGCTAGCGTGGCCTAATCGCTTGCTGATGTAATTGATATCAATACCATTATAGATCAGGTAGCTACAATGTGTATGACGTAGTCCGTGGATACCACAAAATTCTATCGATAAACTCTCACATAGTTTCTTTAAGTATTTTCTAATTGCAGTATCAGTAATTACTGGGTTTTCAAATTTATCCAAGAATAAAAACTTAGGTGACTGTGATTGAAACTTTAGTTTATATTCAAATATATGTTTCTTAAAAGTATCAGTAATTTTAATTTTACGAATACTTGTCTTTGTCTTACCTGCAGTAAATGTTTTACTTGCAGTATAATCATAACCACGATTTACCTCTAATACATTTCCGTGGATATCATCCCATGATAATCCATATATCTCGCCAAGACGTAAACCAGTATTGATAGCAATATATAGCGCTGTACTTCTAGGCGTTAATTCATCTTGAAACGCTTTTGTTAATAGTTCGCCGTCATGGATATTCCAAGCCTTAATTCTTGATTGCTGATCATTATCGTAGCTAATCACAACATTGAAAGTAGGGTCAACCTGTATCAGATTATCAGCTAAAGCCATTTGAATAGCTTGTTTTAATCTGAAATGTGTTTTTTCAACGGTGTTTCTAGCTCTATTTTTGCCTCTTATATTAATAAACGTCTGATACCGTTGCCTGGTCAATAGCTTTAAGGGTAAATTACCAAAATACTCATGTACTAATTTTATAAGGTGTTTATACTCTTTGATAACTTTATCAGTTATCATAGTTTCTTTATATGTATAAAACCATTTCTCAAAGTAATCAGCAAAGGGCATATCAGCATTAATATCGTAAGTAATTTCTTCTTGTTTAGTGCCATAAATTTGAGCCTCTTTTTTTGATTTGAAGCCTTTTTTCATCTTTTGGTGTCTATTTCCTTTGTTATCGTAGACGTTATATCTAACGTACCATTTATTGGTTTTAGGATCTTTATTAACGCTTGCCATTATTTATCACTCCTACCATTTCAGTGTGAACTCTGGTATAATAGGTATGCAGAATGCACACACATAGTGCGTTTTGTCAAACTTCAGATTGCCTCACTCTTCGACCGTCCAAAGTAGAGAGTGGGGCGTTTTTTTTAATCGTTAAACATTACAGATAATTCATTTTCATAATGATCACCATAAGCTCCTGGATACTCTGATAACTGGATAGAATAATTATCATAAGTTTTTGTGTAAGTATTTGATTCATCATCTGAAATGAAATCAGTTAAGTAATCATCAATTGGGAAACCTAAAGTTTCTAAAATTTCATAAACTTCGGAGTCGCTAGCCTGGTAAGCATAGAAACCTTTGACTGTATCATTTGAGTTTATAATAACCGCTGCATTGTCATCTATAATATAAGCATCATACAACGTATCGTCCATATCAAAAGTTCCATTCTCATACTCTCCACCTTGACCACGCAATTTTGAAATTGTAAGAGCTGTATTCACTGGTTTGTTATAGTCTATTTCATTGACGTGATCTAATCCAATGCTGCTGCCAATAGCTATAACCAAGGAAACTACTGTTATAATTATCGGTATTTTTTTATTTCTTTTTCTAATTAAATTAACTATTAACCATATTATGCCGACAATTATCCCGAGTCCTCCCAATAACAAGAACACAAAAAGAATATCCATTAAACATCCTCCCTAAATCATACCCTTAACCTTATACATATATATAGCACTTTCCACAATAGTTTCTGGCAATTCTAAGTCCTCAGCTATTTCATAAACTAATACAGCATCTTCACGGTCTTGATACCTAGCTATAGAGTCTACAGGTATCAATTGGCCGTATGACCAACGACGTGCTACTGCTTCATCTTTGGCATTAATTTTATAGTCAGTGATATCTGAGTGGCTTGAAGTTTTATAATGACCAACCTCTTCCATAATTGCTGATAATTTTTGTTTATCACTAATATGGTCATTAATATAGATAGTGGTACCATCGATTAATCCGTGCAACTTTTGAGGCATATTCTGGTGAAAAACATAATTAAATTCATCGTATTCAGACATGATTTTTTCAATTACATTCAAATAATCACTACCTTTTTGACTTAATAAATTCAATAAATTGCTTAATTTCTTCCATTTCTTCTTCTGTTATGTCATCTTCAATATGCGCTGCTAATAAAGTATCATCAGTATTAACTTTTGGATTATCTGTTCTTCCCAATAGGTAATCAGTAGATACATTGAAGTATTCAGCAACTTTTTCTAGTTTGTCAGATCCTGGAGTTCTTTTATTCCATTGATAGATAGTATTTCTACCAAAACCTAACGCATCTTCTAAATCAGCCACCCTCATATCGCGTTTTTTCGATAGCTCTTTAACACGGTCTAAAAGCATTTTTGCCACCTTTTCTGCAACACAAATAAAACTTTATGAAATAAGTTAGTTTAAACTGTTGACAACTAACTAATAAGTTAGTAATATATGTGTATAAGCTAATTATTTAGCTAAACAAATCGCACCAAACCATATAAATACGCAAAATAAATATCGTTGGGGAACGTATGAAATGCTATTTTACAAAGGTTTTAATGTGTTTATTTGCTATATCTAAATATTATGATATTAGTTAGTTTATGTCAATGCTTTTTAGGAAATTAGCTAAATAATTAGCAAATATTTTATACGAAAGGAGATGGCGTATGTGAGTGAGGATTTAGAAGGGCGAATTCTATTGACGTTAAGACGTAAGGGAATGACACAAAGACAGTTAGCTCAAGTTATCGGTATTAGCGATGCTTACTTATCAGATATTGTTCGTGGTAAACGCACTGGTCCGAAAGCAATAGAGAAAGTCGAAGAAATTAAAACATATTTAGGAATTAAGTAGGAGGTACACCGATGTGGAAACTAAAGAATTAATTTTTCAATTAATGGAAATTGACAAGCAGAAGTTACTACTTGAGAAACAAGCGGAATTACAGCAACTTCACGACCAGCTAGATTATGGGGCAGTAGGAGATATGGCTTGGTTCTGTGAGCGTGTCAATATGTCGGCTGGAAATGCTAAAGAACGAATTCTGTATCCGTTCAAAAAAGAATTAGAAGGAAATATAGTGACGTTCCCAGAAGTCCAGGGACAGAAGTGGCAATTCAATAAGTGGCCAATGAACAAATGGATCGTTGAAAATTTTGAAAGGTGGTAAATAGTATGAAAAAGACAATAAAAACACTCGCACTAACCACTGCAGTTATTGGACTAGCGACAGTGATTAAGCGAGTGCATAAAACAAAAACTATAAAAGTACATATCGGCGATATAGATTCTTACCCTGAATGGGTTAAAAGAGATTTAATCAAAATTAAACACTAGAGTGTCTCCTTTTTTATTAAAAGGATAATTGAATCTCAAAATTCTAGAATCGCTCCATTCTTCTTCTATGACGATTAACTCTTTACCATTGGATAATCTATAAACTTTAGTTCTTTGGAAATATCTAGAATCTTCAGGATCATTTTCTATTTCAACTAAAAGGGTAATATCGCTAGGGAGTTCTAAGGTTACTCCTTGGTCATGAGAACCATCGTTGGGAAGTTTGCATTCGTACTTCATTGCATAAGAAGTCATTTTTAACACCTCCTTTCTGTAAGTTTATTAGATTACCAAGTCTATCTTTAATTGATTCAGCTTTTAATACTCTATCGGTAAACGAAGTGGCTTTCAGAGAATCGGCGTAACGATCATTATCTGAATCAGCGAGAGTTGATAAACCTGTAATGTAAGAATCTTTCAAGTTTTCAACTCCTTTAATACTTAATTTGTCACCAATTACTGAAGCATCAATTGATAGTCCTTTCAAATTGTTATCGTATCAACTTTTTATCTGATACATCTTATAGTTTCCTATAAGTTCAGCATATCTGTTCATCTCAATAAGATGTTGGGCGCTCGTGGATTGATTATTCTCTTCGTTAGTCACAATCTATGCGTTGCACCTTCTTAGTTTAGTAAAACGAAAAACTAAGCTTGGCTCAGGGTTCTCATATCAAAAGACTTAGAGTTCCTTGAATTCACCCAATGCACTCATAACATCGCTGTAATGAGGGGCAATCTGTTCCATTATTATATATGGTTTATATTAAAAGAACAACTTATCGAACAATAATTAGCTTAATTATGAGGAGAACTTATGAATACAAAAAAAATTAAAGAATTAATGGATAACGCAGAATTAACAAGGCATCAAATTGCTCAAAAAGTTGGCGTTAATCACTCAGTAATTTACAAAATATACGATGGCTCAACTAAAGAAATAAAAATAAGTACGGCATTCAAATTAGCAGACGCACTAGGCGTAGATATTAACGAATTTAGGGAGGAATAGATATGAGTAAACAAGCAAAACAGACACAGTGGGGTATTACGATTCTAATCGGTATTTTATTCATCTTAGGCGGTGCAGGCACGGTTGAAGTTGGTAGACAACATGGCTTTGAAGCAACCTTGGTTGGCGTAATTCTATCAATTTTGGGGCTGTATAAGACTTGGATTTGGGATGTGGTTGAATGAGTTTCGTAATTAAACGATTAGAAGAAATGCGAGATAAAGAAATTGAAAAATCGCTTAATAATTATTTTGAAACCAAGGATAGAGAACACTTGGATGACGTTCATCGAATCAATACTTATTACGACAATTTGATTCTTGAACAAACGTTTGAGGAAAACAAAGTGAAAAATTATAGCTAGGGGGTTATGACTTGCGAGGTGTTTATGATTTAGATCAAGAACAGTGGTTTCCTGATGAGGAAGAAGAGCAGCAAGAAATTGAATACATAGTTTACGTAACTGAAAAGCAAATCAGAGTGACTGCAATTAACGAAGAAGAAGATATTGAGAGAGTCCTCTTTAATCTGAATGATGAGTACAGTTTTAAAGATTTAGAAGCTGAAAGTTATGAATAAAAAAAGCCGTCAGGGCAATGACGACTTATTACTACACATATAAAGGAGTATATCATGACAGTGAAAATTAATAAATTAGAAATTGAAAATACAAAACGTGTGAAGGCTGTAATGCTTGAGCCGTCAGCGAGCGGCTTAACGGTTTTAGGTGGTAGAAATAACCAAGGTAAATCATCTGTACTAGATGCCATTGCATGGGCCTTAGGTGGTAATCGTAAGCGTCCTAGCCAAGCTAATCGCGAAGGTAGTATGTCTGACCCATATCTAAAAGTAGAGCTATCAAACGGGCTAATTGTCGAGCGCAAGGGTAAAAACTCAGATTTAAAAGTAACTGATCCATCAGGTGATAAGGCGGGTCAAAACTTACTAGATAGTTTCGTATCGGAGTTGGCCATCGATTTACCAAAGTTTATGGATTCAACCGCAAAAGAAAAGGCTGACACACTGCTGCAGATTATCGGTGTCGGTGACCAGTTAGCACAACTCGAAAAAGAGGAGCAAGAAAAGGCTAATCAGCGCTTATATACGGGACAAGAAGCACGATCTAAGCGAGCTCATGCGAATGAATTACCAGAGTATCCAGATGCTCCTAATGACTATATCAAGGCTTCTGATTTGGTTAATCAACAACAAGAAATTCTTGCACGCAATGGGGCTAATCAACAAAAAAGAAATCAAGCGAAACAATTGGCTGATCAGTTTGCAAATCAAAAATATCTGATTGAACAAAAGGAAAATGAATTAGCACGTATCCAACAAGAGCTATCAGATATGAAAGCTAAACATACAGAAACGGCTACTGATTTAGAAAATGCGAATAAGACTGCAGCACAACTACAAGATGAATCGACGGCAGAAATTGAAGCAAGTATCGCTGAAATCGAAACGATTAACGATAAAGTTCGCACAAACGCTGAGAAGGCAATGGCTGAAGATGAGGCGTTACGATTAGAAAATCAATATAAAGCCTTGAACCAAGACATTGAAGATATTCGTCAAAGTAAGATGGAGCTTTTAAACAATGCCAACTTACCACTTTCTGGTCTATCAGTAGTGGATAGCGAGATCACTTATCAAGGTCAAAAATGGGATAACATGTCTGGCTCACAACAGTTGATTGTAGCGGTGTCTATTGTGCGCAAATTAAATCCAGAATGTGGCTTTGTGCTAATCGATAAGTTGGAGCAAATGGACATCGAGACAATGCAAGAGTTTGGTCAATGGTTAGAACAAGAGCAACTGCAAGCTATTGCCACACGAGTTTCTGGTGGAGAAGAATGCACGATTATAATCCAAGACGGGATGGTAGTAGATGATAATCCTACACCAGTTGCTGAAGTACCGGTACAGGATACAAATACATGGAAAGGTGGATTTTAATGAATTTTGAAATTACAAGTGGTGTTAAAACCGAAGCGTTGAAGGTGGTCGCATATGGACCCGAGGGGGTGGGTAAATCATCATTTGCTGCACAATTTCCTGACCCGCTATTTATTGATACCGAAGAATCTACAACGCATATGAATGTAAATCGATTACCTAATCCGACATCATTCACAATGTTAATGGAAGAACTAGTCTTTGTTATTCAAAACAAGCCATGCGCTACGCTGATTGTTGACACAGCGGATTGGGCACAGACACTAGCCGAAAAACAAGTATTAGCTGAAAACAGTTGGAAATCTATTGAATCACCAGGATATGGTGCAGGTTATGTTGCCGTTCGTGAGAAGTGGACGAAGTTTCTAGATAAGTTATCGGATGTTAGGGAGCAAGGTATCAACGTCGTGTTAACAGCTCATTCAGAAATCAAGAAGTTTGAGGATCCAACAGACTTAGGTGCATATGATCGTTATGAGCTGAAATTATCTAAGCGTTCTAATGGCCATATTGCGGGTGTGACAAAGGAATGGGCAGACATGGTGTTATTCCTTAACTATGACGTAACGGTTGTCAAACGTGAAGGGATGGGCAACAAATATGCAGCACAAGGTGGCCAACGCAAAATATATACAGAGCATTCGCCACAATATGATGCTAAAAATCGTTTTGGTTTAGCACCAAGTCTACCTTTAGACTACAGCTCAATTGCGCATGTGGTACCGAATCTAAATCAAGATAATACTCCACAACAGCAAGTACAAACAGAGCCTGTCACACAGCCTGCGCAACAAACTGTAGCACCTACTCAAGCAGAATCAGCTCCCGATCCATTTGCAAGTCAAGCTATTCAAAAAACACCGGAACAAATAGCAGCAGTAAACGAGCAAGTAGATACTGCATTCGGTATTCAACACCACCAAGCATTACCGAAAGAATTAACAGATTTAATGAATGCAAATGACGTTTCAGACGATGAGATTCGCGGGGTTATGGGTGTCCGTGGACATTTCCCAATCAATACACCGTTTGAGAACATTGCGAATTCAACGCCTGAATACTTTACCGGAGGACTTGCAAGCAACTGGGACGGTGTGATGGAAGTCGTGCATCAAATAAGAGCTAACCCGCAAGTGCTAATAGATTTATTTGTGAAAGTGAATGATGCTAATCCGTCTGAAACAGTAAGCAATATGGATATTAGAGTAGGTGGTTAGTATGCGGATGCCGTATAAAGAAGTTTCAAATAAGAGATTAAGTAGTGTAGATAATCGTACAGCTACTGCAAATAAAGAAACTGATAGCGTTCAAGAAGATAACGCATTTATGAATAAACTAACGCGGATACGTTTTGAACAATTTAACCTAAGCGAAATTAAGAGAATATGGAACATCGCACAATCAGGAATTAAATTCAGAAGACAGCTAGATAAAGCTATTGCTAAATGCCTAATTAAAGGCGACGTAGAACTATATGACACATTAATTCAAATCAAAAAAGGAGAGTTTTAAATATGACAAACAACAACTTTGAAGGTGCATTATCTTGGGATAGCCAAATTACAAAAGAATCATCATTTACGCTGCTAGATGCTGGCGAATATGAATTCAAAGTAGAAAAGATGGAACGAGGTCAATATCAGCCGTCTGAAAAATCATCTATTCGTGACGTATCACCACAAGCTGAATTACATATCAAGATCTTTGGTGGGGAGCAAGGGAATACAACAGTAATTGAACGTTTGATTTTACACACTAAAACTGAATTTAAGATTTCAGAATTCTTTATCGCAATCGGACAAAAACAACCAGGGCAACCTTTAACACCTAATTGGAATTACGTAGTCGGCGCTACTGGGCGCTGTGAAATTGAAGTTAATGAATATACCAAGAAAGATGGTAATCAAAGTAAAAACAACCGTATTACGCGATTCTTAGAGCCATCTCAACAACCAGCACAGGCTGGGTGGACACCACAACAACAAGCGCCTGTACAACAACCAACACAACAAACACCACCACAACAACAGCCACAGGGTGGCAATCCAGGGTTCCAATTTTAGGAGGTAATTATGAAACTTAGAGATTACCAAGAAGAATCCGTTAAGCGGATATTTCAAGAATGGGATGTTGGCCACAAAAAAACGTTGCTAGTATTGCCAACTGGTACAGGGAAAACAATCGTCTTTAGTAAGGTCGCAGAAGAAGCGGTTAGACAGGGTAAGCGAGTGCTTATCCTGGCACACCGTGGTGAATTGTTAAATCAAGCAGCAGATAAAATTGAGAAGTCGACAGGGTTGTCAGTGTCTAAGGAAAAGGCAGAAGAAACGTCTATCGGTTCATGGACACGGATTACAGTTGGTAGTGTGCAATCAATGGCGCAAGCTAAGCGGTTAAGTCGATTTAGTCCAGATCACTTTGACGTGATTATTGTGGACGAAGCGCATCATACTTTGTCATCAACTTATCAGACCGTATTAAAGCATTTTGAGTCGGCAAACGTGCTAGGTGTGACAGCCACACCAGACCGGGGAGATATGCAGAATCTAGGACAGTTGTTTGATTCATTAGCATACGAATACACTTTGCCAAAAGCGATTAAATCGAGTTATTTAACCCCAATCAAAGCGTTAACTTTACCAATTCATTTAGATTTAAAAGGTGTGAAGCAGACTGCGGGAGATTTTAACGCTACTCAAGTTGGACATATATTAGATCCATACCTTGAAGCAATTGCCGATGAAATGGTTGAACATGCAAGAGACCGTAAAACAGTAGTATTTCTTCCACTAGTTAAGACAAGTCAGAAGTTTACTGAATTGTTAAATCAAAAAGGTTTTAAAGCTGCAGAAGTTAACGGTAATTCAAAAGATCGTGATGAAGTTTTAAAAGATTTTGACGATGGTAAATACAACGTCTTATGTAATTCAATGCTTTTGACAGAAGGTTGGGATAGTCCAGCAGTTGATTGCGTTGTAGTTCTTAGACCAACTAAAGTACGTAGTTTATACAGTCAAATGGTTGGACGTGGTACACGTTTATATCCAGGTAAGTCAGAGCTATTGTTACTAGATTTCTTATGGCATACAGACCGACATGAGCTAGTACACCCGGCACATTTAATCGCTGAAGATGTAGAAGTGGCTAAAAGGGCAACAGAGAAGATTGAAGAATCAGATGAACCAGTCAATATTGAAGAAATTATCGAGGAAGCTGCCGAAGACGTTACGAATGAGCGTGAAGAAGCATTAGCTAAACAACTTGAAAAGTTACGGACAAAGAAAAAACGATTAGTAGACCCAATTCAGTTTGAAATGCAGATTCAAGATAAGGATTTACAGAATTATGTTCCGATGTTTGGTCAAGAACTAGATCCACCAACTATAGAACAATTGAATCAAATAGAAAAAGCCGGGATTGACCAGACTTCGATTGATTCTAAAGGTAAAGCGGATGAATTACTTAAACGTGTCAATTACCGTAATCAACAAGATTTATCAACACCTAAACAGATTAGGCAACTTGAACAGCGTGGCTACAACAATGTGGCCAACTGGAAATTTGACCAGGCAAAAGTATTAATAGATCAAATCGCTGCAAACAAATGGCGAAGCATTCACTCAAAGGCACAGGCAGAGATTTATCAGCCTAGTTAGGAGGGCAAATGAAAAAATATATGGATATCGCAAGACTACAGACTTCTCCAGAAATTGTGGAAATTAAAGAAGTCATTGAAATTATTTTTAGAGTTGGAGACGGAACTGAATCAAATCCTATTCGGTACACAAAACAATATTGGGATGTTGAAGGAAATTTACTATTTGAGAAGGATTTTATTGATTAGAGTTAGCATCTCTACCTTCTATTCCTCTAAGTTTATTTTCAGGGATTAAACTGTATATTTCATCTATCTCTCTATCTCTAGTAATTTGATCTTCAACTATAATATTAATCAATTTTAATAATGTATGAGCAATTTCCTTGTCGTCTGATATATCAATTTGTCCAGGATGTACACCTTCATTTCCAATAACTCTAACTGCATCTAAAGCTCTTTGGATTCTAGATGATAGACCATTACGTACTAAATTACCAATCATATCGTTTAATGACCCTTCTCCTGCATTTAAATGTTTAGATGCAAGAGTTTCAATGGCTAATCGAGATAAAGCTGCAGATGCTCTCGGCGAAATTTCTAAAATTAAAGATGCTTCCTGGTATATTTTCTTAACGTCATCAGGCATGTCAGTATTTGCAGGATCGATATTCTTAGCACTTCTAGGAAATAAAAGGATCTCTTCTGTATCATTAAAGATATTTTTAACTAGCCAAATAGAAGTATTTCTACATGAATTACAGTCAGCCTTAACAACCCCATATTCTATGTTTTTATGATTAAACTGACTTTGTAAAATATATTGGGATGCAGAGAAAACATTGCAATGAGGACAAAAAAATCCATTAGATGTACCACTATGCCTTATATTAAAATCTTTAAAAATTTGGTTCAACATAAACCCCTCCTTATTTTAAATTAACTAAATTATATCAGAAAGTAGGTGATACCTTGCCAAAATTTAATTTATTAGATCCATTAAACCAAATAGATCCAGCAAGCTTATCATACCAAGAATGGGTAGACGTAGGCATGGCACTAAAAGCAGAAGGATATACAGCACACGACTGGGAAGAATGGTCAGCCAGTGATAGCCGACACAAATCTGGAGAATGTTACTTCAAATGGGATACGTTCCAAGATACAGGTATTACAGGAGCAACTATTACACAAATGGCCAAAGACAATGGCTGGCAATCAAAACGCAGCAATATACAAGGTGGCGCATTGTCATGGGATTCAGTCATTTCAGATGAGTTACGCATTGTAGACGATGCTTGGATTGAAGATAGAGAAGTACATGAGCCAGTTAATTGGAAGCCACACGAAGAAGTCATTCGCTACATTAATACCTTATTTGATTCCAATGATTACGTTGGATATGTGACGAGTACATACGAAACAGGCGATGGTAAGCATTTACCAAGTAAAGGTATCTACTCAAAGACTGCCGGTCAAATTATTGAAGATATCAAGAAATATGGTGACGACTTAGGTGCTGCTTTAGGAGATACAGACCCTGAAGCGGGTGCTTGGGTAAGATTTAATCCACTAGATGGTGAAGGTGTTAAAAACGATAACGTTACAGATTATCGCTATGCCTTAGTAGAGTCAGACAATACAGAAATCGCTCGTCAAAACTCATTGCTTAGAGAATTAGAATTACCAATCGCCATGTTAGTACATAGTGGTGGACGTTCCTTACATGCCATTGTACGTATAGATGCCAACTCATTACCACAATATAAGGAACGTGTGAATCATCTATATACCGTGTGTCAGCGTAACGGTTTAGAAGTAGATACGCAAAACAAGAATCCTAGTCGATTAAGTCGACTGCCTGGAATTATGCGGAATGGTAAAAAACAATTCATTGTTGATTCTAACATTGGTAAATCGTCATATGAAGAATGGTCAGAATGGATTGAAGAAGTTAACGACGATTTACCGGACCCATCGCCTTTATCAGACGTATGGGACAGCATGCCAGAGAAAGCTCCAGAGCTTATTGAAGGTGTGCTTAGACAAGGACACAAACTATTGTTTGCTGGTCCATCTAAAGCAGGTAAGTCATTTGCTTTAATCGAGTTGGCCATAGCAATTGCTGAAGGTACTCGTTGGTTAGGTTGGCCATGTACACAAGGACGTGTACTGTACGTCAACTTAGAATTGGACGACGCCAGTGGTTATCATCGATTCAAAGACGTATATACCGCATTAGGTTTACAACCGTATAATATCCAAAATATCGATATTTGGAACTTACGTGGTAAGACTGCACCACTTGATAAATTAGCACCGAAGCTGATTAGACGTGCGGAAAAGAAAGGCTATATCGCCGTCATCATCGACCCTATTTACAAGGTTTTAACAGGGGATGAAAATTCAGCCGAGGATATGGCAGCCTTTACAAATCAGTTTGACAAAATCGCCACATCATTAAAAACTGCAGTAATCTATGCTCATCATCATTCAAAAGGTGCTCAAGGTGGTAAACATTCAATGGATCGTGCCAGTGGTTCAGGCGTATTCGCCCGTGACCCGGATGCAATTCTAGACTTGATTGAACTTGATGTAAACGAAGGCATCCGGAATCAACAAGCAGATAGAGCCGTATGTGACGAAATTGTTCGTTGGTTCAAACATTACAACCCAGGCTACTTTGATACATGGGTAAGTCGTGATGATCAGTTAAGTGTAGTGGCCATGGATAATCATGCGAAACAAGGTTTGAAAGAGTACCAACAGCAATTAGTAGTGGCTACTATTGAAGCTGGGCAACGCGCCAAGAAGAAATCAGCATGGCGGGTTGAAGGTACATTACGTGAGTTTGAGAAGTTTGCGCCAGTTGACATGTGGTTTGAGTATCCTACTCATAACATTGACGAAAGTGGAATATTGAAACAAGTTCAGCCGGAATCTGAAAAGGCTCCTTGGCAGAAAAAAGGACCAAAAGCAAATAAGGATAATAAAGAAGAAAGAAAGCAATTGCGATTAGAAGCACTTGAAGAAACGTTTGATGACTTAGTTGAAGATGGAAAAGTAGATGTTAAAATCGCTGCTGAAACCATGGGAAAATCGGACAGAACTATTAGAAGTTATGTTAAAGAACACGAAAATTTTGAAATAGTAGATGGATTTATTGTAGAACGTTGAAGTGAAAAAGTTGGGTAAATTTCATAATTTCAAGATGAGTGAAGAAATGAAAAAGTCCCATGAGTTTCACGCTGAAAGAAATGAAAAAGATGCAACAATTTCAAAACTTTCACAGTGAAAAAGTTGGGTAAATTTCAATTTCTTCAAAACTTGCAAAATCCAGTCATATCAACGTTTGAAACAGTGAAATGAAAAAGTACTTCCCAAGGGAAGTATATGGAGTGTTTTGCAAACTAAAATTCGTGAGTAGGAAAGTCCGGCTGAGTTGCCCGGACATTTCCCTAACTCATTTCACGCAGAAGCGAATAGCGCGGAAAATATTAAAAATTTTGGAGGTATAAAAATGACAAATGATATTTATATCTACACAGGTAAACAGCTGCTTTGGGAATTGTATCAAAAGTTTATGTCGTTTGATGATATCGTTTGGAGAACATTCTTAAATGATTATGACGAGTTTGGTAATTTTAAAGATATCGAAGCAGATAGACTATATGTTGTGAATTCAGAATTAGAAATTTTAAGAGAAGCACATATTGAGGATTTAACTTTTCAAGAAGTCTTAAAAGCATTTCAAGATGCTGCACCTTATTGGCGTGATCAATGGCTAAAAGAGTTAAGAGATAGATTTAGTGGGAAGGTGAAATAATGTCAATTTTGACTATTCTAATTGTCTCCATACTAGGTGGCGGATGGATTGCATTAATGATTTGTTTCACTAGTGCCTTTAAAACTGTCGTCAAATACGAAGATACAGACATTAAAGAAATGGAAGAGCACCGAGAACGTATAAAAGATATTAAATAATGAGGTGATTAAGTGCTTGAGTTTTTTATGCCAATGAAGAATCCACCAACGACTACACATCAACAGAAACAAGTAACAATCATAAAGGGCAAACCGGTATTTTACGAACCAGATTCACTGAAAGCTGCTAGAGCTCAATTGATGAATCACCTAGCGCCTTGTGTGCCTGATGAACCGTTTAACTCAGCAGTACAATGCACAGTTAAGTGGCTATTCCCGACTACTAGACATGAAGATGGGGCTTGGAAAAAAACTAAGCCAGATACGCATAACATGAATAAGTTACTTTTTGATGTGATGACAGACCTCGAATTTTGGAAAGATGATGCACTAGTAGTTAGCGAACACATTCAAAAGTTTTGGGTCAACGGATCAGTGCCAGGGATCTACATCCGGATTGAGGAGGTATAGGTCATGAGACAGTTTTACATGGATTTAGCTGATTGGGTAGAGTCAGTGAATCTAAATAGTCAAACACTTAGTGAAAGTGATTACTGGGATTACGTCATCATGTCGTGTGGAGAATTAGAAGTTAAATATAAAAGAAATCAATTGGTAGTTGATGTTTTAGTTGCACACCTTAAGTTTTTAGATAAAGGTCGAGGGTGAATGCATTGGTTATTTTATTATTTTTACTATTTTTAGTAATAGCATGTGTAGTGGTCATAGGGTCATTTTTGCTACTTACTTTCATTTATTTTGATGAATGGTTTTTTGAAAAGCTGCAAGAGGAGGAAAGAAATGTACGTAACGCAAGCAGATTTATTTAGAATTTTGTCTTTTGAGTATGGTGTGACACAAGCAGATATGCAACGACATTGCGGTGTTGGCAAAAGCCTTTGGTTTAAAAATGTACTTGCAGATGAAATGATACCTAAAATCGATAAAGGTTTAGCTGATTTGTTTGGTAAAGATTATCGAAGTGAACGAAATATTAATAAATATTTACGACACGAAGAAATTATAAAAGATGTGGATATTTCGTTAATTAGAAAACGCCGCCAGTTTTTTGATCTAACTACTGCAGAGATTGGTGACATGATTGAACTTTCAAAAGGAAGTTACCAAAAAATTGAACACGGGAAAAACGATGTGAAATCATGGAAAATGTATATCGATTTAACAATGATATTAAAAAGTGATTTGCTGAAAGCAGATAGCAAATTCAAAGTAAAACGAAATAATAAAAGGTCAACACCTAAAAAGTACATCACGTTTAAAAATGTAGGTGGACGCTGGGTGCTTGGTCGCAAGATGGTTTACTAACATATAAAGGAGATTAAAATATGACACCAATAATTTATTCTAAAAATGACTGTATGCAATGCAACTTTACTAAAAAATACTTAAGCGAACGAGGTATTGAATTTATTGAGAAGAACGTTGAAGAAAACGAACAGTATCGTGAGGAAGTTAAAGGGATGGGTTATAAATCGGTCCCAGTTATTATTACTGCCAACGAGACTTGGACAGGTTTCCAGCCAGATAAGTTGGCGAAGTTGGTGGAATAGATGGACCTAATAACACAACTGTTATTGTACATTAGTGCATTCGCATTGATCGTTGTGGTAGGTACATTCATTTTCATAATGCTGAACACGATATTCGATGTAATTGAGGAGCAACAGCAAGCGAGAGAACGTGATAAAACGAATAGGAGTGATTGAGTGGCAAGTAAAGATTTTAAAAGAGTTGAACAACTTTTAGAAGATTACCCTAAATTAGATAGCGAAATAAAAAAACGTCGATTAGCACTTCTATACCCTGTTAGAGAATATGATGAAAATATAGGGGGTAGCAAATCACAGTCTAATACTAGTCTAGCTGAAAACTTTGTGGTAACGCTCGACCAAGATAGGCGATTAGCTAGGCTAGAAGAACAAAAGTTTATCATCGAAGAAGTGTTAAAAAAGCTGCACGAAGATGATTATAGTGTAATTAAACTATATTACTTCGAAAAGCCAAGAACGTTAACTTGGGACGGTATCGCTATGGCTACTAGAAACTCAAGATCTAGATGTTTTGAAGTTAGAAAAACTGTCGTTGAAGAAATTGGTAGGAAGTTAGGTGAATTGGACTAATTGCGGACTTTTAAGGCAATAATCTGATGTATATTGGTATTGTGATATTTAGGCGATGAGGTATCACATAGCCACCTCCTTAGTGGAAAGTCTTTATCATACGGAAATATGCATAAAGCAAACGCAGGTTCCTCCTGTGGATATATAAGCTACTGATGTTTAGCAGGTAAGAGAGTTGCGACCACTCTCCAGTAGCATAGCAAGGCACAGTCAGCTCAAATAAATCATACATTTAATCATCACTGACTAACCTTGCTTTATTTATTTATACAGAATAACCTTTAACATATCCACCAACTAGGACGATAGGTTGGCATGTTGATTCGGTTACTATATTAACGAAAATGCAGGATGTGGGTTATTCGTATAAGTAAGTAATTTCCGTTACGCTTTAATAAGTTAGGGACGCCTAAGGTAAACAGCGTTATAAAAAAACTTTCCAGCCAAGTTTCGGTTTAAAGCTTGGGGCAACTAACCTATATACTGTTGTAGCAACAGTCGGGTATGGTTGCTTATTGAAAACTGCACAATGTCGATAGAGTAATTGCATTTGGTAGCTACTTATGCGATTGTCCTAAAACCGGGTGGGCAAACGGCCTTACATTTTGATTGGACTCGATAACTCTGGGGGTTGTGTAGTTTTGAGTAATAAAAATAGCATCAATAGCTACCCAGCCTAAAAATAGGCACACTTACGAGTGATGGGTGGCTTTTTATTACGTCGTGAGGTGATTGATATGTGTAGCGATATGCAGATGAATAAGGGGAGTGATCCATTATCTTGGATTGACTGACATGCAGTCAAGCATTAGCTAAAGTGCAAAGGAGATGTGATAACTATCTTAGATACTTCAAGTAAGAAAGCTAGACGAATATTCTATACAAGTTCTGATTGGCGAATGATGAGAGCTTATATATTAGAGCGCGATAACTATGAATGCCAGTGGTGTAAGAGAGATGGTAAGGTTACTAGTCAATTAGACTCAGTCCTTGAAGTAGATCATATCAAAGAGCTGAAAGACTATCCTGAACTTGCACTTGATGAATCTAATTTAAGAACACTGTGTAAAGATTGCCATAACAAACGTCATAATCGCTTTAATTATCGCGAGAAAACGAAAAATATAAAATGGAACGATGAGTTTTGGTAATGGGTACCCCCGGTCGAAAAGGTTGATACAAAGCCATTCTAGGAAACCGGTGGGAAGGGTCTTTTGCACGGTCGTAACCGTTTCTAGCACCCCTATCCCCCGCCATATTAATTGTTTGAAGAAAGGAGGTTGAGTATGGTTGGAATTGAATATTAACACACGTATTAAACGACTAAGAAATGAACATAAATTAACTCAAAAAGAGCTGGCTGAATCAGCAAATATTTCTGAATCTTATTATCGAAAAATTGAAACAGGAAACAATTCACCGAGTATAGAAACATTAAACAATATCGCTAAAGCATTAGATGTTTCCTTGCTTTATTTAATCAATGACCGTATAGAAGAAATGGAAAATCGTTCTGAAATTGAAGAACTAAGATTACGTGAAATTTTCAAAAATATACCAAAAGAGCAACTAGATATTGCTGAAGGTTTAATCATTCAAGCTGCTCGACTACGTATCCTTTTGGATGACAATTGGAAGGATATTTTGGAGAATGGAGAGTACGAGCGATTTAGTCAATCAAAAGACCAAATTCCATACGACCGAAAACGACCGATTGTTGAAAATTATGATAATCGAGATAAAACTTATAAAGATATTATTAAGCAGCTAACTGAATTATTGCCAAAAGAAGCTAAAAGTTCAGCGAGAGAAAACTTGTTGGGTGGTTAGCCTATGTTGCGTACAGAACATGTTGATTTTTATTTGGAACTATTTCAAGAAGGTTATTTGGTATTCAATGAAAAACGGGTTCAATTAGTGGAGTGGTTAAAAAGAGATATCTTATCCAAAGATAATGAGTATTACTTTGATGACCAGCAAATTGAAGATTATATTAATTTTAGTGAGCGATGGTACTATCCCTTAGATGATTGGGAAAAGTTCCTCGCTTCTTTTGTTTTCTTTTATAAGCGTTCTAATGACACACCAGTATTTAGAATATTCATCTTGGTTATGGGCCGTGGTGCTGGTAAGAATGGTTTTATATCAACAATGGCTCATTTCTTGGCATCAAGTTTGCATGGAATTGAAGAATATGATGTCTCAATTGTGGCCAACTCGGAACATCAAGCAAAAACTTCCTTTGAAGAAATTTATAACAAAATAATCAAAGACCCTAGATTGTCAGCAGTTAATACTCGTGATACTACTTTTGAAGATGAGCCTATTGGTGAGTTTGAACCTTGGAAAAGCAAGATTATTAGTCAAGAAACACAATCTAAAATTATGTACCACACCTCCAATGCCAAAACAAAAGATGGTGGTCGTGAAGGTGCGTTGATATTCGATGAGTTCCACGAATATGAGAATTCAGAATTGGTAAAAGTGTTTACTGGTGGTCTTGGTAAGAAACCAAATCCGAGACAATTTTTCATTGGTACGAAAGGATTCATTAGAGAAGGCTATTTCGATATGCTCTATGATCGTGCAACAAATATTTTAAACGGTGATGCACCATTTAATGGCCATTTTCCATTTATTTGTGAGTTGGATGATATAAAAGAGATGGATAGTCCAGATTTGTGGGAGAAAGCTAATCCTACTCTACAGAAACCATTAACAGGACGTGCGGAACGATTGCTTCAAACGATGGAAGATGAGTATGCAGACTTAACCTATGAGCCGTCTGGACGACCTATGTTTGTTACAAAACGAATGAACGTAATTGAGGGTGACTCTGAACATAGCGTTGCTAGTCGAGAAGAGTTACTAGCAACTAACCGACCATTTTTTGATTTAGACGGATTAAAACCTATTGGATCGCTTGATTATGGATCTGTTCGAGATTTTGCAGCATGTGGACTTTTATTTAAAAAAGGAGAAGAGTATGCATTCAAAACCCATTCATTCGCTATTAAACATTTTGTTGATATTCATTATGGTTATTCAAATTCAGCAAATGCATTGGGCGGAAGCAAGAAAGCCCCCATAAAAGCTTGGGAAAAACAAGGACTCATGTCAGTTATTGATGAGCCATCTCTTGATCCAATGCATATCGTGGAGTGGTTTGTAAATGCTAGAGAAAAATATGGCGTTGAAAGAATTGTGGCCGATAACTTTAAGTTGGATATATTAAGGCCTTTACTTGAAAAGGAAGGTTTTGAGGTCGATTTAATTAAACGTCCGCAATCTATTCATCCGCTTGTTGCACCAAGAATTGAAGATGGATTCGCAAATAATAAAATCATATTCGAAGATAATCCTCTGATGCGTTGGTACACCAATAATGTGTATGTAAAAGAAACATCTAACGGTAAAATTTTCGATAAAAAAGAAGAAGTGAAGCGTAAAACTGATGGATTCCAAGCTTTGGTACATGCAATGTATCGTGCTAATGAATTGGACGACCAGACTGATTTAGACGAATTTTTCGATATGGTTAGCCAATTACAATATTAGAAAGGAGGGAAATTTTGGGACTATGGGAATCAATTAAGAACCGAATAAATAAAGTAGAATTGATTGGTTATGAGTATCCGATTGATGATCACACGAAGCGTGTTTATTTAAAACAAACATCCATTGATAAAGTCGTGAATTATGTTGCAAGAACAATGTCTACTGCTAAATTCATTATCAAGACACCGGATGGTAAAGATGATGATTTTACCCACGATTGGGAATACAAGTTAAATGTACGGCCTAATAGAAATCAGAATGCTACAGAATTTTGGCAAAAAGCGTTCTATAAGTTGTTATTCGATAATGAGGTTTTGATTATTATGTCAGACGATGATCAGATGTTGATTGCAGATTCATTTGTTAAAGATGATTCTATAAGTTTATATGACTATCGATTTACAGATGTGGTTGTTGGTCAATATACCTATAAGAGACCATTTATTCGTTCTGAAGTTCTATATCTAAAATATGGTAATGAGCAACTGTCTAAAATGATTGATGGTCTTTTTGAAGATTATGCGGACTTATTTAATTCATTACTAAAATCAGTTTGGCGTAACGGTCAAGTCCGTGGTTCTGTTTCTATTAACAAAACCGGTACTTTTGCAGATGCTAAAGAACGGACGGAGCAGGTCCAAAGTTATTTGAATAATATGTTCAAAATTTTTGATACTAAAGAAACAGCTTATGTTATGACACCAAATGGCATGGATATTGAAGAATTCTCTAATAAAGGGAATTCAAGTAATATACCTTTTAGCGATTTAAATAGTGCGCGTTATGCGATGACTGCTGAAGTTGCTGAATTAGTCGGAATACCATCAAATTTAGTGTTTGGAGATAAACTAGAGTTAGAACAAAATAAAAAGTTGTACAAAGAAAATGTGGTTAATCCGCTGATTAAAATGCTTACCGATGAGATGAATGGTTTAATGATATCTCAATCAGATTATCAAAAGGGATTACGATTAACTATTTCAAACGTACTGACTACAGATGTTTTTGAGTTATCTACTCAGATTGATAAGTTGGTAGCTTCAGGAGTCTTTAGTCCTAATGACATTCTAGAAGAACTAGGACGTGATAAAGTGGATGACCCCATGATGGATAAACACTATATCACGAAAAATTACACTGAATATCAGAATAATGAAAGGGGTGAGGAAATAAGTGAAGAAAATTAAAGTACACGGTACAATTGTAACTAATGATAATAAATGGATTTATGATTTATTTGATATGGATTCAACTAGTCCTAAAGATATTTCTGATACATTAGCTGATATGACTGATGATGTAGTTATTGAAATTAATTCTTATGGCGGATATGTTGATGCAGGTAATCAAATTTACTCAGATTTAAAAAACTACCCGGGAAATGTAACGGTAGAAGTATTAATGGCCGGTTCTGCAGCATCAGTTATTGCGATGGCTGGAGATAAAGTTAAGATGTCACCAGTCGGACGTATTATGATTCATAATGCTTCAGTTGGTGCGCAAGGCGACTATCATGCAATGGATGCAGCTAGCGAAGCATTACAAATGGCTAACTCAGCAATTGCAAATGCATATGTTGGTAAGTCTGGAATTGCTAAAGAAGAAGCGTTAGCTTTGATGAACAAAGAAACGTGGATGGATGCTGATAAAGCATTAGAATACGGATTTGTTGATGAAGTAATTGAATACACTGAATCGACACCAGTATTTGAACTTGTAGCAAACGGATTAACGAATGGTATCATCCCTCAAAACGTGATTGATAAAGTTCGGAATGATAAACAGCTACCAATGGCTAGTGTTCAAGTAAACACTGATGAAATTGTGGACAAGATTTATGAAAAGCTAAAAGCTGATTTTGATGTTGAAATTGAAAATAACAAGAAAGAGGAACCCAAAGCTAAAAGTTTTGAACGGTTCCTTTTTTAGTACAAAATTAAAGGAGAGAAAAATTAAATGTTTAAATTAAAATCTATGACAAACTTCGCTTCTAAACGCGAGGAATTTATTAATGCTGTAAAAAATGGCGCTGATCAAGAGGCACAAGGTGACGCTTATTTAAATATGATTAATGCATTAGCTGAAGATGTAATGGATGAAGCTAAGAAAGAAGTTAATCTTCAAGTTGACCAAGCTGCTAACATCAACAAGGCTAAAATGAGCAAAGAAACGTATGAATTCTTTAATGAAATCAATACTGAGGTTGGTTATAAAGAAGAAAAATTATTACCAGAAACAACAATTGATGAAATCTTCGAAGATTTAACAACTGAACATCCATTACTAGATGCAATCGGCTTAAAATCCGCTGGTATTCGCTTGAAATTCTTACGTTCTGAAACGTCTGGCCAAGCGGTTTGGGGTAAAGTGTTCGATGAAATCAAGGGTCAATTAGATGCGACATTCAGCGATGAAGTTGCGATTCAAAACAAGTTAACAGCATTTGTTGTTGTTCCAAAAGACTTAGCAGATTTATCTGTTAACTGGATTGAACGTTTTGTTCGCTTGCAAATCACTGAAGCATTTGCAGTTGCTTTAGAAGCAGCATTCCTATCTGGTGATGGTAATGATAAACCGATTGGTTTAAACCGTGATATCGATAATGGTACTGTATCTGGTGGCGTGACGACTTATCCAGTTAAAACAGCTCAAGGGACTTTATCATTTGCCAATACAGATTCAATCATTCAAGAATTTAAAGATATTAAGAAGTACCACTCTACTAAATCTAATGGACAAGCAATTAATACTGCAGGTCAATTATACCTAGTAGTTTCTTCAGAAGATAAAGCAGATATCGAAGCGAAATTTACTATCTTAAATGCAAATGGTGTTTATGTAAATGCAGTGCCATTCAACATCAATATTGTTGAATCTGTTTTCCAGGAAAAAGGTACGGCAGTATCGTTTGTTAAATCTCGTTACGATGCGTACATTGGTGGTGGTATTACTTTACGTAAGTTCGACCAAACATTCGCATTAGAAGATTTAGATTTATACACTGCTAAACAATTTGCTTACGGTAAAGCAAAAGATGGTAAAGCAACTGCAGTTTGGACATTAGCTGAACCAGCAACTTTACCAGAAGGGTAAGGTGAAATAGATGGCTAAATATAAAGTTTTAAAAGATTTTAAGGATATTAAAAACGGTAAAGTTTATAACAAAAATGATGAAATCGAGATGACGGTTAAACGTTCTACGGAAGTAGCTGAAAACTTAGACGATACTTTCTTAGAGCGATTGGATGAACCAAAAACTGAAAAGTAGGTGATGAATATGGTTGATACGCCATTGCTAGAAAGTTTCAAAACTTACATGCGTATATTCCATTCTGTTGAAGATGACTACTTAACAGACTTACTTGGCGCATCAGAGCTTGATATCTTGTCTCTGGTGGGCGGTAGTCTGCTGGATAGGGAAGTGAAGGAGCTTGTCTTTAATCGTGCGAGATACGCTTATACGGGTAATTTAGAGTTCTTTTACGAGAACTTCCAATCTCGTATTTTTGACTTATCACTAAGACTAAATGGTGAGGAGTTGATGCAAGATGATGAATCGACCGTATAAGAAACCTGTAACAGATATCGGGGAACTGCGTACACCAGTAAGTTTCTATGAATCAAAAACGAGTGGTCCAGAACCTAATCAAACTGGACTAACTAAATTGTTTTATTGCTATGCAGAAGTATACAACCCATCGATGAAGGACTTGGAAATTATGCATAGTACGAGTGTGAAACAGGGTATCACGATTAAAATTCGAGACCCGTTAACTGACTATCAACCACAGTCTCATCATGTAGTTATTATCGATGATTTTAGGTATAAAAACATGCAGTGGAATATTACTGATATTCGTCCGGATGTTCAAAATAGTGAGTTCATTACGGTTCTGCTTGGAGCGGATGCGTAATGGACTTTAATTTTGAAATCAAAGGTGCTGATGAAATTGTTGCTAATTTAGAAAAGCAATTTTCTGAAAGGCGTGTCTCAAGTATCGTCAATAAAGCGATTAATACCGCAGCAGATGAATATACTGAGGGACTGGCTAAAGCTATCAGTTCATACAAGGATACAGGGGCTACGGTTGAAGAAACAACCCATGGTAGAGCGACTAAAAACTCTAGCGGTAGACATATTGCTAAGGTTGGCTGGCGTGGGCCAATGCAAAGGTATAAGTTAATTCATTTAAACGAATTTGGCTATGTTCGTCATGGACGTTCGTACAGTCCTCGTGGAATGGGTGTAATCCAAGGGTATATTGATGGTTCAAGAAATCAATTCTTGTCAAATATGCGTGAAAATTTAAGTGAGTTGGTGAAATAGATGTTAGACATGCTGGATATAATTTATGATGAATTGAATTATGATGAGATTATACAAGAACAAGTTAAAGGTCGTATACGCTATTATACGCACAACGATAATGATGAAATGGTCACACCTTTTATTATTATCAGACCCTTTTCAACACCAATACCAGCTATCTATGGATCTAATCAAGAACTGGCAATTGAGATGACTTATCAATTGAGTGTTGAAGGTGGTAATCGCAAGCAAGTAAAAGAACTAGCATATCGCATTAAGCAATTAATGTGGGAGTTAGGTTTTGGTCAACTGGAATTTGGATTGGATGAGTATCTAGACGATGTTCAACGATTTGTTGATGTCAGAAGATACCGTAAAGTTACTAATTTATACGAAACGAATTATTAAAGGAGAAATAAAATGACATTAGTAGGATTTAAACGTGCTACCATCGGTATTTTTGGATCAGATGGTACAGTAACTGAAAAAATTATTGTTGAAGGTAAGGCTGAGAAAGGTGCAACTACCACAGCAGAAATTACAGGATTATCTAAAGAAGCAACTCGAGTGTACGGTTCAGATATTGCTTACTACGTATCGCAACGTGGTACTGGTGACGTATCAGTTAACTTAGGCTTGTTAGATTTACCAGATGCAGCAAATGATAAAATTCTAGGCTATAAAACGACCTCAGAAGGCATTTCATATATTGGTAATGATACTGAAGCACCATATGTAGCGATCATGCTTGAGTCAGGAAACTTACAAGGAGAAAAAGCCATGCTAGGTTTCTTTAAAGGAAAAATCTCAAAAGAATCAATCACACTAAATACTTTGAACAATGAAGCATTTACGCCTGAAGCTGAAACTTATGTATTCAGCGCAATTGAAGATACTAAAGAAGGCGAATCATTTGGTCAAGTAGTTGGTAAATATGTGGGGGATGCGCAAGAATCAATCACAAAATTAGAAAAACAAGTATTCCCAACAACATTACCAGTAGGATAATTTTACAACAGTTAACGGCTACTTCCATATGGAGTAGCCTATTTTTTGGAGGTTAAAAATATGGCAAAAGAATTACGATTAGAATTAAAAGATGAAAAAGGCAACATTAATACATTTATTCAGAAAGATATTCCAATGCGAAAATTATTTGAATGGGTGGAAATTGAAAAAGCGATTGAAGAGGGCGAGATTAAACAAGGTTTGGATGTTATGGTTAAAAAACTTGAATTTGTCGCTGGTCTATTTGATGACGAACGTGTGACACCAGAAGCTTTATTAGATGGACTAGATGCTCGTGATTTCCAAGAAGCAATCCAACAAAAGATTTGGGCAGTGTTAGGCGTAGAACCAGACCCAAAAAAAGAAGAGACAGCGGAAAAATAACCGCTAAAGAGGCTTTAGATAATCTCTACAGCTTAGTTAGAAACATCGTTAAGGGTATAGATGGCTACACAATTAATGAAGTGTTAGACACTGATTACGACATGCTAATGGGCGTGCTATTTAGTCAAAAATCCACTAAGCAAGATGCGGTTGATTTAGCAGACTTTATCAAAACAATTTAGGAAAGGAGGTAAAATATGGCAGGGAATGCACCTTTAGGACAAATGATTATTGAATTAGGATTGGATAGTTCCGATTTTGGTAAAGGTCTACAATCTTCAAAAAGAGAAGTAAAGACTTGGGCTAATTCAATGAAAGCTGAAATGAATGCAGCCAAATTAGCCGGAAACAAAATGCAAGGACTAGAAGCTAATTTCAAAGGCTTAACTAAAGTCATCGAAGCTCAAAAGAAACAAGTCGATTCACTAAAAAAATCTTACGAAGGATCATTTGTTGACGGAAAGGCTACCGCTCAAACTGAAAAATTAGCTGGTCAACTGAAACAGGCAGAATCCCAATTATTCAATTATCAAAACCAATTAAAGAATACAGCAGGCGAAATCGCTCGTACTAAGGTTGAGACAGAAGGTTGGACTGGTGTTCTAAATAAAGCCAGTGATCATTTAGTCACTGGTGGCGAAAAGATATCTAAATTTGGTCAAGGGGTTGCTGATATTGGTGGCAAAATGACCACGGGTATCACACTTCCAATCATCGGATTAGGTGCGGCAGCAGTTAAGACAGCGATATCTTTCGAAGATTCTATGAGCCAGTTACAATACGCTTCTAAAGCTTCAGGCGAAGAAATGAGTCGATTGCGAGAACTAGCTATTCAGATGGGTGAAGATACTATTTTTAGTGCAAAAGAATCAGGCGAAGCTATGGTTGAATTGGCTAAAGGTGGTATGAGTGTCGCTCAAATTGAAGCTGGTGGTCTAAAGACTGCAATGGACTTAGCAGCGGCGGGTAATATTGCTTTGGCGGATGCGGCCGAAATGACTGTTCAAGGGATGAACATGTTTAATATTGAAGCTGAGGATTCAAGTCGAATCGCTAATGCTTTAGCCGGAGGTGCGGATGCATCTACCGCTAGTGTGGAATCTATGGGTCAAGCTTTGAGTCAGGTTGGTACAGTAGCCAACACGGCAGGATGGTCAGTTGAAGATACAACTGCTGCAATTGCTGCGATGGCGGATGCCGGTATTCAAGGTTCGGATGCTGGTACTTCACTTAAATCAATGCTTCAAAGACTTTCAGCACCGACTTCTAAAGCATCAGAACTAATGGCTGATTTAGGTATTAATCTATATGATGCTGATGGAAATATGAAATCAATGACGGAAGTTGCCCAAGAGTTACAAGATGGATTCACTGGACTATCTCAAGAGCAGCAACAACAAGCGATGGCTACTATTTTCGGTAGTGATGCCGTTCGTGCAGCTACCGTATTTATGAATGAAGGTTCTGAAGGATTAGGCGAATATAAGAAAGCTACTGAAGATGCAACTGCTGCTCAAGAAGCGGCGGATTCTCAAATGAGTGAATCAGCACGTAATTGGGAAGAATTACAAGGTTCATTAGAAACATTATCAATTACAGTTGGCGAGAAGTTACTACCCATCTTCAATGATGGTGTTGAATATATAACCGGAATTGTTGAATCCTTTAGCGAATTATCAGAAGAACAGCAAAATAATATCTTAAAATGGGCTGGTATTGCAGCGGCAGCTGGACCAGTACTTACAATAGCGGGTAAGGGAATATTCGTTTTCGGTAAATTAACCACCGGTGTTGGTAAGCTAGGTAAAGGCTTAATCAACTTAATGTCTAATAATGCTGGTAAAAAGGCAATGAAAGATATCGCTGACAGTGCTTTAGATGCTGGTAAAGGTCTTGATGATGTTGGTAGTAAAGCAGGAAAAGTATCTGGCTTAGGTGCTACAGCATTTAACCCATGGGTATTAGGTGCAGGATTAGCTGTTGCAGCAATTGGTGGGATTGGTTATGCCATTTACCATGAAGCAACAGAACCACAAAGGCGAGCGAAAGAATCTGTAAAAGAAACAGATGGTGCTTATCAAAGTTGGTTTGATGGCGTTACTTCTGGTATCGATTCGGTGAAAGAAGTCGGAAATATAGCGGTTGATGGCGCAGAAGCGAGTGCTGAAGCATATAAGCAAGCTGCTAAAGATATTCAAAAAGCGAATGCAGATATTCAGAATTCACTTGATGCAATGTTTGATGAAGGTTTGATTAATAATCAACATCAATTCTTTAAAGGGGATCTCTTCAAACAATTTACTTTAGAATTAGATGAAGTTAACCAAAAAATGAAAGAATTTGGTGCATCTGAAGAAGAAATCGCAAGGGTATCTGAAGCGTTTAATAATTATGGAACGATGCTAGGTAATGCTAGCTCGGAAGTAATGCGTGCTTTAGAAGATAATATCAAAGTGACTCCAGAATGGGCATCTGCTCAAATCCAAGCAGTTGAAGGTGTTACTACCCAAACTATCGCTTCTTTACAGGAACGCAGACAAGCTGAATTGGATGCTTTAGAAGCACGAAAAGAAATGTATAGCCCAGAACGATACCAACAAGAAGTCGATGCGATAAACGCACGAACTCAAAATGAAATTTATGCAATTCAGACCTCTCAACAATCTATCACTGAAATTTTAACGAATGCTGCTAAGGGGAGACGAGAACTAACCGAAGGTGAAGCATTGTCGATGATCCTTAGCTTGAATAAAATTTCTGAAGCAACCGGTGAGTCATTAACTGAAAACGATGAATTGATGGCGATGTTGGGCGATAACATGGAATTGTTAACCAGTAAGACTGCAATTGAATCAATGAATCGAATGGGCATCTTAAATGATGAAGCAATTGAGAATTTAAAAAATGCAGGAACTACTGAAGAAGCAATGAATATTGTTATAGAAGCTTTGGATCGATATGGTGCTAAGGAACTCCCACCTAAAAATTTGGATATTGATACCGACTATTCGGTGGAAAAAATTGAAGAATTATTAACTGAATTAGACATTTGGAATAATCTAACTGCTGAAGAAAAAGAGTTACTATATCAAGTGCAAAATGGCGAAGATTTAGAAAAAGCTCTGCAAGATTTAGGCAAATGGAATGATTTACCAGTCGAGGATAAATCAGCAGTATTAAAAGGTGAAGTAGATCCAGAAGTTGCAAATGGAATTCAGTCTATGGGGTTATGGTCAAACGCTGAGTTTGTAGATAAATTTGCATCGATTGACACCAATGCGGATGATGCTACTGATAAAATCGGTAAATTGCTTGAACAATGGGGCGTTATGTCCGCCGAAGAGTATAAGAAATTAGTAGTTGATAGCCAGGACAATGGCCAACAAGCTATTGAGACTGTACAAGAATTTATGCAATTGCCGGATGCTGAAAAGATGCTGCATGCAACTGACCAAACAGCAGATGGTGTAGCCACCGCAACTAACAATATTCTATCAGTTCCAGAAGCTAGAAATACGTTCTTTACTGCACTAGAGAGTCTAACTCCAGTTGCTGGAAATGTGAACGTCGCAATCGGTAGTGTACCTATAAGTAAGCACACGAATTTTGGTGCATCGGAACAAGTATCAGCAAACGCAAGTTCCGCCAAGGGAGCTCATGCTAGTGTACCGACGAGTAAGCATACTAACTTTGGATCTAGTGAACAAGTTAGTTCTAAAGCTAGCAGTGCTAGAAGCGCGCATTCGAGTGTACCTACAAGCAAACAGACAAACTTTAATTCTAGTGAAAGTGTATCTAGTACAGCTGCATCTGCAAGGGGTGCAATAAGTTCAGTACCGACATCCAAAACGACTACATTTACAGCTAAGCTAGCCGGAGCATGGGGCAAGGTTAAGTCATTCTTCGGATATGAACGAGGTACCAACTACCACCCGGGTGGTTTTGCTATAGTCAATGACCAGAAAGGTTCACGATTCCGTGAAATGATTGAGTATCCGGATGGGACACAGTACATACCTACAGGACGAAACGTCATTATGGACTTACCTCGTGGTTCGAAAGTATTGAAAGCTGCAAGTACTGCCACGATGTTTCCTGGTTTACCACAATACGCAGATGGTGTTGGTATAACAAATGATGCTCAGTTTATTAGAGATTCCACTAGTTTGGAACGAGCTAATGTACCAACTAATGTTAATATGCCAACTATTGATTTAAAACCGTTAGAAGCACTTTTAGAACGAATTAACGATAGCATTCAAGAAGGTAAGGTTATTCATAATCAGTTAAAAATAGATGGTCAAGAAGTTGCAAAAAATACATATCCATACATTGATAATTTGATGAATAATAGCACAAAAAGAAGTAGTGTAATGCGTATTGGAGGTGAAGGCTAATGGAAATTAATCAAATTAAAGTTAATGGTTCTTCAACATTAGACTTTCCTTTTGAAACTGTCGTAGTTGAAAACGGTGGTTTTACTTATGCAAGAAAGAAGAACCAGTTTGTTGAAACAGATTATCTTACAAGTTCTATCAAGACCGAAGTAGAAGCTTGGGCACCAATTGAAAAATCATATAAATTATTCTGCTATACAACTAATGTAGCGCAGTTACGAGTTGTCAAAAAGTGGGCAAAAGATAATGGTATTTTAATATCAAGTGATGAGCCAGATGTTTTCTATGAAATTTTAGATGTGGTAATAGAAGATTCTAAAAGAGATGGTAAACCTTATTTTATATTGGAAATTACTTTTAAACTATCACCTTTTGGGTTTGAACTCAATCAGACAACGAGGACTTATAAAACGGGTGATAAAATAACTAATCACACGAATGCACCAATGTATCCATTGATTACAGTGTTCGGTACATCGAATACACAAACGAATATCAAAATTGGGAATCAAACGGTATACATAGCCAAACTGATCGATAAGCTAACCATTGAAAACAAATATTTAGAACAAGATGTTCGTGACAGAAATAATGCTCAGGCGAACAATATTATGCGTGGGGACTTTTTCGAAATTCCTGCTGAGAGTACAAATACAATAACTTTAGGTAGTGGCATTGACCGTGTAGAAATTTTAGAAAGGTGGGGTTGGCTATAATTTACATATATGATAGTACAGTGACTGACTTTACCTATAACGGTCAGCCACTAAATAAAGCTTACGAAGTTGTTGTTGATAACATGATCAATGACAGCTTTTTTGTTACCTTCAATCATCCTTTAGATGATAAGGGGATATATAAAATCATCGAAAAAGATAAAATTGTCAAAGTACATACGCCAGACGGTATGCAACCTTTTAGGATTATGGACCGTGTGAAATATATGGACCATGTTTCAATCGAAGCGTGGCCATTGTTTTATGCTGATATGCGTAATAAATTGATCAGACCATTAACTATCAGAGGATTAAGCGGTCAAGCAGCGATGAATATGTTTGTGAATAACCTATTGATTGACACACCATTCACGTTTACATCAAATATTACAGATATGCACGATTATCATACGCAAGATGCCGAAGAGCGAGAGAATAATCCTAACCAGCTCTACAATGCATTAGACGTATTCAAAGATATCGTGAAACGTTGGCAAGGGGAATTAGTCATTAACGGATATGATGTTCGTGTAGTGAACAGATTAGGTAAAAATACGGGTGCGTTACTGTACGAAAAGAAAAATATCTCAGACTTCACGGACGAAGAATCTATTCAAGATATTACTACTCGTTTATATGGAAAATCTGAATGGACAGAACGTCCTGAGGGTACTGACGAAGAAGTTAAACATGAAATATCTGTAAAGGTAGAAAGTCCACTTATCAATGCTTATAGCGGTATTGTGTTTGAAAAGCAATACACTAATAACGATATTCGTACAGAAAAAGAAATGAAAGATTGGTTGAATCTAAAATTCACCACTGATAATATTGACAAACCATCTCGGAATATCAAGGTTGGTACTAACATTGTTGATGACACAGTTATTAACATGGGTGATTCCCTGGTGCTTAAATACGTTAAACATGATGTGGATATGGAAATTAGAATGGTGGGTTACACATATGACGGGTACGCTAACCGATATATCACTATTCAATTAGGTGACGCTAAGCAATCTTATGTCGGTAATGTTCAAAATACTGTTAGGGAACTTGAAACGAACGTCAGCACCTCCGTCAAACAAACCGTTAACCAAATCTTAAACGCCAACGGAGAACGTATGATTTATTCAGTTACTGAACCAGTAGGTAACTTTAAAAACGGTGATGTTTGGTACGATCAACAGGGTGGCATGTATTTCTGGGATGAAGAAAGTGGAATGTGGATAGATCATCCCTACAATCGAAACATGCGCGTCATGGAGGATGAAGTCAACACCGCAATTGAAACTGCTGAAAGTGCAAAAGCGTTGGCGGTAAGTGAAGCAGAACAAGCTTTAATTAACGCAAATAAATATGCTGATGATCAAGACGCATTAATTACGCAACAAGTAAACACCTCTGTGAGCACAGCTATATCTACGGCCGAAGAAGCTAAGCAAGCAGCAGAGACCTCTTATACTAATGCTGTAGCAGAAGCTGAAAGACTAGCAGGAGAGCAATCTACAGCTTTCAATAAGAAGTTTGAAGAAAACGCCTTGTCGATGAACACTTTATCTCAAGCTACTCAAGATGCAGATGCTAAAGCACAATCGGCTCTAACTAAAGCTGGGGCTAATGCTAACTTATTAACTACTCATCAAAACACGTTAGACGCGATCAACAATACGACCATTCCTAACATCAATTCATCTATTTCCGATGCTATGGCAGAAGCAAGTTCAGCAATGACTGAAGCCCAGAAGGCTGACACTAAGATTGCTGATTATGTGACGTCTAAGGGCTTAGTAAGTGGTACCACTGTTGACACTAAGATTAATGCTGCTACAGGAGAGATTAAAAAGAAGATTACAACTGTCGAGGGTAAGATACCAACCGAGATTGGTGGGCGTAACTTGTTACAGAATACTTCTGATGAGTGGAAAACATTGTCTATGAGTGCTGGTGTCTGGTTTAAGGATTTTGGCTACGATGAAAATTATAAAGTTGAAGTTGGTCAAACATACACTTTCTCCATTATTGTGGACAAAGTAAACGATAACGATACTGTGCCAATTAACTTACATATAGGTTTAGGTAACACTAGAGGTTCATATAACTATGATTTCCAAAGCTGGCGACAAGATAATATCCCAATGGGTGAAAAGGTTTCATTAACTTATACGATCACAGAAAGTGATGTCGCCGGTGGTAGTAGATTATGGTTTGCATATCGTTTAAGGAATGAACAAAAAGCAACTTATATCAGATATAAGGAAGCTAAACTTGAAAAGGGGTCTATCCCTACCGATTGGTCTCCAGCTCCAGAGGAAAACCTATCACAATCAGAGTTCCAAATCTTTGAAAGTACGTTTAATGAAGATGTTAAAGGTATTAACTCCACTCTAACAGATTTATCTACCAAAAAGTTAGATGGAACGACATACCAAAACTTTTATAACAATGAGTATAAGCAAACGGCTCAAGGCGTTACAGATGCGTGGACAGCAGTCAATAAGATTATTGACGCAAATGGGAATTCGACAGATGCATTTGCTAAGGCTGTTTACGATAAGAACGCAACAAGACAAGCTGCGGACTTTAAATCAGTAACCGATGGTTTAGTTAAGACGACTACTTATGAAGAGGGTATTGATGGCGTTAAGCAGAGCATTACTAGCGTTAGTGGCAGAATTGATGAACTATCTGTTGGCGGAAGAAACTATTTTAAGAATTCAGATGTAGAAAGAACAGGGTCGAGAGAGTTTGTTAACCATTATACATGGGATATGTCTCCTGTAATTAATGAGTTCGGTACAAATACTTACTATACTGTTTCATTCGATATAAAATCGAAAGTTGCGGGGAATATAAACGTTTACGCACAAAATGGTAATGGTACAAAATATAGTATTGGTACAAAGGGCGTATACGCTTCTACCACATATAAAAGATTCTCATACACTTTTAAACCAGTATTAAGTAGTTCAACTGAAACTATGTCAATGCTTGCATTTTTTGGTAGTTATGACTCTGGAAGAATACCTACAATAAAAAATGTAAAATTTGAAGTAGGTAACTTTGCTACCGATTGGACACCAGCTCCAGAAGATATGTTAGGCAAAGCTGAATTTACACTATTTAAAAACGATTATGAAGAAACTGCTGAAAGTGTCGAACGTAGACTTACAGCTATTGATAGTAGCGAGGAAGGCTCAGTTGTAACCCGTTTAAATAAAACGGAAAAGACAGCTAGTGGAAATACGACTACCATTTCTAACATTAAAACGAAGCCAGGCGAGCAAATAACAGGCTATCAAACGATTAAAGACCGTAGCGACTTATACGAGCGTGTCATTGGTAGTTCAAGTGAAGCTAACGTTAAAAACAACATGGCACGTATTGTTATGGCAGATAGTATATTTAAAACCGAGGTCATAGATAAGACTAATGTAGACGACTCTAATGTGTTTTCTTCAAGCACAAAGGTGGCAGCTTTATCTAATATAGGAAGTATAGTTAGAAACGATAGTCTTGCGCCTAATGGGTTTAGAATAACAGGGGTTAGTGGGAACAACGGTAGTTTTAGACTTTATGATGTTATAACGTCAAACGGTTGGTGGACTGTATCTGGATGGGTTAGGGGTAGCCAAAACGCTGATATTAAGTTTACCATTGATATTTGTGACTCACCAGACAGTAAGCAATTCAATACAGGAACCGCAAATGAATGGCAATATTTTGAGTTTAGTCATAATGTTACAAACTATACTTCAACATATAGTTTTGTGGACTTTAATGGTATTGCGTGGGCTTACTATTACTTTAAAGACATTAAAGTTGAGAAAAATCATCATGCGACTGCTTGGACACCGTCAGCTATTGATTTTGCTACACAGTCACATATTACTCAATTAGCTGATAATATTAACTTAAAAGTGTCTAACAAAGACCTACTAAGCGAAATCAACGTCCAAGCTGGTAACGTACTTATCCAAAGTGGCACGAACAAGCTGAACATCACTCCAACGACTACATCCATTCAAGACGCCACTATCAAGTCGGCTATGATTGATACCATTGACGTTAAGAAAATAACGGGTATCGCCGCAGATTTCACTACAATGATTACTAAGGGTTTGACAGCTGATGTAATCACGTCAACTATGATTAAAGCTGATACGGCATTGTTCGATATGTTGTTCAGTACAACGCTAGCGACCGATAGATTAGCCGCACGAACTGCTTGGATAAAGAGTGCTAACATTTCTACATTAGATGCAAGCAAGATTACTTCTGGAACTATCGCTGCCGCTAGATTAGATGCTGGTGCCATTGTAACTGCAGGCTTAACAGCCAATGTGGTTAAGAGTGCTCATATTGAAGCTGGAACAGCTTTAGTTGATAAAATATTCTCAACTTCCGCATACATTACGCAACTTACAAGTAAGGCAGCATTTATTAGTTCAATACAGGCTATAAATATTAGCGCAAGTAGAATTACAAGTGGTACATTAGATGCAAGTAAAGCGACTATTACTAATATAGATGCAAACAACATCACGGCCAACAAAACGTCATTCGTGCAAACAGCTTGGAACGACATTAATTCAGAAGTCGCGATCGATGGCTCTGGTATTAAGACACAGAATACTAATGGAGACTTTAGTCGTATTGTGTCTGGTGAATTACGGTCATTTAATGCAGATAGCTCTTCTACAGCCATATTAGGTAGTGGGCGGTCGCAATATTTTGATAGGAACGGTTCCCAATTTATTTTAGGGAAAACCTTGCATGGTACTGATTGGATTAACGAAGGTACTTTACAAGTTACCTACAATCGTAAGTTTGCAATCGGGAGATATGCGGATTACGCTGGAAATAATGGTAACTTCCATCCTTATATTGCTTTGGAATACGCTGTAGATAAGCCCGGAGATGAGCCGAACGGTATTGTGAGATTGTATAAGGCAGTTTACTTACAGAAAGGAATATACGCTGGAAATAACGACATCAGTGCTTTGAGTAAAATATCATTTTACAACGGTGGTCTTATCGAAAGCCAATCGAGCACATCGAATCTTTTGATTACAGCAAGTAATAAAATGGTTGCTTATGCTGCGGGTACTAATGCCTTTGAAATTGATAGCGGATATATGTACCTTCGTAGGAATCTTTCAATGGAAGGTAATAACATCACGAATCAATCAGATAGACGCTTGAAAACTAACATTGTAGATACGCCAGTTGATAGCTTATCCGCAATTTCAAACTGGGGTTTCAAGGCTTTTGATCGTGTGAACAATGGTAGTCATGACGATATTGGTTTGATTGCACAAGACACTTCTGAAATTGTAGTTTACGATGAAGAAAACGACATATACAACGTCAATTCTAGTAAGCAAATTATGATGAATAGCCACGGTATCCAACAGTTGAATATCAAGGTAGATGACGAAATATCCCAATTAAAAGCACAAGTAACAAACTTACAGGAAGAACTAGCATTACTTAAAGGAGATAGAAAATGAAACTAACTAACAACCAAATATTTGCCGTCAATGGCGTTTTATCAGAGCTTGTCAACGAGAAATTGACAGGCTCTTTTAAATTCAAATTATTCAAGACCAAAGCAGAACTAGAACGTGCGATCGAAATCGTTCAAAAGGCATTGGAAGGGGTGGTTGATGAAGAAGAAGTAACGGAGATTGCAGAGCAGACGCAGGACTTGAACATTGAATTGTTGACGGAAGCAGAATTAGAACCACTACCACTTAGCATGGCACAACTAGTATTATTACAGGCTATTATCAAAGAAGGAGATAAATAATTATGGCATTAAACGCACAAAAAACAACATTCATTATTTCTCGTATCAAAAACGGTGTAGAAGAAGTAGCCCAATATAATGATTACAATGGAACAATCTACTGGTATTCAAACCCAGATAGCGCAACAGACTTTGAAGATTTAGAACTTGCTAAAGGTATGTTACAAGTCCAAGATATGATGGCTAAATTAACCAAGCAAGACGTTACTTTCAAACTATACCAACTGGACGCTGAAACTTATGAAATTAACACAGACGGCGAACGTGTACTGGTTGAAGAAGAAACACCAACAGAAGAAACAGCGTAACATTAAGAATGCACTCAATTCATTTTGGGTGCTTTTTTAACTCTCAGATATGCTATATTATAGTAAAAGTTTGGGAGTGGTTTTTATGACAGATGAGCAGTTTAAAGAATTAATTGATGTTTTAAGAGGTTCTACATGGTCACGTCTATGGCCAATATTACTGACATTTGCACTTGGTTTATGCGCTTCAGGAATTACTAGCTATTTATCTAAAAAAATAAGAAAATGTAATGAAAGAAAAGAGTTACCAAATAAAATAAAAACAATAATCAAGATCAGTGAAGAAGTTAAGGATATTATGTCCAAGGATATTGACTTGCATAATACGACTATTGTTTTAGGCAGCGACGCAGATAGTTTAGCTGATGGTGTCTTGAATGATATCGAGATTATTGACTTAGAATTTAATAAAGTTTATGAGTATCTTATTTCGAATAGGAATACCTTAAGAGCTACTTTAATGATCAAAAGACAGATAAATATACTAAAAAAAGTGGTTCCTAGTGTCCTTTTAGATCCACAAAAAGTTCATGGAATTCAAGATAGTGATAAGAAGTTTATTACAAATAGTTTAGAATTATTGCAAGAGAGTCTATATAAAACATACGATACATTAACGAATAATTAGTTAAAAGAGTAGCTCGCAAGCTGCTCTTTTTTGTTACACAAATTTAGAAAGGAAGTGGAAGATGCAAACAGAAGATCACGAAACACGTATATCACGGTTGGAAGAAAATGATGAAGAAATTTTTAAGCAAATCAAGAATATTAATGACGATTTAAAAGACAGATACTCACGTATTGATGAGAGTAATAAACATCTACGTGAATTATCGTTGAAGCAAAATGACCAGAATGCACAGATACTCAACGCAGTCTTGAAGGGTAACCAAGACTCTGAAAAAAGAGCAGATGAACGTAAAAAGTCAGTGGATGAAAATCGGGGTCAGTTATTGCTAACAATCTTAGGTAGCGGTGGGATTATCTACATTTTCATCGAGGCATTACTAAAGGTATTTGGAGGATAGGTATATGGACATTTTAAATTATGTCGTGCAAGAAGGACTGGTCATGATTCCAGTCCTTTTTATTATTGGTGAGATTGTGAAAGGAACGGAGTTATTATCAAATAAATGGATACCATTAGCGTTATTGGTAGTAAGCATTGGCTTCACACCATTGTTATTAGGATCATATACAGCAGATAACATCGTGCAAGCGGTGCTAGTTGCAGGAGTAACTGTCTTTGGCAATGAGTTGATTAAGCAATCTAGTAAAGGGGATGTTAAATAATGTCTTACACAATTCAAAAAGCCTTAACTTTAATTAACAAAGGTACTAAAGGTTTAAACAACCCACAGTGGATTATCGAACATTTCGTGGGCGCAGCAGGGCAAGCTTGGGGAAACGCTAACTACTTTAAATCAGTGTATCGTGGCGCTTCAGCACATTACTTTGTAGATCCCAATAACATTGTTCAAGTAGTAGAGGACGACACACCAGCATGGCATGTTGGGGATGGCTCACGTACAGGTAAAGGTGCATATAACGGTTACTACGGCTACGGTGCTACTAACAACAATGCAATCGGTATTGAAATGTGTCAGGATACGTCAACTGGTAAGGACGTATGGCATTGGGAATTTGACCCCGAAACTATCAAGCGTGCTAAGTGGCTAACTAAGCAATTACAAGCTAAGTACAATATCCCCGATGAGCGTGTTATCCGTCACTATGACGTTTCGGGCAAATTGTGTCCGGGTAACTGGCAGTGGAATGACTGGCAGAAATGGAAGAACTTTAAAGCTGAATTGGCAGGTTACAAAGTGGCACAACAAGCTACAAACACCACTCAAAATGATGGCTATGTGTCTGTAACTGCTAAAATGCACACAGTACAAGCCGGAGAAACTTTAGGTGCAATTGCTAAGAAATTTGGTGTAACGGTTGATAATCTAGTTAAATGGAATAAGTTAGAAAACCCTAACTTAATTTTCCCAGAATCAAAACTGTATGTAGCCAACCCAACAACTACAACGTCAACTGGTCAACAATTACATTTACCAGCAAGTGCTAAAACTTGGCGAGTATATAATGCTAATGGTCCATACACTATGGGTAACGAGGTGCACTTATTAACACCTAGCGCTTATGGTGGTTTAACTTATGATATCTTAGGAAACCCAGCGCCACACGTTTACTTAATTAAGACTAGCGTTAAGGGTACAGTGGCAATCTATGCTGGACCGGGTACTGGTGCTACTATCACTGGTAAAGGCGGTAGCGTGGCTAACACTACTAAGAAACTACACTTGCCAGTTAGTGCTGATACTTGGCGTGTATATCGTGTCAAAGGACCATACACGGCAGGTAATGAGATCCATTTATTAACACCAAAAGCTTATGGTGGTCTGACTTATGATATCGTGGGTAACCCAGCAAAAGATATCTACTTAATTGATACTGACGTCAAAGGACGAGTGGCTATTTACGCTGGTTCAGGTACAGGTGCGATGATTCAATAGTTTTAAATTAGTAGAGGTAGTGGGCTTAATTGTCTGCTACCTCTTTTTTTGTTATATTTGAAAATGCGAAAAGATTTATATATAAATTATTGACAAATTATTGTTGAATGATAAAATCTAACTAATAGATCAAGGTCTACCCTCGCTTTATGCGCAGATACGTTCTGAGGGGTAGACATTTTTTGTATAGAGAGGTAAAAGATGAATCATTTAACCTATCAAGAACAGATGCAGAAATTTATCTCGAGAGGGATGAAATCAAATGATGTTGAAAAGGACGCAAGGAAATTACAAAATATTTCCTATTATAAATTAAAAGAAACTGCCCGCGTTTTTGCCAAAATAACAAAAACTGATGGAGAACCATCAATTGATTATCAGGGTGTTTATTTTGATGAAATACTGAAACGTTTCTATCAAGATAAAAATCTTCGGTTACATTTACTACATGCAATTGAAGAAATTGAAATTTCTATAAAAACTAAACTTGCCTATATTTTAGGCAGAGATAATTATTCAGCGTTTGGGTATCTAGACTTTTCTTCGTGGTGTAATCGCAATAAATTCACTAAAGCAGATTTAGCTATGGAAGAAAGCAACTTTAAAATTAAAATATTAAAGAGAATAAGGAATGAAAATTCAACTGAACTTAAATTAAAGCTAAAAAATAACGCTTACCCTCCAGTATGGTTGGCAATTAACTTGTTAACATTAGGAGAAGTGATTCACTTGATTGGGTTCATGTCTAACAAAAACTTAAGAGTACTATCTGGCGAGTTTGAAATGACACCAAATGATTTTATCTCAAAAATAAAATGTGTCCACCTAGTGAGAAATATTTGTGCGCACAATTCATCTATTGTTGATTTTAAGATTAAAACTATGCCTTCTATTTCTTCAGAAGTCAAAGTGCACTTATTTCATTTTGCAGATGGTAAAATTACAAATAGGGTAATAGTTCCAGTATCAATCGTTATAGAGTTTATGAAAATTATTAATCCTAACTATAATTTAAATTCAATAAAGAAAACAATAAACTCATTATGTCAGAATGACTTTAAATCCAAGCAATTTGGGTTTAATGATAGGAAGGCATGTAAAGCATACATTGGGATGGTATAAAATAAATAATTATTGGATAATTTAATTTCTTTATTTTATTCCCCTCACCCTAACCAGTAGAGATTTGAAATGTCTCCCAACATCAGTTATATTATTTATGTGCTTTGCTCCCAACTTAGCACAGTAAAGCACTCACTTCCTATAATGGGAGGTAGGGGCTTTTTTTATTTACTCTAAATTAGGCAAGGGTTTATGGAAATTAAAAAAGACAGCCTATTACAGACTGTCTTAAGAGTTCACACTTGAGTTCACACTTTTTTGTTTTTTATTGTCATTCTTTTACAACCGTTTTGTCCAAAACCCTATTAAATCAAGGTTTTTAATTTTCTTTAACGTTCTTTTTGTACTTATTTATGCCGAATGCAGGAATCGAACCTGTGACCCCCTCATTACGAATGAGATGCTCTACCGACTGAGCTAATTCGGCGTGTTTAATCATTTTGCCAAATGAAAAAACCACTAAAATAATGTTACGCCCATTTTTTTATTTTGTAAAGGAAAAATTATGGCTTGAAAAAAGGGGAAATGGCTTAAAATTCGTCAAATCTTTGATATAATGAACCGTATTGAAAATGAGTGGAGAAGATCAATTATGAATGTAAATCATTTATCTGATCGATTAGCTGCGGTGGCTTCTTTTGTCCAAGAAGATGCACGACTGGCAGATATCGGTTCAGACCATGCGTATTTACCGACGCATTTAGCAAGTACGGGTAAGATTACTTTTGCCATTGCGGGTGAAGTGGTAGATGGTCCTTTTCAGGCCGCAAAACAAGAAATTGAACGCCAAGATCTTAGCCATATGATTGAGGCACGATTAGGCAACGGCTTGGCCGTTGTAGAAGCAGAGGATCAAATTGACACTGTGACCATTTGTGGCATGGGTGGCGCATTAATTGTAGAAATTTTAACTGCTGGTCACGCGGATGATAAATTAGCAACGCATCCACGTTTAATTCTGCAAGCGAATGTTGCAGAGGAAAAAGTACGTGAATGGTTAAATCGTAATGCTTATGCCATCGTTGATGAAACCATCATTGAGGAAAATGAAAAATTCTATGAAATCATTGTGGCTGATTATACTGAAGAAACGCTTGAGCCATGGAGCCAAGAAGATTTGATGTTTGGTCGCTTTATCAAGACCAAAGAACCAGCTGTTTTTGCGCGTAAATGGCAAGCTGCATTGGACCGTACCAACTACGTATTGGGTCAATTAGAAAAAGCCCAAAATCCTGATCAAGCGAAAATCGACGCGCATCAAGCGTTGAAACAAGCTATTGAAGCACAGTTAGCCTAAGGAGGAAATGCCATGACACTTACTGTTCGCGAATTTATCAAACAATTTGAAACATTTGCCCCAGAAGCTTACGCCGTTGAGGGTGATCCAAGTGGTTTACATTTTGGCCGAATGGACCAAGAAATCCATAAAATATTGGTGACCTTGGATGTACGACCTGAAGTGGTAGCAGAGGCCGTGGCTGTTGGCGCAGATTTTATTTTTGCCCACCATCCACCAATCTTTAGACCGGTGAAACGTTTGACGGAGGATAATCCGCAACAAGCAATGTATGCAGGAATTGTTCGTTCAGGGATTGCCATTTACGCAGCCCATACGAATTTGGATGCAGCACCGGGTGGTATGAATGATTGGTTGGCTGATTTGTATCAAGTGGCAAATACGGAAGTTTTAACGCCACATACCACTGACGCGAAAACGGGTGAAGCGATTGGTATCGGACGTATCGGTGACTTGAAAACGCCACGTTCTTTTGATGATTTCGCAGCGTTCGTCAAAGAACAAACAGGCGTCAAAGGATTGCGGACAATCGTGGCCGACGCCAACAAACCGGTTCGACGCGTTGCCATCTTAGGTGGCGATGGTGGCTCTTATTTTGAGGATGCCCTGGCTAAGGGTGCTGATACTTTTATCACAGGTGATGTTTATTATCATACGGCGCATGACATGATTGCGGCGGGCTTAAATGTGATTGACCCGGGCCATCATTTTGAGTCGGTAGTGAAGACAGAAATGACAAAGAAAATTACGGATTGGCAGGATGAACTGGATTGGCAAGTTGAAGTAGTGGCGAGCCAATTGAATACTGATCCATTTACATTTATTTAGGAGGAAATTTTTTATGACATACCAAATTGCTAGTGAAGAATTATTAAATCGTTTTGTGAAATATGCGAAAGAAAATACACGCTCAAATGAAGAAAACTATACACAAGTACCTTCATCACAAAACCAAGTAGAATTTGCCCACAAATTGGCGAAAGAATTGGAAACATTAGGTTTCTCTGACATCTACTACAACACAAAAGATAGCTATGTAACTGCAACAATCCCTACAACTGACGACAGCAAAGAATACCCAACAATTGGTTTCTTTGCCCACGTGGATACTGCTGATTTCAATGCAGATAACGTGAACCCACAAATCGTTGAAAACTATGATGGTTCAGTAATCAAATTAGGTGATTCTGGTTATAGTTTGGATCCTGCAGAATTTGATTCATTAAACAAATACATCGGTCAAACGTTGATTACGACTGATGGTACAACTTTATTAGGTGCTGACGACAAAGCGGGTATCGCTGAAATCGTGACGGCTGGTAAATACTTGATCGACCATCCAGAAATCAAGCATGGTGAAGTAAAAGTTGCCTTTGGTCCGGATGAAGAAATCGGTATGGGTGCTGACCGTTTCGACGTGGAACGTTTTGCAGCAGACTTTGCCTATACCTTAGATGGTGGTCCATTAGGTGAACTAGAATTTGAAACTTTCCATGCAGCTTCAGCTGTTGTAAAAGTGACTGGTAAAAACATCCACCCGGGTTCTGCAAAAGACTTGATGATCAACGCGTTACAAGTTGCCATTGATGTTCACAACCAATTACCAGAAGATGAACGTCCAGAAAATACTGATGGCCGTCAAGGTTTCTTCCACTTGATGAAATTAACAGGTGATGTTGAAGGGGCTACTGCTTCGTACATTATTCGTGACCACGACCGTGCGAAATTTGAAGCACGTAAAGAAGAAATTGTTGCTGCAGCAGCGAAATTAAACCAATTCTATCGTGCTGAAATTGTGACAGTGACATTGAATGATCAATACTACAACATGGGTGAAATCATTGAAAAAGATATGCGTCCTGTAACTTTAGCAGAACAAGCTTTTGCCAAATTAAACATCGAAGCTGACATTAAAGCTGTTCGTGGTGGTACCGATGGCTCTAAATTAACTTACATGGGCTTACCAACACCAAACTTGTTTGCTGGTGGAGAAAACATGCATGGCCGTTTTGAATATGTAAGTCTTGAAACAATGGTAAAAGCGACAGAAGTTGTGCTTGCAATTGTTGAAGGCGCGGCATCATATAGCGAATTATAATCATTTGCGTTAAAATAGAATAAAAGTAGTTTAGATATACAATCTAGGCTCACATAGCGGAAGTTGGCATTGATGAAATGCCAACTTCTTATGCTATATAGGAAAATTTACCCTGGATTTAGATAGGAGGGCATGAAGTGAGTTTACAGTTTATCTTGAAAACACCCACCAAAGATAATATGACGAAAATCTATCAAGATATCGATCAATATTTACAAGCTGACGCAGACCATCAAGTGTTTATTATCACTGACGATAACATGAAATTTGAGATGGAAATGAAAGTATTGCGCGAAATGCGTAAGGTCCAATCAACTGGCGATAAGGCTAGCGATGGTCAACATGTCGGTATGATGCGATTACAAGTCCAATCCTTTAAACGCTTGGCATGGTATCTTTTGCAAAAACAAGACGCCAAACGAACTACAGGCATCAGTGATATTGCAAATATCATGTTAATTGGACGTGTCTTAGCTAGCATCAAGGACGACTTGGTCGTTTACCGTGGTGAATACAGCCAAATCGGTTTTATTGAAGCTTTAGCAGACCTGTTCAAGGAATTACAAGACGGTCAAATTTCAGCTGCATTCTTAGCGGATACCATGGATCAATTTGCCGAAAATCCAAATCCACTTGTAAAAAATCAAGTGAAAAAGATGAAGGAAATTGCCTATATTTTTAATCACTATGAAACGGCTGTTGCGGGTGAAACCCTAGGTGAAGAAGATGTTTTCGACCAGTTACGTCAGGCACTTCAAACACAAGATTTAAGTAAAACCAAAATTATCATCACAGGTTTTGATTATTTTAATGCTCAAGAGTTGGCAACAATCGTAACCCTTTTAGAACATACGCCATCTGTCCAAATCGTCTTAAATCTAGACCATGATTATAGTCAGCAAAATCCCGAGTGGTATGAATTGTTCACTGTCACAGGTAAAACCTATCATCAATTAATTAACTTCGCACGAAGCCAACAACTTGAGGTGGATTATCCTATATATGCAGAAGCGAACGACAGTTATGATCCAGCTTTTCAAGTATTAGACCACTATCTACAGACAGATAACCGGATTGAACGAGTGGATACCGCGCAAACTGCAGAGAATAAAGCGCTGATTCAGTCTATTATGGAAATTTGGGAAGTGCCATCTGTCTATATGGAAGCTGATCAAGTAGCCAGTCAAATTTATCAATTGATTGCAGATGAAGATAAGACTTTACGTTATAAAGATATTCAAATTCTGCTGCGTGATGAAGATGCCTATCAATACGCTTTAGAAGCAGCGCTAAAAGCCAATGATATCCCATATTTCGCCAATTTCCAGGATGCCATGGATTTGCATCCCCTCTATCATTTTATGAGTGCCTTATTCAAGGTCTACCGCAATAATTGGCGCTACCAAGATGTTTTCGACTTGTTGCGAACTGACTTATTGACGCCTTTAGATATTGACGACCTGACGGATTCGGTGCCAGTAGCGAATACCATAGTAGAAGATGAAGCACCTGGTTTAATCCAGGTGCAAACACGTTTTCGTGATGCCATCGATTTAACAGAGAATGTCGTTTTACGAAACGGCTACGAAGGCCAATTCTGGTGGTCAACAGACCGCACGTGGTCATATATCTTGGTAGATGAAGACGGCGAAAAAATGGGTACCGAACGCGACATTGCCATCGAAGCAACTGCCAATCGCGTAAAATCCTTTTTAGCCGGCGTTTTACAGCCATTATTTGTGAACTGGAAAAGAGCACAAACAACTACCGAAGCCGTAACCTACTTTTACCAATTTTTAGTGAAAAGTGGGGTGCCCGATAGCTTAATGGCATGGCGAGATCACTATCTTGCCCTAGGTCACTTGCAAGAGGGTCGTCAACACGAGCAAGCATGGCAAACTTTTGTCAATATGCTTGATGACTACGTCCAATTATTTGGTGAAGAGCCATTTGATGTTGACTATTTCTTCAGTATTTTAGACATTGCCTTTCAAAATGCTAGCTATGCCATTGTGCCACCAACTATGGATGCCGTGACAATTGCGTCATTCGATGAAGGTAAAGTAAAACCTAAGAAAATCACCTTTATCATGGGCATGTCCAAATATGCTTTGCCTCAAACCTATGAGGAGAAATCACTATTAACTGATGAGGACCGCGAATTGATGGCCGCGAAGTTGGATGACTTGCAGGCTTTTAAGTTGTCGGCGACGACTAAAAACAATAATGAAGCATACAAGGCCTATTTAGCCTTTTTATCAGCAACAGAACACCTATACATTTCCTACCCAATTAACAATGGAGACAAGAGTACTGAAGGCTTGTCACCGATGATTCAGCGCATTGCGCAAGCCTTTGATATCAAGACCAAACACTTGCGTCAACCGGATGCGTCCATGAATACGCCAGTGACCTTGAAACTGGGGAATGGCCATTCTCAAGTACGTTATTTATTAAATGCCATTGCCCAAAGTAAACATCAAGGGCAAGCCATTGCTACTGCATGGCAACCCGTATATCAACAGGTGACGGAACATCAAGCAACCACCAATTTATTGAAATGGTTGCGGACAAGTCTGGACTACCATAACATCGTGCGTCCATTGACTGCTGAACTAGCTAGGGAATTATATGGTGAAGTGTTAAGCGTTTCAGTATCACAATTAGAACTCTATAACCGTGATCCATTCTCTTATTATTTAAAATATGGCTTGAAGTTAAAAGAACGACCAAGCTTTAAACTAGATGCCTTGCAAACGGGGAATTACTTCCATGATGTACTGGACCATGTTTTTAAAGCTATCGATGCCCGTGATTTTGATATGGCCAATTTGTCGGAAGCTGAAGTGGATAGTATTTTAGCTGATGTCATGAAGGCTTTTGAAGATTCGGCTATTTATCCTGAATATACTGTTTTTAGCGTCAATAATCGTAATCATCATTTACAAAATGCCATGAAAGATACTTTACGTTTGTTAATTGAAAATATCATCAAACAAAAACAAGCGGTGCATTTGAAGACAATCGAAACCGAGCGTACTTTTGGTTTTACGACTTCAGAAGAAGAAACGGATACATTGACCCAATTCCACTTGGCCAATGGTCAGGAAGTGCGTTTACGTGGTAAAATCGACCGTTTAGATGCAGCTGAAACCACTGACGAAACGGGTAACCATCAGTATATCCAAGTGGTGGATTATAAATCTTCTAAACATGATGTGAAATTTGATGAAATTTATCTTGGTGCGCAATTACAATTGTTTACCTATTTAGGTGTAGCGCTTGAAGCATTAAGACGTGAAGGACATTCCGTTCAAGCCTTGGGTGCGTTTTATCAACGTATATTCCAACCGATGGTGAAAATCAAAGAACAAAAAGACCTAACGGATGCGAATATCGAAGAAAAAATCATGTCAGAATTGAAACTTTCTGGGTACGTGCGCGCGGATTACAATGTATTAGATGAAATTCATGAGGGTGGTTTACCAGCCAGCGCTAAATCAACAGTATATAGTGCTACACGTAAGAAAGACGGCGACTTTGATAGGTATTCTAAAGTGTTAACGCAAGACGAAATTGAGCAGATGCTGGGCTTCGTACAGCAAAAAATTGTGGAAACGGCCGAAGAAATTGTGTCAGGACATATTGCCTTGTACCCAATTGAAGGTGATAAATTTATCCCATCCATGACTGAGCCGTACCGTTCAGTGTCCATGTTTGATGCGACAGATTACATGAATAAATATCGCCCGCATCCAAAATTAGACAAGGAAAACTTCTTTAAGGTAATTCAAGCCAATCAAAATGACCAAGATACAGACGAGGAGGAGACGCTAAATGATGAAGAAACAACGCATTAGACAGACCGCAATTCCAATTCAAACCGAAGAAAATGCACGCTATACCGCTGATCAGTGGGCTGCAATTCATTTAGAAGGCAACAATCTTCTCGTTTCAGCGTCTGCTGGTTCTGGGAAAACGAGTGTTCTTGTCCAACGTATCTTGCAAAAAATTCGACGCGGCTACGGTGTAGATGAATTGCTGGTCGTGACTTTCACCGAGAAAGCAGCCAGCGAAATGAAGGAACGTTTGGAAGTAGCGCTACAGGAAATGATCAATGAAGAGTTTGATTCAGATATGCGCCAACATTTTCTCCAACAAATTGCTAAATTACCGCAAGCCAATATTTCAACCATCGATGCCTTTTGTAAGCAAGTAATCCAACGCTACTATTTCTTAATTGATTTAGACCCGGTTTATCGTTTACTGACAGACGCTACGGAAAATACTATGCATTTAGAAAATGTCTGGGAGCAATTAAAAGAAGATTTGTTGGGTCAAGATGAGCCTAATTATTTATTGATAACTAGACATTTTGCGAGTGACCGTAAGGATGATAGTATTGATCAACTGATGTTTGATTTATACAACAAATCACGTGTACATACGGATCCAAATGCCTGGTTAGATGGGTTATTACGTCATTATCCAGATGAGGGTGTGGCTTATGGCGATTCGACTTTTTATCATGAGTATGTGAAACCGATTCTTTTGGATGAAATAGATAGTCTAATCAATAATATCCGTGTCTTGAAAACTGATGTTCCGGAAGCTGAGGCCGTTGGTTTTGGCAAAATTGTGGAAAGTCTTAAGAGTGAAATTACCTATTTAGAAAAGCTCAAGGAACAAATCGATGTTTCCTATAAAGATGCTTATCAAATGACCATTTCGGAAAAATTCCCTGGATTTTCACGTAAAAGCGCTAAAGACTACGATAAGGATGAAGCGCTAATAGCTGAGCATGACCGATTGAAAAGTCGTCATGACGATGTCGTGAAAGGGGTCTACGATAAGGAAATTATGCCGTATTTTGCCTTTGATGAGACGCATCAAACGCAATTTATCCAAGATGCCAAAGCTTTGAGTCAAGCCATTATTGAGATAGAAAAGACCTTTAGTCAGGCAATGACCACCTATAAATTTGGCCAACGTATTCTTGATTTCTCTGACATTGAACTCTTCACTTACCGTATCCTGACCAAAGCAATGGATGCTGATGAGGGCATGAATGAAGCCAAGGCTTATTACCGTCAAAAATTCGAAGAAGTGATGATTGATGAATATCAAGATGTGAATGCCTTGCAAGAGGCCATTTTACAAGCAGTGTCCGGTAACCCAGATGATCCAAACATGTTTATGGTTGGTGACGTGAAGCAATCTATTTACCGCTTCCGTTTCGCTGAACCAGGTTTATTCATTCGGAAATTTAACGATTTTGCTGATGGTGAAACGGGGAATCGCATAATCTTAGCGGAAAACTTCCGTTCTCGTGCGGATGTGTTAGATTTCACCAACTTTATTTTTCGTCAAGTCATGGACCCGCAAGTAGGACAAATTGCCTATGATGAGGATGCTGCTTTAAAACTTGGTTTTACAGCTTATCCGGAAACGAATACCATGCAAACAGAAGTACTACTTTATGACGAAAAAGATGCCGAAACAAGCGAAGAATCATCATTTATCATTGAGGACCTAGATGACGATGGACCAACTGATGGTACACGCATGCAAGCAGAATTAATTGCCCAATCCATCCTTGAAAAAGTGAACGGCAAACATATGATTTATGACAAAAAATTGCAGGCAGAACGCCCAATTACCTATGACGATATTGTCATCTTGGTAGCGACTCGCCGTAACCATTTGGAACTAGAAGAAGTTTTTGGACAATACCAAATTCCGATTATTTTGGATGATGCCGCCAATTACTTCCAACGTACAGAAATCCGTATCATGCTAAATATTTTGAAATTTATTGATAATCCGTATCAAGATATTCCACTAGCTGCTATTTTACGGTCACCCATTTTGGCACTAGATGAACAGGCCTTAGCGAAAATCCGAATTGCAGATAAGTCAGGTACCTTCTATGATGCCATGAAGACGTATTTAGCGAAAACTGATGAGGATGATCGTATTCATAAGCAATTAGCGCGACTAGACGAATGGCACCAATCATGGCGTGATATTGCCCGAGATAAACCAATCGCAAGTCTGATCTGGCAAATTTATACAGATACGGGCTTCCTTGATTATGTCGCAGGTATGCCGAATGGGGATATTCGTCAAAATAACTTGCATGGTTTTTATCAGATTGCAACAGATTACGAAGCCTCAGCCTTCAAAGGAATTTTCCAATTCATTCGTTTTATAGAAAAAATCCAGGAAAAGGAAAATGACCTTCAAGCACCGAAAAGTGGCGATGATGCACGTAATGCCGTCAATGTATTCACCATTCACCATTCAAAAGGACTGGAATTTCCGCTTGTATATGTCTACAACATTTCCAAACGCTTCAATGTCCAAGATTTAAGAGGGCCAGTTATTTATAATGATGAAGTGGGTATCGGTGTGAAATTAAATGACCGGTCACGTAACATTTCATATCCCAATGTATTTGAACTCGTGGCCAAACGTAATGAGAAGAAGGATATGTTAGCCGAAGAAATGCGAAAACTATATGTAGCTTTAACCAGGGCAGAACAGCAATTGGTTTTGGTGGGTATGGTAAAAGATTTCGATAAGGCTGTGGAAAAATGGCAAACTGTTTTAAGTAATCAAGAAATTTTATCTGCTAACGGTCGTCTAAAAGCCTTATCTATTTTAGATTGGGTTGGACCGGCCTTGTTACGCCATCATGATTTTGACGCGGTTAATGAAACTGTGCATGTAGAAGATTACTTAGCCACAGGAAATACCCATTTTAAAGTGGCTGTGCACAATCAAGCAGAAACAGTTGAATTACGTAATCAATGGTTTAGCCAAATGGGGCAAAATAAACAGGATGAAACGCAAGTTGAACCATTTGCTATCGATGCTCTTTTTGCAGACAAGCAAGTTGAAACGCCTGATGTGACCATTGATTTACCACCAGTTGCAATTGAATATGCCTACCAATCAGCGACTAAAACGACCTCATATCAATCCGTTTCAGAATTGAAACGGATGTTGCAGGATCCTGATGAAGCATATTTACAATCTTGGTCAAAAGGGAATCAAAATAGTTTAACCCAGACCTTTAGATATACTGAAGATGAGTATGATCAACCAAAATTCATGCAGGCTGCCCAAGCAGTATCACCGGCAGCTATTGGTTCAGCATCCCATTTATTGATGCAAAAAATTGATTTGGACAGCAAGTTACAAGTAGCTGATTTTAAAGCCTTATTTGACCATTTGGTGGATAACCAATTATTGCAAGATACTTTATGGCCTCATTTAAAAGTAGATCAATTAGTTGCTTTCTTTGATACTGCGATCGGTAAAGAGATACTGAGAAATAAAGATAAACTGTATCGCGAAGAAACCTTCTCACTAGCTATGCCTGGTTCAGAAATTTTCAAAGACATGACTAGCGGAGACGATTTACTTGTCCATGGTACCATCGATGGTTTTATCTTATTTGACGATGAAATTCACTTGTATGATTTCAAAACGGATAGGGTAGCTTATTTAAATGATAAGCAACAAGAAGAAACGCTGATGAATCGTTATCAAGCGCAGATGGATTTATATGCCAAAGCACTTGAAACAATCTGGCATCGACCGGTTACGAGAAAAATGATTATATCTTTAGATACATTAAAAACATTTTTTGTCTAAAAAGACTTGCAAAAATAATACGAGAGGTGCTATAATATCTCTTGTAATATTTTTGCNGTCTAAAAAGACTTGCAAAAATAATACGAGAGGTGCTATAATATCTCTTGTAATATTTTTGCATGCGGGTGTAGTTTAATGGTAAAACCATAGCCTTCCAAGCTATCGTCGCGAGTTCGATTCTCGTCACCCGCTTAAATTTTTCAATATTTGCCGAAAAATCGGTTATAATAAGTGGGACAGTGGTCTCACTTTTTTTATTCTAAAGATCTCTGTAATGCAACGGAAAGTGAGCTTTTATTCATGGGAAAATTTTATGCTGTAAAAAAGGGGCGCCAACCCGGCATTTATACCACTTGGCCTGATTGTCAAAAACAAGTTTCTGGATTTTCTGGGGCTATATATAAATCCTTTGCTAGCAAAGCTGAAGCTGAGGCTTTTATGGGTTCATCGAGTACGAGTAAAGCACCTGCTAAGACGAGTGATGGCCAAGAAATTCGTTGGTTAGGTGACACGCACGCTGTCGCCGTTGATGACAAAGCATCCATGTCAGTTTATGTGGACGGTTCTTTTGACAAAAGTTCTGGCTACTTCGGTTATGGTGGGGTTGTGCTGTATCAAGGTGAGGTTTCTAAGTATAGTGGTGGCCGGAATGATGCGGAATTTGCTAAACAGCGAAATGTGGCTGGAGAAGTGATTGCTGCGATGCAGGCTGTGAATATTGCGCTGAAAGCCAACGCTAAGCAAGTGGTGATATTCCATGACTATATGGGTATTGCGGAATGGGCATTGGGTTCGTGGCAGGCGAAGAATAAGTATACGCAAGAGTATCGCGATTTTATGCAAGCCAAGGCTAAAGAGATTGCCATTGGTTTTACAAAAGTAGCTGCGCACACGGGCGATACTTATAATGAAATGGCAGACCAATTAGCCAAAAATGGTATTCAAGAAGCTAAGAAGGCAAATAGATAAGTCACTATTTGTAAAGGAAGTAATCAAGGTCAAATTAGGAGGAGCTATGTTTTTATACTATATTTTAATCGCAATTATTGTCGGTATTGACCAATTAGTGAAAAATTGGACAGTTGCCAATTTAAATTTATTGGAAGCGAAAGAAGTGATTCCAGGTTTCTTCTCATTATTTTATTTACAAAATGATGGTGCTGCTTGGGGGATTTTCTCTGGTCAAATGTGGCTATTTTACTTGATTACATTAGTTGTTGTTGGTGTCTTGGTGTATATGTTACACAAAGAAGGAAAAGAGTCCCGTTTGCTATCTGTTGGTTTATCCTTCATGATAGGTGGGGCTTTGGGAAATTTCATCGACCGTCTACATTTATCTTACGTTGTAGATATGTTTAAACTAGATTTCATCAATTTCCCGATTTTCAACGTAGCGGATGTAGCTTTAACAATCGGTGTGATTTTAATGTTGATCTATATGCTGGTAACGCCAGAAGAAAAAATGAAGACTGAAAAATAAGAAAACGCAATAAGCAAAAAAGAAGAGGTGATGTCATTTTGACAGAAACAAATGAAATGAAGTTTGAATTTGATTTTCAAGCTGATGAAAGTGTACGTCTTGACCAATTTGTAACGGAAAAATTTACAAGAGAAAGTCGTACGACTATCAAGAAATGGATCAAAGATAAATTAGTGAGTGTAAATGGTAAAGTTGCGAAAGCATCGCTACCATTGGTGAAAGGCGACAAAGTTGTTGTCCAAAAACCTGAAGTTGTAAATGCTGAAGATTTTATTCCAGATCCAGAAAAAATGGATTTAGATATCGTGTTTGAAGATGACGATATTTTAGTTGTGAATAAGCCAGTTAACCTAGTGGTGCATCCATCAGTGAATCATCGTACGAATACATTGGTGAATGGTTTGTTATACCACGTACAGCAAAATGGTTCACAATTAGCAATTGGACGTGAGTCATATCGTCCAGGTATTGTGCATCGATTGGATAAGGATACGACAGGACTTTTAGTTGTTGCGAAATCACAAGTTGCCCTTGAAAAATTAATTGACCAAGTTGCGAATCACGAAATGAAACGTATTTATTCTGGATTAGTTTATGGTGAAATCTTTGAAGCCGGCGGAACTGTAAATGTACCTATTCGTCGTCACGAAAAAGATCGCTTAAAATTTGAAGCGAATGAAAATGGCCGTCATGCCGTAACACATTTTTCTGTAAAACACCGCTATGTTGGCTATACTTTAGTCAATTTCCAATTGGAAACGGGAAGAACCCATCAAATCCGTGTACATGCTCAATTTATGGGACATCCGATTGTGGATGATCAATTATATGCACGCCAATATAAGGAACGCTTTTTCGATGATGAAGGGCAATTATTACATGCCCATCACTTAGAGTTGACGCATCCAGTGACTGGTGAACATATGGCATTTGATGCACCAATTCCAGAACATTTCCAAGCGATTCTAGATGACTTAATCTGGAAACGCGCGTAAATTTCGGAAAAAGTTTTGCAAAAAGGCCTATACTTTAGTAAAATCAATTCTTGTAAGCGTATGAGAGGGGTGTAGATATTAATGAGTACAGGAGCTTGGATTCTGATTGTAATCGTCGCAGCAATTCTTGGTGCGGTCGGTGGATTTTTCATCGCACGTAAATATATGGTGAACTATTTCGAAGAAAACCCACCAATTTCTGATGACATGATTCGTTCAATGATGTTGTCTATGGGACAAAAACCATCTGAAAAACGTGTTCGTCAAATTACACAATCTATGAAAAAATCAACAAAGAAAAAATAATAGCGTAGCGAAACAAACATAAATTGTTTCATACAAATGATAGCCTCCGTGAGTTTTTAATTTACGGAGGCTGTTTCATTGTTCAAAAAGGTGTTATTCTTCGCATTTGGTCAGTATTTGTTAGATAATATAGGAGCTATGTGCATTTAGGAGGGAAGAAATGTTTTCAATATTCAAAAAGCTTGGTTGGTTTTTTAAATTGCGGTGGAAAAGTTACGCCTTTGGGGTTGTAGCCTTGATTATTTGTGCCATTTTGTCAGCTATTACACCTAAGATTGTAGGGAATATGGTAGACCAAATCGCCAATGGTAATCTTACTTGGCAATTACTTGTGACCCAAACAGGATTAATTTTATTTTTCGCATTATTAATGTATGCCTTACGCTATGGATGGCGAACAGCTATTTTTGGTAATTCTACTTTATTAGAATCCATCATGCGTAATCGTTTATTTAGCCATTTTACAAAAATGGATGCAAGTTTTTATCATAAATATCGTACGGGTGATTTAATGGCCCATGCAACAAATGACCTAGCTGCCCTACGTTTTGTAGCTGGTGGTGGGATTTTGACATTAACAGACTCAATTTCAATTTCGATTGTCACCTTATTCTCAATGGTCGTTTTGATTGACTGGAAATTGACTGTTTTGACGATTTTACCTTTTCCATTGTTGATTATTGCAGCAAGAATTTTAGGAAAAATCATTAATGTTCGTTTTAGACGTTCCTTAGAAGCTTTCTCTAGTATGAATGACGAAGTACAAGAGAACGTAGCTGGGATGAAAGTCATCAAAACTTTCGGTGAAGAGGAAGACTATTATCAAGATTTCGTAAAACGTACGGATGATGTGGTGGAGAAAAACCGTCAAGTTTACCTTGCAGATGCGGCATACTCACCAGTCATTGAAATCATCACTGGTTTATCTTTTGTCCTTACAATTTTCTTTGGGACTTTCTTTATTCAAAGTGGCCGTATTACCATAGGTGATTTAATTGCTTATATTTCCTATCTATCTATGATGGTTTGGCCATTACTCGCGGTGGGTCGTTTGGTGAATACCTTGGAGCGTGGGAATGCTTCTTGGGACCGTGTGAAAGAATTACTTGATGAAACATCAGCTATTGTTGAAGCAGATAATCCTATCACCGAACCAATTCATGGGGATATTCATTTTGATATTAAGAGTTTTGGTTTCCCGGATGATCATCAAGAAAAAATTCATGATGTGACATTTGATTTAAAAGAAGGAAATATGCTGGGTGTCGTTGGACGTACTGGTTCAAGTAAAACCACTATCTTTAAACTGTTATTGAGAGATTATGACCAATACGAGGGTGAAATCTTGTATGATGGCAAAAATATTAAAGAATATAGTCGTTTAACCTTATCTAGTGCGTTTGGTTATGTCCCACAAACAAACTTTTTATTCTCAAATACAATTATTGAAAATATTCGTTTTGGGAATCCAAATCTTTCGGATGAAGAAGTGTATGAATATGCCAAATTAGCGGATATCCATGATGATATTATGGCTTTCCCAGAAGGCTATCAAACAGAAGTCGGCGAACGTGGGGTGTCCTTGTCTGGTGGGCAAAAACAACGTCTTGCGATTGCACGTGCCTTAGCAGTTGATCCAGAATATTTGATTTTAGACGATTCATTGTCAGCGGTCGATGCCCAAACAGAAGAAAATATCTTGAACAACTTACGCGAAGCACGCGCAAATAAAACGACAATTGTTGCCGCACAACGATTATCTTCAGTCATGAATGCTGAGGAAATTATTGTTATGGATGAAGGTACGATTGTAGAACGTGGTCGCCATAATGACTTGGTAGCTATGGATGGTTGGTATGCACATACCTATAACCAACAACAATTACAAAGAAAATTGACGGAGGAGGATGACGAAGATGGAAATGAATAAAAAAACAAAATTCTCCTTGGCTGAACAAGGGCACATTTTGAAAGGTATTTTGTCATTCGCCAAACCCTATTGGAAGGAATTTGCCTTTACCTTCGTTGCGACAGCAATTGTTTCTTCAATTGCTGCGTATCTACCTGTCGTACTTCAACGTTATATTGATGAAGTGTTAGGTCAAAATGCAGCAACAATTGGGATTACTACTAGAGTTGCGGCTTTGTATTTTGGCTTAACGATTGTCAAAGTAATTATTTATTACTGTCGAGACTATATTTTTAAGTTGGCTTCTGAAAAAACAGTCGCTCACATGCGGAATACGGTATATCACAAAGTTGTTCATCTGGGCATGCGATACTTTGATCAAACCCCAAATGGATCCGTTGTATCACGCGTGACAAATGATACTGAGACAATTAAAGAATTCTGGCAAGTATTTTTAGCTTTCTTTGATGGCTTGGTAAACATTTTAACGATTACATTTGCCATGTATTCATTGAATGCACGTTTGGCAACGATATTTATTTGCTTTATCCCAATCATGCTGCTATTGATTTACATTTACCAACGTCAATCTACCTATATTTACGGACGTATGCGCCAAGCTTTGTCGTCTTTAAATGCCAAATTGTCTGAATCAATTACAGGTATGTCAATTATTCAAAATTTTGGTCAAGAAAAACGTGCAATGGCAGAGTTTGATGAAGTGAATCAACGATACGTTGTTGCACGTAACGCAATGTTCCGTATGAATGCACTATTATTAATTCCAGCAATTAATGTCTTAGAAGCGATAGCCTTAGTAATCGTTCTGTATATCTTCGGTATTCAAGATTTACAAGGTTTGGCTGTGAATATTGGGGTGCTATATGCCTTTACTTCATATGCGACTTCATTTTTCCAACCAATGGGTCAAATGATGGATTCACTTTCTGTTTTCCAAGATGGTATGGTATCAGGTGCCCGTATTAATGCCTTACTAAACAATCCAGAAATTGCGCCTGAATCAAGTGAGGGTGCAAGTGGTAAAGTCACAGAAGGTCATATTGAAATTAAAGGCTTATCTTTCTCATATGATGATAAAAAACAAGTTTTACATGACATTAATTTAGATATAAAACCAGGTCAAACAGTTGCTTTTGTTGGTCAAACTGGTTCAGGTAAATCTTCTATTATCAATGTATTAATGCGTTTCTATGAATTTAATCGAGGAAATATTTATATTGACGGTCAGTCGATTAAAGATATGCCAATTGAACAATTACGCCAAGATATTGGACTTGTGCTACAAGATTCATTTATGTTCTATGGAGACATTGCACAAAACATCCGTTTGCACGGTGACTACTCGGATGAGATGGTTGCGTCAGCAGCTAAATTTGTAAAAGCCGATGACTTTATTGAAAGTTTAGAAGATGGCTATCACGCTAAGGTAATTGAGGGAGGGGCAGCCTTCTCTACAGGGCAAAAACAATTACTTTCATTTGCCCGTACTATCTTACGTGAGCCAAAAATTTTGATTTTGGATGAAGCAACGGCCAATATCGATACGGAAACTGAGCAAAAAATCCAAACAGGCTTGGCCAATATGCGCCTAGGCCGAACAACGATTATCATTGCCCATCGATTATCAACAATCAAAGATGCGGATCAAATTGTTGTCTTGAAACAAGGTCGCATAATCGAGCAAGGAAACCATGATAGCTTGATTGAAAAGGGTGGTACATACTATAATATGTATCAACTGCAAACTTATTCAGAAGCACATGAAGAATTAGATGAAGGGGAAATCGATGCTTTATAAAATACTATTAGGCATCATTGCGTTAATTATCAACGTAGTGAATGGCCCAACACGATATGAATACGATGATGACTTCGATCCAAGTAAAACCTATTTGGTTATTGGCCCTCACCGTTCCTTATTAGATCCTATTTTTGTTGCCTTAGCCTTACGACCAAAACAAATTGCTTTTATAGCGAAAAAAGAACTACTAGCGAATAAATTTTTAACTTGGTTTTTTACAAGCATCAACATTATTCCGGTGGACCGTGAAAATCCTGGTCCATCAACAATAAAAGATGCTGTCCGCACACTGAAAGAAGGGGACAAATATGTTGGTATTTTTCCTACAGGCTCTCGCTATTCAGATGAAATCAAACCAGGGGCAGTATCCATTGCCAAGATGGGAAAAGTTGAACTTTTACCTGTAAACTACCAAGGACCAATTGAAATTAAAGATATTTTTTCTTGGAAAAGAGAAGATCGAGCAAAAGTACGTGTAGGTAAGCCAATTCAAATACCGGATGTGAAGCGTCTAACGGAAGAAGATACGTTGGCAGTACATCAAGCCATTCAAGATGCTTTTGATGCGAATGACCGTTTGATTGATCCAAATTATCAATACGATATGGCGGCAGCTATCGCTAAACGTGATGCGAAACGTGCTAAAAAAGGTAAATAATACAGTATTTTAAATCAGAAAAGGAGGGGTTATATGCAAACGAATTTTTGGAAACGTGTCGGCTTACAAACAATCGATAATATCAAACTATATTTTGCAGCTGAATTAAAACTCCTCATTTTCACAATGTTGGTATATGGGGTAGCTTTTTGGCTATTAGATATTACGAATGCCTGGTTAATTGCCATTGGCATCAGCTTGGTAGCCTTATTACCAGTTGTTGGTTCAGGTATTGTTTTTATACCTTGGATTTTAATCGAATGGTTGCAAGGCGATGTCCAATTAGGTTGGTGGCTATTTGCCATTTATGTTGGTGTCGAAATTGCCCAAGAAATTATTCAGCCAATTTTAATTGGTAAAGATTTAAAAATTCCATTCTGGCTACCGATTGTTGTGACAATAGTGGCTACCATGATTTTTAATCTGTTTGGTGTTATTGTCGCAAGTATATTAATTCCCTTGATTGCGGCGTATCAACAAGTTAAAGCAGTAGATAAAAACCAAGATAGTGATAAAATTTAATTCGTGAAAAAAGGCTTTTAGTGGCGCCAATTTGTTTGGTGTTCGCTAAAGGCCTTTTCTATTGCAGATTGTCAGTCACCCAGTTGAATATAGATAATGAAAATTGTACAAGTGTATCTAATCGTCCATTAATATATGAATTTTTTCATAAGTTTGATATAATAAATTGATTAAGTAGCAACTGATTCAGAATTTTGGGGTGTATGATATGAAGTGGAGTATTCCAAGTAAGATAATCGAGCAAGGACGCGCTTTGGTGAGAGAAAACCGGGTATTAAAAGTTGTGCCTGATGAAGAAAACACTGTTTGGCGTTCAGAGGTGCTTGATGATGACACATATACCGTCATCTTAGATGGAACTGCTAAAGAAGAAGACGTCTGTCAATGTCAGGTATTTCAAAAGAAAGGCTACTGCGAACATACTGTAGCAGTAGAATTATTTTTACGAGAACTTGGCATGACTCGAGTTTTCAAATTTAACGAAGAATTAAAACGATTTCCAGAAGTCGATGAAGATGCTGAATTACAAGTAAATGAAGTCATCGAAGGCTATTTAAACTTACGTCAAGTGACTAAAGTGATTAAAAAAATGCCTCGATCAAGTCGTGTAAAAGTGACTTTTGAAATTAACTTCGACGAAATTCGACCTTATATTATTTCATACGAAGATATTGCCTACTTGCGTATTCGTGTAGGGGTCAATAACTTGTATTATGTGACAGATTTAGATAAGTTCTTCATGGCTGTTACGCAACAAGGTTTATACATATTACCAAATCGTGATCGTGAAGAGGTTTGGTTATCACCATCTACACTTGGTGAGGAAACCTATGCTTATTTATTGGCATTGGCAAAAGCATATCATTTACGCAATAACTGGTTGTTGATGGTAATGAATGCGCCTGAGAACAAGAAGAATAGTCAACGTTTTTATTTGTCAGGTCAATTGTTTAATCAATTGAAGGATTTATATTTGGGCGAAAGTCATTTAGACATCCGCTTTAAATTTGAAAATGGTGCGATGAAGCCACAATTTTCAAAAGAAAAAGCGCTTATTTTTACCATGACCAGTGAAAATGATTTGTACACCATCACTTGGGACCAAGAGGCTAACTGGTTGGCGAATTATGGCTTAGTGTTGCAGGATGAAACTTTCTTTGAAACGACAACAGAACAAAGTTACTATGAAGATTTACATTATCTACAAGGTTTCTTTGCAGAAAATGATTATAAAATTTCTTTACCACAAGAAGAAATGGCGTATTTCATCAGTTTATTTGGACATTTCTTAACGCAATTTAGTGAATTGGAAAACTTGTCGGCTTTCTTTGATTTAATTCAAGAGGACTTGCAAGTACAAATTACACTAGACGTTGAAGGTACAAGTTTAATGATTACGCCTGAATATGCATATGGTGAATACTTAATTTCGGATGATGCTGAACGACAAGTGCTACCGGATGAAGAATTTGTCCTTGTACGTGATTTCTCAAAAGAGGTTTCGGTTGAAAACACCTTAAAATCAATTGGCTTTGCACCACACAAAGGATCCTTTGTTCAAAAATTCGATAACCTTACTGATGTAATGTCGAATTTAGAAAACTTTGCGCATCTATTTGCGGGTCAATGGCAATTACAATATGGTCGTTTTGTACGCAGTGTTTATGATAATAAAGTAAATGCAACTGTAAAAATGACACCAAGTGATGGTAGTCGCTTCCTAGCTGTAGATTTTGAAATGTCCGACGTAGAACCTGTCGAAATCAATCGTATTTTAAATGCGATTATGGAAAATGAATCATACATTCGTTTACGCGACGGCCGAATTATCGACGTTCAAAATACCATGGATGAAGATCAAAAGAAAATGTTACAACAAATTCAAAATGCCAACAATGATTGGGAAAATGGAGATGTTGTGCCAATCTTCCAAACACTACGTTTCCAAACGCTAGTTGATGGTAATGAAGTGTTTGAAGAATTCTATGACGATATTGTACGTGCGAAAGATAAACCATTTACACCATCTCCAAATCTAAAAGCGACATTATCTGATTACCAGGAAACGGCTGTAAAATGGTTCCGTGGCTTAGCTAAGTATCAATTAGGTGGTTTGCTAGCCGATGAGATGGGGCTTGGGAAAACTGTCCAAACGATTTCATTTATTATTGATTATATTGAAAATAATCCGCATGAAAAATCACTTGTTTTGGCACCAGCGTCAGTTCTGTATAACTGGGCACATGAATTCCAACGTTTTACACCGACATTAAAAGTGGCGGTTGTCGATGGAACAATTGAAGAGCGTGAACAAATTCGAAATGATGATACCATCGATGTATGGTTGACTTCATACCAATCATACCGAAATGACCAAGATGCATATCAAAAAGTAAATCTTGATATCTTAGTACTTGATGAAGCACAAGCTATTAAAAACGATAATACGATTTTATATCGCTCTGTGAAAAAACAAGTTGCTAGTATGCGTATCGGTCTTTCAGGGACACCAATGGAAAACAACTTGAATGAATTCTGGTCATTGATGCAAATTATTGTGCCAGGCTTATTACCAAATAAACATGAATTCCAAAAATTATCTGTTGGGGAAATTGCCCGTATAGCAAGTCCGTTCGTACTAAGACGTACCAAGAACGATGTGGCATTGCAATTACCAAGCAAAACGGTTACCGATCGCTTCAGTATCTTAGATCAAGAGCAAAAGAATATATATCTTGCTTACTTGAAGAAAATCCAAGATCAACTGAACAACGATTCATCAAATGCAGGTCAAATGCATATGGAATTGTTGGCGGGTATTACACGATTACGTCAAATTTGTTGTCACCCACGTTTAGTGAAACATGACTACACTGGTTTATCAGGTAAATTTGAGTACTTCAAAGTTATGCTAAAACGTGCGCTAGAAGCTAACCGTAAAATCCTTATCTTCTCACAATTTACTTCAATGCTAGATATTATGGCTGAATACTTGGCTGAAGAAGGCATTGATTACTTCATGATGACAGGACAAACAAATAAAAAAGTTCGTCAAAATCAAGTAGATGAATTTAACGAAGGTAGTAAATCAGTATTCTTAATCTCACTACGCGCTGGTGGGGTAGGGATCAACTTAACTGGAGCGGACACTATTTTCCTATATGACTTATGGTGGAACCCTGCAGTTGAAGCTCAAGCAATTGGTCGAGCACACCGTATTGGTCAAAAGAACGACGTTGAAGTTGTTCGTTTTATCACTGAGGGTACGATCGAGCAAAGAATCGCTGAACTTCAAGAAGAAAAACGTTACTTATTTGAACAATTATTTGATGATGCAGGCGATGCCGGTCGTCAAAACTTAAGTCTAGATGATTTGAAATACATCTTGGGTGTATCGCAAGCATTATAGATACAAAAGGTTGGGCGCAAGCTCAACCTTTTTTGTGTGGGTAATTGTAGATATATACAAACAATTTGGCGTTAAGCGGTTTTGCTCGCACGCTGAAAACGTGTTCCATAAGGCAAATCCATCGTCACTTCAGATTAGTTTGCGTCGCACTTCGCACGTCACGGCACTAATCTTCCAGTGTCTTGGATTTAAACGCCTTATGTCGCACTCTATAAAAAATAATGCTTGTCAAGACAGTAAAAAGGTGGTAATATGTCATAGTGTCATTTGACACATATTTCACACTTTGTGGATGGAATCGCGTGGTGCTAGGTTTTCTAGTGGCGAGACTTTGAAGCAAAGGCGGAAAAATTTAAAAACCAAATGGAGGAATTCACATGCCAGTTATTAGCATGAAACAATTATTAGAAGCTGGTGTTCATTTCGGACATCAAACACGTCGTTGGAACCCTAAAATGGATAAATACATCTTTACAGAACGTAACGGTATTTACATCATTGACTTACAAAAAACTGTAAAATTAGTTGACCAAGCATACAACGCTATGCGTGAATTAGCTAGTGGAGACGGTATCGCATTATTCGTAGGTACTAAAAAACAAGCACAAGACTCAATCGCTGACGAAGCGACTCGTGCAGGTCAATACTACGTTAATCACCGTTGGTTAGGTGGTACTTTAACTAACTGGGAAACAATCCAAAAACGTATCAAACATTTAAAACACATTAAAGAAATGGAAGTAGACGGTACTTTTGACGTTCTTCCTAAAAAAGAAGTTGTAGGCTTATTAAAAGAAAAAGAACGTCTAGAAAAATTCTTAGGCGGTATCGAAGATATGCCTCGCATCCCAGATGTTATGTTTGTTGTTGACCCTCGCAAAGAAAAAATTGCGATCCAAGAAGCACACAAATTAAACATCCCAGTTATCGCTATGGTTGATACTAACTGTGACCCTGATGAAGTAGATTTCGTTATTCCTTCAAACGATGACGCAATCCGTGCAATCAAATTGATCACTGGTGGTATGGCTGAAGCTATCCTTGAAGCTAAACAAGGCGCTCAAGATGCTCCTGAAGCAGAAGTAACTGCTGAAGACTTCAAAGGTGACGAAGTTTTAGACGAGGTTGCTGAATAAGCATTGCTATAGTTGAAGACATCTTCAATTAGTAGTAGAATAAATACAGTAGATGGCTGTCTGATTAAGTTTGTCTAAGCTATATTTGGCTTTCCTTCTTAGTTTAGATGGCCTTTTTTGAAAGAATGCATGCATTAGGAGGAAGAATTTAAATGGCAATTACTGCAAAACAAGTTAAAGAATTACGCGACCGTACAGGTGTAGGTATGATGGACGCTAAAAAAGCGTTAGTAGAAACTGATGGTGATATGGACAAAGCCGTAGATTTCCTACGTGAAAAAGGTATCTCTAAAGCAGCTAAAAAAGCTGACCGTATCGCAGCAGAAGGTTTAACTAAAGCTGTTGTTCGCGGAAATGAAGCTGTAATTGTAGAAATTAACTCTGAAACTGACTTCGTTGCTCGTAACGAACAATTCATCAACTTAATTGATACAGTTGCTTTTGCGTTAATCGACCAAAAACCAGCTACAGTTGAAGCTGCATTAACTGATGTAACTATCGAAGGTAAAGACTTAGATACATACATCAAAGAAAAAGCTGCAATCATCGGAGAAAAAATCTCTTTACGTCGCTTTGAAGTAGTTTCTAAAACTGATAGCCAAGAATTTGGTACTTACTCTCACCAAGGTGGACGTATTTCAGTATTAACTTTAATTGAAGGTAATAACCCAGAATTCGCTAGCATGGTATCTATGCACATCGGTGGTATGAAACCTCAATACCTAAACGAAGAAGCAGTACCAGCAGAAGTTTACGAACATGAAAAAGCTGTTCTAACTGAACAATCATTAAATGAAGGTAAACCAGCTGCAATCGTTGAAAAAATGATTACTGGTCGTTTACGTAAATTCTTCGCAGAAATCTGCCTAGTAGATCAAAAATACTTATTAGATGACAGCAAAACTGTTGCAGAAGTTGCAAAAGAAAACAATGCTGAAGTTAAAGGTTTCTTCCGTTACGAAGTCGGCGAAGGTATTGAAAAACGCCAAAACGACTTTGCAAGTGAAGTAGCTTCACAAATGGGTAAATAATCAAAAAACATCCCGAAATAACACTTTTTTGAATTTACTCAGTAAGAAGAAGTAATTTAGTGGGAATTTAAAAAGGTTGGGAAAGGTTTCTTTCTCAACCTTTTTAGTAAGGAGAACAAAATGACTCAACCTAAATATAAACGTATTGTTTTAAAACTTTCAGGTGAAGCTTTATCTGGTAACAATGGCTTTGGTATTGACCCAGAAACAATGAAAGGTATTGCCAAAGAAATCAAAGAGGTACATCGTTTAGGTGTACAAATTTCTATCGTCGTAGGTGGCGGTAATATCTGGCGCGGTAAAACTGGTGAAGAAATGGGCATGGAACGTGCACAAGCAGACTACATGGGTATGCTTGCAACCATTATGAACGCATTAGGTTTACAAGATGTTTTAGAAAACATTGGGGTACCTACTCGTGTGCAAACATCTATCGAAATGCGTCAAATTGCTGAACCATACATCCGTCGTCGTGCAGAACGTCATTTGGAAAAAGGTCGTGTAGTTATCTTTGCTGGTGGTACTGGTAACCCATACTTCTCAACAGATACTACAGCATCATTGCGTGCAGCGGAAATCAATGCAGATGTTATTTTAATGGCTAAAAACGGTGTTGATGGGGTTTATAACGATGACCCTCGTAAGAATGCTGAAGCTGTTAAATATGAAAAATTATCACATTTAGATGTCATCAACCAAAACTTACAAGTTATGGACACAACCGCTTCATCATTAAGCATGGACAACGATATTCCATTAGTAGTCTTCAACTTAAATGAAGAAGGAAATATTCGTCGTGTAGTGCTTGGTGAAGAAATCGGTACCACAATCGAAGGGTAAGGGAGTTAGAAAAATGGCTATTGATACTTTATTAAAAGACACTAAAGAACGTATGCAAAAATCTGAAGAAGCATTCACTCGTACATTAGGCCGTATCCGTGCTGGTGTAGCAAATGCCTCTTTATTAGATGGTATTACTGTAGAATACTACGGCGTGCCAACTGACTTACGTCAATTAGCAACAGTAACAATTCCAGAAGCAAGAATGTTACAAATTTCGCCATATGATAAATCATCATTGAACGATATTGACCGTGCATTACAACAATCTGACTTAGGTATTCCACCTACAAATGATGGTAGCGTAATCCGTTTAATCATTCCTGCTTTAACACAAGATCGTCGTAAAGAGTTAACCAAAACTGTTGGTAAAGACTTAGAAGAAGCAAAAATCGCAATCCGTAACATCCGTCGCGACGCGATTGATGAAGCGAAAAAAGCTGAAAAGAATAAAGAAATCACTGAAGATGATGTTCGTACATACGAAAGTGATATCCAAGACTTAACAAATGCATCTATCAAAAATGTAGAAGCAATTGCAGCTGAAAAAGAAAAAGAAATCATGAACGTTTAATCGTTCCAAGATTTGAATATCCAGACATTTGAAAAGACCCTGAGACATTTTTCGTCTCAGGGTCTTTTTGTATGCTTGTACGAAGTACATCAATGTTAATCATAGTTTTTGGATAAACGAATTTGGAAGCGAACGCCTTGTGGTGCGATATCTTGTGCACTGATTTGACCTTGATGATCTTCTACAATTTGTTTGGCAATTGCTAATCCTAGTCCGTAGCCGCCAGTATCACTTGCTCGTGAATGATCATCGCGGTAAAAACGTTCAAAAATACGCTCTTTATCCTCATCAGAAATACTTGCTCCTGTGTTTTCCACCTCAATATACCAATGTTTGTTGGTTGTACGTGAAATCACGTGGATTTGATCCCCAGCTTCAGTATATTTCAAGGCGTTATCTAAGAGAATAATCATTACTTGTCGAATTTTCTTTTGGTCAATTTTCACAATCGCTTTTGCCTCGTTGTCAGTAGTTAAGGTTTTACCAGCAACATTTGCTAACTCGAAGAATGGTTTCGTCACTTCATTGATAAAAGGGCCAATATCAGTCAAGGCTAAATCTAGCGTTTGCTCATTGGCATCACTACGCGCAATTGTTAATAGATCCGTCGTTAATCCGGTTAAGCGACGGGTCTCATTCAAGGCTTGGGCAATATTTTCTGATTCATCTATCACAGTATGATTGGGATGTGTAAACATGTTTTCCAAGCTATTTTGAATAATCGTCAAAGGGGTACGCAACTCATGAGATGCATTTTCGACGAAGGCTTGTTGTTTTCGCCATGCTTTCATAATAGGTTTCATATTTTGTTGTGTTAAATAATAGGAAATTGCAATCGACACTAACCAGAAAAAAACTAAAGATAAGATCAAAATACGTTTAAAATTAGTGGTCGCTGACTCAATTTGATTGGTGTTAGCCAGAATAGTTACATATGCCACATCACTAGTATTCGTCGGTGCTTCAATTGTAATCGTTTGAAAATTTAAAATATCACTATTACTATCTGTTAGTTCAACATGATGAATTTCATTTATTTGGCTAGTATCCAGTTCAAGAGTCGTAATTTGGTTATATAAATCACCTAAGGCTTCTTGATTTAGAATAGTGCCATCTTCGTTCCACAGAATAATTTGACTGTTAAAACGATTTAGCCCTGGTCGATTGGGCGGTCCTTCGGGGTTAATAGTATTTTGTGTGTTACTCGTACTGTCTATTTCCTCCCGAATCAACTGCGTATCTTCGGCTATATTTTGCAGGGAGATGTTGGTTTCCGAATAAGCTGTGATATTCAGGATTTGCATCACAATGATACCTAGGGCGATAAAAATGATAGCAAAAGCACCAATATTACTGAAAAAATATCGAATACGTTGCTTACGATTTTCATCGACACGAATTTTTTTAGCCATTTGCAGTCACCTCAATGACATCATCAGGATTCTCAGCCATGATATAACCAACATTACGTAAGGTTTTGATTGCTTTATCCAATCCTGCCACCTTTAAATGTTTCCGCAAGTTTGACATATACACCTCGACAACTGTGATGCCAGTTTCTGAATTAAAACCCCAAATCCGGTCAAATATTTGTTCCTTGGTTAAAATAATGCCCTTGTTTTGAATTAAATAGGCTAAGAGTTCAAATTCTTTACCTTGTATATTGATATCATTATCAGCAAAACTAACGGTATGCTGGTTTAAATTCAAGCTAAGAGGACCATATTTTAAACTATTATCGTTAAACAAACCAAGACTTCTACGCAAGAGTGCTTGAATACGTAGTAAAAGTTCCTCTCTATAGAAGGGTTTGGTTAAATAATCATCCGCGCCATTTTGGAAACCTTCTACTTTATCCTCTAAACCATCTTTGGCCGTTAATATCAGGACGGGTGTCTCAATGCCTGCTTGACGCGTTTTGGCTAATACTTCATAACCATTTAAGCCAGGTAACATTAAATCCAGAATAATTAAATCATAAATACCTGAACTCGCTTCAAAATGGCCTTCATCACCATCATAGACTTGGTGAAGCTTAACTTGGTCGATTTCCTGACAAATTTTTTTGATATTATCTGACAGTGTTTTGTCATCTTCTACTATTAATATGTTGATCACGGGATTCACCTTCTTTTATGTGTTTTATTGTTATTAGGATACCATGTAAAACTGAAAGCTAGCTTAAAAAATAAGAGAATAGCAATAATTTTCAAGTTTTTTTGCCAAATCTGATTATTTTTTTCTACCTTTAAGCTTGGTTTAAGTTAAGCCAAGTATATTAATAGCATACCAAGTGGCCAAGCAATAAGGCGACTGAGATAGAGGAGGAAAACACGATGAAACTAAAAAATGTTTTTCAACGTAAAGAAACCAAATATATATTAGACGAAGAAAAATTCCATGCCTTCTTCCATGACTTACAGGAAGAAATGCAGGTGGATGAATATGGTCAGCATACTATCTTATCATTGTATTTTGATACCGATGATTTTCAATTGATCCGCAAATCTATGGATAAACCAGTATATAAAGAAAAATTCCGAATTCGCGCTTATGGGGTTCCATGCGAAGGGTCAATGATTTTCTTAGAAATTAAGAAAAAAGTGCAAGGGATTGTATATAAAAGACGTGTGCCCATGCAATATGAAGAATATGTCCATTGGTTAGAAACTGGAGAATTTCCAGTACACACAGGTAACGTCACATCCATTTCAAAACAAATTGAAGAGGAAATTACCTGGTTATTCAAACAAAATAAAAACTTACAACCGAAAGTACTCATTGCCTATGACCGCGTATCACTATTTGATAAAGAAGACGGTGAATTCCGAGTAACCTTTGACCAAAACATACGTTACCGTAACGACCATTTAGCACTTGTTCAAGGTGACGTTGGCGAACCGGTAGCCCCAGGTCTGGGTATTCTAATGGAAGTGAAGGCACTCGGCGCCTACCCATTATGGTTTGTAGCTTTGTTAGATAAATACGAAATCCGCAAATCAAGCTTCTCAAAATATGCCGAAACATACGAACGTCACTTATTCAAACAGGAGGATATTATTCATGTTCACTAGTCTTTTTTCAGGCGACACAGCCAACTTAGTCTTTAGCGATTTAATCATCACAGCCATTGTTTCGATGGTATTAGGTATTTTGGTAGCCATTGTTTACATGTACAAAAATACTTACACGAAAAATTTCGTTATTACCTTAGCAGTTTTACCAATCCTAGTACAAACGGTCATCATGTTGGTGAACGGTAACTTAGGAACAGGGGTAGCCATCTTAGGTGCCTTCTCCCTAATTCGATTCCGGTCAGTACCAGGTGGATCACGTGAAATTGCTTCTGTATTCTGGGCAATGGGTGTTGGTTTAGCAACAGGAATGGGTTATGTAACCTATGTAGCTGTATTCTCAGCACTAGTCGCTATTTTCTTACTAGTTCTTTATACCTTACCATTCGGTGAACATGCGAAAACGGCGGAACGTGAATTAAAAGTTACAATTCCAGAAGATTTAGATTATCCTGATTTATTTGACGATATCTTTGAGAAATATACCCAATCAGCATCGTTAGACAACGTCCGTACAACAACTATGGGTAGCCTATACGAATTACGGTACAAACTTGTTTTGAAAGATATTAAGCAAGAAAAAGCCTTAATCGATGAAGTGCGTGTTCGTAACGGCAATCTACCTGTAATTTTGGGTAAAGTTGCAACAGCTGCAGACCAACTATAGACTAGCTTAAAAGGAGCAAATATGATGAATATACATAAACAAACAGGAAAAATATTAATGCCAATTTTGGTATCAGGTCTCTTATTAGGGGCTTGTGGCCAAGTTGCTGAGAGCCAAGCCTCGGCAAGTACATCTAGTTCAAGTGAAACAACGGCTGCAACAGCAAGTTCAGCTACTGATGCAAGTGGTGATACAACTACTTCAACATATGGTACCTATGAAGAGGAAGATTTAGAAACAACATACGATGAGGCTGAAGCAGTCACCATAAATTTATCGGATGATGGTACGGAGGCTAGTGATGGTGTAACTGTTGATGGTTCAACAGTAACGATTACCCAAGCAGGTACATACGTCATTAACGGATCGCTTTCTGACGGTCAATTGCAGGTTTCTGTTGGTGCAGAGGATAAAGTTCATATTATTTTAAATGGTGTCACAATCAATAATAACGATGGTGCAGCCATTAATATCACTGAAGGTGAAAAAGTGATTACAACTTTAGCTTCAGGTACTGAGAATACTTTAACTGATGGATCAAGTTACACTTTAGCAACAGATGAAACAGAACCGGATGCAACCTTCTATTCAAAAGCTGATTTAGTCATCAATGGTGATGGTAAATTAGTAATTGAAGGGAACTACTCAAATGGTATCCGCTCTAAGGACGATTTGATCTTGGTTTCCGGTGAATATGACATCACAGCAGTCAACAATGGTATCAAAGCTAAGGATAATTTATCTATCTTAGATGGTACATATACTGTAACAACCAGCGAAGGTGACGGTTTACAAGCCGATAATGAAGATGAAGCTGATTTAGGTAACGTATATATCGACGGTGGTAGCTTTACGATTAACGCTGGCCGCGATGGGGTTCAAGCCATCAGTAACTTAATGGTTCAAAATGCAGAAATGACGATTACAACTGCCGATGGTGCTAGTTCAACTTCTGTTGATACAGCCGAATCATACAAAGGGCTAAAATCAACAGGGGCAATTGAAATTGCTTCCGGTACAATCAACATTGATTCAGCTGACGACGCCATCCACGCAAATGCAACTATTAGCGTTTTAGGTGGTACCATTAATGCAGCATCAGGTGATGATGGTATGCATGCAGATACAAACCTTAGCATTTCTGGTGGTACAGTCGATATTCAACAATCTTATGAAGGTTTAGAGTCTTCAATTATCGATATTGCAGGCGGTGAAATTAACGTTGTGGCTAGTGATGATGGTTTGAATGCCGGTGGTGGTTCAGATACGGAAACAACGACAGGAACTTTTGGCGCTGATAGCTTTGGCGGCCAAATGGGCGGTGGAATGGAAGCCGATGAATCTAAAGAACTAAATATTAGTGGTGGTACCTTAATTGTAGATTCAGAAGGTGATGGTCTTGATTCAAATGGGATTATTACCATGACTGACGGGTTAGTTATCGTGAATGGTACAACAAGTGGTGGTAATGGGTCATTAGACTATGGATCATCATTTGATTTAAGTGGCGGTACTTTAGTAGCCACTGGTACATCAGACATGGCACAAAATGCTTCAACAGCAAGTCAAACTTCTGTAGGTATCACATATGATACTACCCAAGAAGCAGGTACTTTAGTAAGCCTTGTGGATGCAGACGGTAATACTGTCTTCTCATTCAGTCCAACGAAAACTTATAGCCACGTGGTAATATCAACTGCTGACTTAGCTACAGGTGATTACACCTTAGTATCTGGCGGTACAAATGATGGTACAGAATCAAATGGTTACTATACAGATGGTAGTGTCAGTGGAGGTACTGAACTAGCTACATTAAGTATCACAGATACTATTACAAACTTAACTTCAACAGGTGAAACTGCTACTGCAACAGGCATGATGGGTGGTGGCGGACCACAATTTTAATTCAGACCAAATAAACCAATTTCTACACGACAGCAGGCTTGACCACCTGCTGTTTTTTGTCATTTTCATAATGTTTTACCATTGAAGCATGAATATTATCCTAAGAAGGGTGATTAGTATAGGTTTTTGCCCTTATTTTTGTTACAATTATTTAGAATTACAAATGGAGGTTCGAAATGGTAGAAGAACGAAAATATGATCCATCTTTACCTGTACCTAATCATGTAGCTGTCATTATGGATGGTAATGGCCGTTGGGCTCAAGAGCGTGGTTTAAAGCGTACGGATGGACATTCAGAGGGCTTGAAAGCCTTAAAACGTGTAGTTATTGCAGCACACAAAATGGGGATTAAAGTGTTAACTGCATATGCATTTTCAACTGAAAATTGGAAACGTCCACTTTCTGAAGTCAATTATTTGATGAGTTTACCTAAAGTATTAAATGATGAAATTTTACCAGATTTAATTGAAAATAATGTACAAGTCCGTTTAAGTGGTTCTTTTGAACAAGTGCCTATGGGGACAAAAAAATATATTCAAAATGCAATGGATAAAACAAAAGACAATACTGGCTTAATCCTAAACATTGCCTTCAACTATGGTTCACGTGACGAAATAACCAAAGGTGTTCGTGAAATTGCACAGGCTGTGGCAGATGGTGCGTTACGTGTCAAAGATATTAATGAAGACACGATTTCTAATCATTTATATACAGCACAGTTGGGTGAATTTGCAGATCCAGACTTGATGATTCGTTCAAGTGGTGAGGTTCGTTTATCTAACTATTTATTATGGCAATTGGCTTATAGTGAAATGATTTTTACGGAAACAAAATGGCCAGACTTTGACGAGGCTGTTATGCAAGCTTGCATTGGCGAATTCCAACATCGGAACCGTCGTTTTGGGAAAATAGATTCAAAATAGAAAGAGGGATTTTTATGACACAAAGAGTGATCACAGCCGTTGTGGCGCTAGCAGTTTTCATCCCCCTTTTATTAATTGGCGGACATCCGTTTGATTTAATGATTGCAATCATAGCCGTAATTGCCTTCCGGGAAATCTTGCAAATGGCACATATTCCATTCTTTTCTTGGCAAGGAATCGTGGGTGTACTGACGATGGCGTTCCAATTATTGCCATCGTATTACTTAGCACTTTTTCCACAAGAAATAGATTTTATGACCTTATATTTTGCAGGTGTAGCAGTGCTGTTAATGATTATGGTATTTAAACCGGAAAGCGTAAATTTTGAAACAGTTGGCGTGATTAGTTTGGCTGCCGTTTATGTGGGGCGCGGCTTTCACCTATTGATTGAAACACGTATTTTAGGTTTACTACCGGTCCTATACATCCTCTTGATTATTGGGGGGAATGATACCTTTGCTTATCTAGTAGGGCGAAGAATTGGTCGCACACCATTAGCGCCAAAGATTTCACCAAATAAAACAATTGAAGGCTCTGTAGGGGGAATTGTAGGTGCTTTTGTTTGCACTAGTATTGTGTTATACTTCAGCAACCCATTTGGTCTATCAATTTTTGATAACGTGGTTTTAGCCATTGTCTTAGGTTTAACTGGGCAATTAGGAGACTTAGTGGAGTCTGCCATGAAACGTCATTACCAAGTGAAAGATTCCGGCAATATTATGCCAGGACACGGTGGCTTCTTAGATCGATTTGATAGCCTATTATTAGTATTACCAATTTTTTATTTCCTTATTCCATTTTTAGGCAATTAGATAGGAGTAGCACATGACAAGTATTATCGCTTTTATACTAATCTTTTCAATTATTGTCATCGTCCATGAATTTGGACATTATTATTTTGCAAAAAAAGCGGGCATTCTTGTTCGCGAGTTTTCAATCGGCATGGGTCCAAAAATTTACCATTATGAAGCCGAAGAAACTACCTATACACTACGCATGCTACCAATCGGTGGTTATGTCCGTATGGCTGGTTTAGAAGAAATGGCAGACACCATCACCAAAGGGATGCAAGTGGTCATTGAACAAGACACAGAAGGTATTGTTCAAACAATTTCCTTAGAAAATGAAGGTCAAAATTTCAATGGTCTACCACTTGAAGTGTGGGAAGCAGATCTAGAAAATGAGATGTTTATTGAAGGAATTCCTTATGGTGGTTCTGAACGTGTTCGCTACAGTGTATCGAAACAAGCCAATATCGTTGAATCAGACGGTACGATTGTAAAAGTAGCACCACGCGAACGCCAATTCCAATCAGCTACAATTTGGCAACGTCTAATTGTGAATTTTGCGGGACCAATGAACAACTTTATTTTAGGGATTATCGCTTTTATCCTACTTGCTTTCATGCAAGGTGGGGTTTGGTCAAATGAACCAATTATTGGTGAAATTCAAGCAGATAGTGTAGCACAAGTTGCCGGTTTACAAACTGGTGATGAAGTCGTTGCTATCAATGGTGAAGCTGTTGATTCATTTGCAGAACTTCAATCAACTATTCAAAGTAATCCAGATACAGCATTAACCTTCGAAGTAAATCGTGATGGGGCAACTGAAGAAATTACGGTAACCCCTGAAGCGACAACTGTGGATTCTGGCGAAACAGTGGGCTTAATTGGTGTACAACGTTCACAAGATACGTCATTTTTAGCGAAAATTGCTTATGGTTTTACGACTACTTGGTCAATGATGACTGGTATTTTCTCAGTAATTGCAGGTATGTTTAAAACTGGTTTTGACATCAATAACTTTGGTGGTCCAGTGTATATGTATCAAACAACCTCTGAAGTGGTATCCTTTGGTTTAGTCGGTATTATTTCATGGTTAGCTTCATTGAGTATTAACTTAGGAATTGTGAACCTGTTACCTGTACCAGCACTTGATGGCGGAAAAATCGTCCTAAATCTGGTAGAATTAGTGCGAGGCAAACCATTACAAGCCAAAACAGAAGGCATGATTAATATTGTGGGTGCAGTCTTAGTGTTAATCCTAATGATTGCAGTAACCTGGAATGACATTATGCGCATGTTTGGCTAGTTAGTGTTACATTATAAATAGATTTGTATAAAAGGCCATTGCTATGGCCTTTTATTGTTCAATATACAGAAAGGAAACTTGACGATGTCAGAATCAAAAGAAGGATTATTTCAAGCCTTACTAGGGCAAATACAATGGACATCCGACGATCCGCTTGTACAAGCAGGCTGGTTAGAAGATGTGATTGTGCATACAAAGTCACGGTTGTGGCAATTTAAAATTGGTTTTCCGAATCGTCTGAGTGCGGCAACATTATTAACTTTCGAGGATCATTTAAGAAAAGGCTTCAATCATATTGGTGCGGTAGATTTTTCTTTTCACATTACAGATGAATCTAAACCAAGCAGTGAAGAGGTCCTAGATTATTGGCCGATTGTGATTAGCCGTTCTGGTATTTCAAGTGGTGTAGCAAAATCCATTTTTGAAGGTCAGTTACCGACATTCGAAAATGACCGCTATATCATTCGCGTTGATAATGCGACGATGAAACAATTTATTCAAGACAATTACATTGAAACAATTAAACAAAATTATATGGTCTTAGGTTTCTATAAGGTGCCATTTGATATTGTAGTGGACGAAGAAACGGCTAAAGATCGTCGTGACGTCTTTACTGAACGTGCCAATAATTTGGCAGAGAAACAGCAAGAAATGGCAAAACTTGCCGTTGAAAAACAACAAGAAATGGCCAATGCAGAAAGCAACGGACCTGTCATCAAAGTAGACAAGATTCAATTAGGGAAACATATCCCAGTGGATGATAAGTTACGTCCAATGAATACATATGTGGAAGAACAACGTTTTGTATCAATGGAAGGTGTCGTTTTTGAAGTTGAAATTAAAATTTTAAAAACAGGTCGTCGTATATTAAATGCGAAGATTTCTGATTATACATCTGCTTTCCTAATTCAAATGTTCTCTCGTAATGATGAAGATATCGCGATTTTTGACGCCATTCGTAAAGGTATGTGGTTACGCGTTCGTGGTGACCTACAAATGGATGACCGTTTCGCTCGTGATCTAGTCTTAAATGTACGTGATTTAGAAGAAATTCAAAAAGAAAAACGTAAAGATACAGCACCTGAAAAACGTGTGGAATTACACGTTCATTCTAATATGTCGATGCTAGATGCAACGAACGGTATTGCGGACTTCGCAAATCTGGCTGCTTCATGGGGACACCAAGCAATTGCCATTACGGACCATGCTACATTACAAGCATATCCTGAAGCATCAGGCGTAGCTAAATCAACAGGTATTAAAATGTTGTACGGGGTTGAAGCCAACGTTGTGGATGATGGGGTAAATATTGCTTACAACCCGCAACATATTGAATTAAAAGAAGCTACATATGTTGTATTTGACGTGGAAACGACAGGGTTATCCGCTGTTTACGATAATATTATCGAATTAGCAGCAGTGAAAATGCAAAATGGTAATGTCATTGACCAGTTTGAAGAATTTATTAATCCAGGTCGACCATTGTCAGCTACTATTATCGAATTAACGAGTATTACAGATGCTATGTTAGCCAATACACGTACGGAAGCTGAAGTTTTAACTGATTTTAGAGAATGGGTTGGCGACGCGATTTTAGTAGCCCATAATGCGAGCTTCGATATGGGCTTTATCAATACAGCCTATAAACGACTTGGTTTTGGCGAAGCACCGAATGCCGTTATTGATACCTTGGAGTTATCTCGTTTCTTGCATCCACAATTGAAATCACATCGTTTGAATACCCTAGCAAAACGCTATAATGTCGGACTAGAACAACATCACCGTGCCGTTTATGATGCGGAGACGACAGGAGCCTTGGCTTGGATCTTTATTAAAGAGGCTGCAGCTGACCATGATATTCATTTTCACGATGAGATCAATAAAGATGTTGGTAAAGGAGATGCCTATAAACAAGGACGTCCTTTCCATGCGATTTTATTAGCCAAGAACCAAACAGGTTTGAAAGACTTATTTAAACTTGTTTCAGCATCTAATATTGATTATTACTACCGCGTACCGCGTATTCCTAGATCATTATTATCTGCCCACCGTGAGCACTTATTAATTGGTTCAGCATGTTCGGGTGGAGAAGTTTTTGAAGCCTTAATGCAAAAAGGTAAAGTTGAAGCTGAGAAAAAAGCAGCCTTTTACGACTACCTGGAATTGCAACCAAAAGCCGTATATCAACCATTGATTCAAGACGAATTGATTCAAGACGAAGCGACACTAGAAAAAATTATGCGTGACATGTTAGATATCGGCCAAACACTGGATAAACCAGTTGTCGCAACCGGTGACGTGCATTATTTAAATCCGGAAGATAAGATTTACCGTGAAATTCTAATTAATTCGATTAAATCAAATCGGACGAAATATTTCCCAGAAGCGCATTTACGTTCAACTGATGAAATGCTTGCTGATTTCGCCTTCTTAGGTGAAGAAAAAGCTTATGAAATTGTGGTGAAAAATACCAACGCCATTGCGGACAGTATTGAATTTATCGAGCCGTTAAAAGATAAATTATATACACCAACAATTGAAGGGGCAGAACAAGAATTAACCGATATGTCTTATGCCAAAGCCCATGAAATTTACGGTGAGGAATTACCTGAAATTGTAGAAGCGCGTTTGGAAAAAGAATTAAAATCAATCATTTCAAACGGTTTCTCCGTTATCTATTTGATTTCACAAAAATTGGTTAAAAAATCAAATGACGACGGTTATATCGTTGGTTCCCGTGGTTCCGTAGGTTCATCTTTCGTTGCAACCATGTCAGGGATTACTGAGGTAAACCCGTTAGCACCGCACTATGTCTGCCCTGATTGTCATTACAGCCAATTCTTTACGGATGGGTCTGTGGGTTCAGGATTCGACTTAGAGGACAAAGCTTGTCCACAATGTGGCGCTATGATGGACAAAGATGGCCAAGATATTCCTTTCGAAACCTTCCTTGGATTCAAGGGTGACAAGGTACCCGATATCGATTTGAACTTCTCAGGAGAATATCAATCACGTGCCCATGCATATACTAAAGTGCTGTTCGGTGAAGACCACGTATTCCGTGCGGGTACAATCGGTACCGTAGCGGATAAGACAGCCTTTGGTTATGTGATTGGTTACGACCAAGATAAGAACTTAAACCTACGTAAAACAGAGAAGGAATTTTTAGCAAAAGGTGCTACTGGTGTGAAAAGAACGACCGGTCAGCATCCAGGGGGTATCATTGTTATTCCAGAAAATATGGACGTATATGACTTTACCCCAATCCAATACCCAGCGGATGACGTGGAATCAGAATGGAAAACGACGCACTTTGATTTCCATTCCATCCATGATAACGTCTTGAAACTGGATATTCTGGGACACGATGACCCGACCATGATCCGTAAACTGCAGGACCTTTCTGGTATCAAGCCAACAGATATTCCAACAGATGATCCGGAAGTATATGAACTATTCAACGGGACTGAGGTATTAGGTGTTACACCTGAACAAATTTATTCCAATACTGGTACATTGGGTATTCCCGAATTTGGGACACGTTTTACCCGTCAAATGCTAGAAGCAACGAAACCATCTACATTTGCGGAGTTGCTACAGATCTCTGGATTATCTCACGGTACCGACGTTTGGTTGGGTAACGCAGAAGTGCTTGTCCGTGAAAAAGGCTTGCCATTAAGTGAAGTTATCGGTTGTCGTGACGACATCATGGTTTATTTAATCCATAAAGGTTTACCAGAGTCTGACGCTTTCCAAATTATGGAAAAAGTGCGTAAAGGTAAAGGATTATCGGATGAACATAAAGCCATTATGCGTGAATACGATGTGCCAGAATGGTATATGGAATCATGTCAAAAAATCAAATACATGTTCCCGAAAGCTCATGCAGCGGCATACGTATTGAACGCCATGCGTGTAGCTTGGTTTAAAGTGAAACATCCGATTTGGTATTATTGTGCATACTTATCTGTACGTGCATCAGACTTTGATTTGGTTTCAATGTCAAATGGACTTGAATCAACCAAAGCGAAAATTAATGAAATTAATGGTAAAGGGTTAGAAGCATCTACCAAAGAAAAACAATTATTAACTGTATTAGAAATTGTCAATGAACTTTGGGAACGTGGCTTTACCTTGAAAATGGTAGATATTAATAAATCAGATGCAACTGAATTTGTCATTGAAGATGACAAAACATTAATTGCGCCATTTAGAGCCATCGATGGACTTGGTATCAATGTGGCCAAATCTATCGTTGCAGCACGTGAAGAATCACCATTCTTATCTAAAGAAGATTTACAAACACGTGGTAAAGTATCGAAATCAATTATTGAATACATGACTGAAAACCATGTACTTGATGGGTTACCTGATCAAAACCAATTATCATTATTCGATTTTTAATATGTAAGTATTTAAAAATGGCTGGGATTTTTATCCTAGCCATTTTTTTTGTAAAAAGAGATAAACTTTGAGGAAAAATACAGATTATGTTAACATGAATTTAAAAGTTTATCACTTTTATGATAATGAAGGAATAGACCTTCATTCAATAAAACAAACAAGCCAACATTTTGATTAAATGCCTGACTTGTTTTTTTTAGACTTATTTTGCAAAGGAGGAATTAGATGCAGCTTTTAAAAGATAAATTTAAAGAAGTATTGTCATCTGTCATGCCCATCGTTGCGCTAGTTGTCATACTCGCCTTAACGATTGTTGATGTACCAGGCGATGTAATGGCGCGGTTCGGTATAGGATCAGTATTGTTAATTCTAGGACTAACGATATTCCTATTTGGGGTTGATATAGGTATGGAACCAATAGGGGATTATTTAGGGCATTCGATTATCCGAGCGTCATCCCATTTTATGGTCTTGTTATTAACTTTCCTAATTGGTTTTTCCATTACCGTAGCAGAACCTGACCTACTCATTTTAGGTCAGCAAATATCAGATGCCACAGGTGGCGCAATAGGTGCCCAATTTATTGTGTTTGTAGTATCAATTGGGGTAGGGATTATGATTGCCTTAGGTGTGTATCGTGTCATGAAGGATATAGCCTTAAAATGGTTCTTCTTGATTGTGTACGGGCTGATATTTATCTTGACCCTATTTGCAGATTCAACGTTCTTAGCCATGGCATTTGATGCTTCTGGTGCGACCACGGGTGCATTGACGACGCCATTTATTTTAGCCTTAGGAGCCAGTGTATCATCACGTAAGGGTGGTAAAGGTGCCGAAGATGACTCATTCGGTTTAGTTGGTGCCATGTCAACGGGGCCAATTATTGCTGTGCTGTTAATGGCTATTATCCAACAAACAAAAATTCAAGATTTCAGTCAAGAGTATCAATATGCAAAAGGAATCTTCGCACCATTTATCCGTAACATGAAGCATACCTTCCAAGAATCCTTATTTGCCTTAATTCCAATTTTGATTTTATTTGCAATCGTGTATTTAATTCAAAAACGCTTATCCCAAATGGAACTGATTCGAATTATGGTAGGTATCGTATATGTTCTCATCGGATTGACCTTATTCTTAGTCGGTGTAAACCAAGGATTTATGGATATGGGTCGCTATTTAGCAACTGAGTTAGCTACAAATTACCAAAGTTTACTGCCATGGATTGGCCTTGTCATGGGTCTGGTTGTTGTTTTAGCAGAACCAGCCGTCCATGTATTAGGTGATCAAGTGGAAGAGGTAACGGGTGGACATATTCCGAATAAGTTGCTACTATTTGCCTTATCAATTGGTGTAGGCTTAGCGGTAGCTTTATCGATGGTCCGCATTATGGTGCCAAGTGTTGAATTATGGCATTTTTTATTACCAGGATTTGGCTTATCTATTTTATTAAGCTTCTTCGTGCCAAATCTATTTACGGGTATCGCATTTGATGCTGGTGGAGTGGCATCTGGCCCAATGACGGCTACCTTTATCTTGGCCTTTGCACAAGGGGTAGCGGCCACATTACCACAAGCTGATGTATTAGTTGACGGTTTTGGTATTATCGCCACCGTCGCTATGGCCCCAGTTTTAATGATTCAATTAATTGGCTTGTTCTATAAATTACGTGTGAAAAACAATCAAGCCCTGGATGAATAGAATAGTATAGGAGGAATGATTGCATGACAATACAATCACAACCGGTCGCATTCTTTGCCATTCTAAACCATGGCTACGGGAATAAGGCCTTAAAAATTGCGAAATCCCACGGAACTAGTGGTGGTACTTTGGTACTTTGTGAAGGAACCGTTTCAAACCGCTTTTTACAGTTGATGGGATTAGATGAATCTAAAAAAGAATTATTAATCACGCTAGTACCGAAAGAGAAAGAAGATGAAATCCATCGTGCAGTTGTTGATGGACTAAATCTGAATAAAAAAGGTAGAGGAATATTATTTTCTAGCGATACTTCAAGTGTTTATGGTAGTCGGTTATATCATCACGATTTTGAGGAGAATGAGCAAACAATGGGGAATTATCAATTATTAGTAACAATTGTATATAGAGATAAAGGCGATGAAGTAGTAGACGCAGCACGTCATGCGGGTGCTAAAGGTGCTACCATTCTACATGGTAGAGGGATTGGTACCGCGGAAATTTCAAAATTATTCTATATTGAAATGCAACCAGAAAAAGAAGTTGTGCTATTGGTCGTTGAATCAGAAAAAGTTGATCATATTGCGAACGTAATTAAAGAAGAATTGCAATTAGATTTACCTGGTAAGGGTGTTACATTCTCAATTCCGGTAAATGCGGTAAGTGGATTAGTCCAAGACTTGTAAAATCCCGTGCTAGCAACAATTATTGCGAAGCCTAGTGAAATATGTTATACTGTAACAGTAGAGAGAAAGACAGTGGTGGAGTGAGCGGTGACGCTCACTTTTTTCATGGTAAAAAGTAATTGCAAAAAGTGAGGGGAAATATGGCTAAAGTAACTGATCAAATGGAAGAGATTGTGAAACCCGTAATAGAAGGCTTAGGATTTAAATTATTTGATATAGAATTTGTCAAAGAAGGTAAATCTTGGTTTCTAAGAATTTATGTGGATAGACCAGGTGGCGGTATCACTATTGAGGATTGTGTGTTAGTAAGTGAACACATTTCTGAGACTGTTGACCAGTTAGAAACTGATCCAATCCCACAAGCATATTACTTGGAAGTCTCATCTCCAGGTGCAGAACGCCCATTGAAAGATGCGGACGATGTTCAAGCTGCAATTGGTGAATGGGTATTCTTGTCATTCTATCAAGCCGTAGATGGTCAAAAAAATATTCAAGGCCGTTTAAAAGCTGTTGAAGATGATGAATATGTCATTGAAACAAAAGTTAAAACACGTCTTAAAGATATTACTGTTTCAAAAACAAACGTGTCTTTAATCAGATTGGCTATTGAATTTTAATTGAAATCATTGTGAAAGAAGGAATATAGATGAGTAAAGAAATGTTAAGAGCCTTCGAGGTGCTTGAAGAAGAGAAAGGTATCTCTAAAGATGTCATTCTTGAAGCGTTAGAGGCTGCCTTAGTTTCTGCATATAAACGTAATTACCAACAAGCGCAAAATGTTGAAGTACATTTTGATGACAAAAAAGGTGATATCAAAGTTTTTGCGGTCAAAGAAGTAGTGGAATTAGTCATGGACTCTCAATTAGAAGTATCTATTGAAGATGCACATGAAATGAATAAAGCTTACGAAGTTGGCGACAAAATCAAATTTGAAGTAACGCCTAAAGACTTTGGTCGTATTGCTGCACAAACTGCAAAACAAGTAATTATGCAACGTGTACGTGAAGCTGAACGTTTAATCATTTATAATGAATATATTGACTATGAAGATGATATTTTAACAGGTATCGTTGAACGTCAAGACCGTCGTTATGTATATGTTAGCTTAGGTAAAATTGAAGCGGTTATCCCACCAGAAGGTCAAATTCCAAACGAAACATTCCAACCACACGAACGTGTGCAAGTGTATGTTGAACGTGTAGAAAATACGACTAAGGGACCACAAGTATACGTGAGCCGTAGCCACCCAAGCTTGTTGAAACGTTTGTTTGAACAAGAAGTACCTGAAATCTTTGATGGTACAGTTGAAATTAAAGCTATCGCACGTGAAGCTGGTGACCGTTCTAAAGTTGCAGTAGTTTCAAATGACGCCAACATCGATGCTGTTGGTACTTGTGTTGGTCCACGTGGTACTCGTGTTCAACGTATTGTAGATGAATTAAAAGGCGAAAACATGGACATTGTACAATGGTCTGATGATACAGCTACATTCATTTCAAATGCCTTGAATCCTGCAGATGTTTTATCAGTACATTTTGTACCAAATGAAACATCATGTGTGGTTGTTGTACCTGAAAACCACTTATCACTAGCAATTGGTAAACGTGGTCAAAATGCACGTCTTGCTGCTAAATTAACAAACCACAAAATTGATATCAAATCTGAAGCTGACTTCGAAGCTTACAAATTAACTGAAGAATATGCAATTCGTTTTGGCGAAAAAGCAGCATCAGTTGAAGATGAAGAAGTTGAAATCGCTGATGATGCCGCAGCTGTTGAAGAATATGTTGCGCTAACTGAATCAGTTGATGAAATTACTGAAGAAGATCAAATCGCTTTAGATGATATCGACGAAGGAAACTTCGACGCAGAAACATTTGAATCAGAAATTGATGCAATTGAAGGCGACGATGAAATTTTATTCGGTGAAGAATTAGACCAACAAGAACGTTTAAACGAAGAACGTTAAGATTAGGTGGTGTGAAACATGAAACAACGAAAAATTCCTATGCGAAAATGTGTTGTGACCAATGAAATGTTTCCCAAAAAAGAATTGGTAAGGATTGTTCGAAACCCAGAAGGTGAAGTTGAAATTGACCCTTCTGGTAAAAAGAACGGCCGTGGCGCATATGTGTCACTAGATCCGGATGTTGTTCAAAAAGCTTGGGATAAACACGTATTAGATCGTCATTTAGATGTTAAAATCTCTGATGAATTCTATAGCGAGTTAAAAGCTTATGTAGCACATCAAAAAGCCAGAAAAGAGCTTTTTGAAAATGAACAATAATAAAATCAATTTGTTAGGTTTAGCGCAAGCCGCTGGTAAATTAGTTTCAGGGACTGAAACAGTAGTAAAAGCCGTGAAACAAGGCACTGCTGATTTGGTCATTGTTGCTACAGATGTGAGCGATCAAACCAAACGAAACATTGAGAATAAATGTGAATTTTATGACATTCCTTGGGTTCAAGTGTTTACGACAGAGGAAATCTCGATTGCTTTAGGCAAGAAGAGATCCATTGTCGCTTTCACAGACCGAGGCTTTGTAAAAAGTTTCCAAAAATAATAATGACAGCGTATATTTTTACATCAAATAGGAGCGTAAAAAGTATGAGAGAATAGTAGATTAAGGAAGGTGATGACATGTCAAAAAAACGTGTCTATGAAGTTGCTAAGGAACTAGGCGTTTCCAGCAAAGAACTATTAAGTGAAGCAGAAAAAGTGGGATTTGAATATTCAAGTCACATGGCTTCAATGACAGATGAAGAGGTCAGCAAACTTAAGAGCAATTTTGCTAACGCTAAAAACAAAGCAAATAATACAAATAACGATGCTCAAGAAGCTAAGGCCCCAGCAGCAAAAGCTGAGCCTACGAATGATAAGAAACCTGCAGATGCACCAGCGAAGAAAGAACCTGCTAAAGCAAATGCAAATCAACAAAATCAACAAAACCAGTCGCAAAATCGCCCTAGCCCAGCAAAAGAGAATAAAAAACATATGAATAATAACAATAATAATTTTAGAAATAACAATAACGGTGGATTCAAAGGTAAAGGTAAAAAAGGCAAGAAAGGTCGTTTTAACAACGATCAAAACCGTACAAGTAATCCTGTACCAGCTCGTAAACCAAAACCACTTCCAGAAAAAGTGGAATATACTGAAGGTATGACAGTTGCAGATTTAGCGAAAAAACTTCACCGTGAACCAGCAGAAATTATTAAAAAATTATTCTTGATGGGTATTCCAGCAACTCAAAACCAAGGTTTGGATACTGATGCGCTAGAATTAATCTTAGCTGAATACGGCGTTGAAGCTGAGGAAAAAGTTGTTTTGGATCAAGCAGACTTTGAACACTACTTTGAAGATGCAGAAAATGCACCTGAAGAAGAATTAGAAAGTCGTCCAGCTGTTGTTACAATCATGGGTCACGTTGACCACGGTAAAACAACATTACTAGACTACTTACGTCATTCTCAAGTAGTTGACGGGGAAGCTGGTGGGATTACACAACATATTGGTGCCTACCAAGTTCGTACAAATAATCGTTTGATTACCTTCCTTGATACTCCAGGACATGCGGCCTTTACAACAATGCGTGCCCGTGGTGCTGATGTTACAGATATCGTTATCTTAGTAGTTGCTGCTGATGATGGTGTAATGCCACAAACAGTTGAAGCGATTAACCATGCGAAAGCTGCCGATGTGCCAATCATCGTAGCAGTGAACAAGATTGATAAACCAACAGCTAATCCTGAACGCGTAATGCAAGAATTAACTGAATATGGTTTGATTTCTGAAGAGTGGGGTGGAGATACAATCTTCGTGAACATCTCTGCGAAATTCGGTCAAAACGTTGAAGACTTATTAGAAATGATTCTATTAGTATCTGATGTTGAAGAATACAAAGCTGCACCAAACCGTTTAGCTTTAGGTTCTGTAATTGAAGCTCGATTAGACCCATCTAAAGGTGCGATCGCGACATTACTAGTTCAACAAGGTACATTACATGTTGGTGACCCAATCGTTGTTGGTAACACACATGGTCGTGTCCGTGTAATGACTAACGATGCAGGTCGTCGAATTAAATCTGCTGGCCCATCTACACCAGTTGAAATCACAGGTTTACAAGATGCACCTCAAGCTGGGGACCGTTTTGTAACATTTGATGATGAAAAAACTGCACGTGCAGTTGGTGAAGAACGTGCGAGCCGTGCTTTAGCTGCTCGTCGTAACGCTAACCATGCCGTAACTTTAGAAAATCTATTTGAAACACTTCAAGAAGGTGAATTGAAATCTGTAAATGTCATCATCAAAGGTGATGTTCAAGGTTCAGTTGAAGCCCTTGCTGGAAGCTTACAAAAGATTGAAGTTGAAGGCGTACGTGTAAACATTGTCCACCAAGCTGTTGGTGCAATCAATGAAAGTGACGTTACTTTAGGTCAAGCTTCTCAAGCATTGATCATTGGTTTCAATGTTCGTCCTACTCCGCAAGCGAAAATGCAAGCTGAACAAGACGAAGTTGAATTACGTCTATACAATGTTATCTACGATGCCATCAATGATGTTGAATCAGCGATGACAGGTATGTTAGACCCAGAATTCGTTGAAGAAGTTACTGGTACTGTTGTTGTACGTGAAACTTACAATGTATCTAAAGTAGGTACAATTGTCGGTGGTTACGTAACGGATGGTTCAATTTCACGTAACTCTCAAGTACGTATCATCCGTGATTCTATCGTTATCTTTGATGGTAAATTGGGTTCATTACGTCGCTTTAAAGACGATGTGAAAGAAGTCGGCCGTGGATTCGAGTGTGGTTTAACAATCGAAAACTACAACGATATCAAAGTTGATGACGAAATCGAAGCATACCACATGGTAGAAGTGAAAAAATAATTCAGAGGTGAATATAAATGGCAAAATTTAGAGCCGAGCGTGTAAGTCAAGAAATCCTACGTGATGTAAATGATATTTTACGCAAAAATGTAAAAGATCCTCGCGTTGAAGGTGTAACCCTTACTGATGTTGACATCACTGGTGACCTACAACAAGCAACTATTTACTATACTACTTTAAGCGAACTAGCTAGCGAACGTGAAAAAGCCCAAAAAGGCTTAACAAAAGCGAGCGGTTTAGTTCGATCTGAAATTGGTAAACGTTTAAATCTGTATAAGACACCAGAAATCACATTTGAACGTGATCGTTCAATTGAATATGGTAGCCATATCGATAAATTGCTAGCGCAATTACGTAAAAATGATGATTTTGATTCATCAATGGCTGATTCAGAAGCAGACGAAAAATAGTATTAATGAAACACCTAGGACTCGTTCCTAGGTGTTTTTTTGTGCCGTCAATAAGATTTTTGTGTTGGTGGTTTGAGATTTTGTTTGTAAAAACGAGAAGAGGCTTGATGGAAAATTGGTCGTTTTTGGCTAAGTATCACCTTTTTTCAGGTATTATTTTTTAATTGTCATAAATAATCATGTTACATACAATGTCATAATTATCACTTTTGGCGTATTGAACAATTTTTGCAAATGTGCCATAGACCCTTGTGGGCATGGTGTTTCAGGCTAGATTGTAATATTTGTCATTTAAAACTTAAGGATTACAAAAGATTTCAATAAATGACAAAGCATTTAAAGAGCCTTAACGAATGGCCTTTTGGGGTTCCTTTTTCAATTCGAGGTGTGTAGTATAGGGCAAGTAGTCGAGACAGTGACTAAATAACTTAGACAAGAATAAGGAGTAATACATTATGAAATTCAACAAAACAATTCTAGGAACTACATTTGCCCTATCGGCATTATTTGCAACAGCAGGTTTTAATACTGAAGAAGCAAAAGCAGCAGAGTGGACAGCTCGTACAGTAGAAGAAGTTTCAGCTGATATCGAATCAGTGGACGAATCCACATCTTCTTATACAATTGTTTACGGTGACACATTATCTACTATTGCAACAGCAGCGGGTGTTAATTTAGATACATTAGTACAAATTAACGAGATCGAAAATGCTGATCTTATTTTCCCAGCTAACAAAATCTCATTCACAAAAGATGAATCTGGCGAAGTAGATGAAATCGTTGTGGAAGATACAACACATACAAAAGATACTTATAAAGTAGAAGAAGAATCAGTTTCTAAAACTGAAACGACACCAACTGTAGAAGCTGTTTCTTATGAAGCAGAAACAACTCCAGAAGTAGAAGCAACAGCTGTTGAAACAACTACTGAAACAGAAGCGACAACTGAAACTACTACTGCTACCGCATCAACTGACTATTCTGCAGCATCAGAAGTACCATACTTCGTATTGCAAGTTGTAGAAGCAGAAGCTGGTCCTGGTTATGCTGATACAGCAGCTGTATTCTCAGTAATCGTGAACCGTGCGAACTCAGGTAACTGGGGTGGTACAACATTATTAGACGTAGTAAATGCATCTGGCCAATTTGAAGTTGTTTCAAATGGTATGGCAGCAAGTACTTCAGTTTCAGATACAACTTATCAAGCAGTAAATGACGTGTTAACAAATGGTGTAACAACATCTGCACAATCATTCTACGCTTCAGGTGATGGCGTAACAAACGTATTCTATTAATCAGTAGATTAAATGAATTGAGAAACCACTTCGAAAGAGGTGGTTTTTTGTTTGGCAAAAATGACAGTAAAAAAGGCCGAAACATATACAGTTTCGACCTTAAAATTTGTGATTGATGCGTCCGGAGGGAATCGAACCCCCATCATAAGAACCGGAATCTTATGTGATATCCATTACACTACGGACGCTAAATTTGAAATATGTATTCAATAGATAAAATACAATAACAGAATAAGTATACCGTATTTTAGACGCTTATTCAAGGCGACAATAGGCGCAATACTAGGACAATCAGCCTGTGTCATGATAGAATACTAAAGGTAAGAAGAATCAGTCAATTTTGTTGACCAATTTTGACCATTAAGGTATAATAATCTTGTAATCATCAAAGGAGGACAAATATATGAATTTAGTGCCAACAGTAATTGAACAATCTTCTCGTGGCGAACGCGCATACGATATTTATTCACGTTTATTAAAAGACCGTATTATTATGTTGAGTGGGGAAGTAAATGACGACCTAGCAAACTCAATCATTGCCCAATTATTATTCTTAGATGCTCAAGATCCAGAAAAAGACATCTACTTATACATTAACTCTCCAGGTGGATCTATCACTTCAGGTATGGCTATCTACGATACAATGAACTTTGTACATGCAGATGTACAAACAATTATCATGGGTATGGCTGCATCTATGGGTTCATTCTTAGCAGCAGCTGGTACAAAAGGTAAACGTTATGCATTACCTAACGCTGAAATCTTAATTCACCAACCATTAGGTGGCGCACAAGGTCAAGCAACTGAAATCGAAATTGCTGCCCGTCACATCTTAAAAACAAAAGAAAAAATGAACCGTCTATATTCAGAAATGACTGGTCAACCTGTAGAAGTTATCGAACGTGATACTGATCGTGATAACTGGTTAACAGCTGATGAAGCAAAAGAATATGGTTTATTAGATCACATTATGGCAAATAATGCTGAACTTAAAAAATAGTAATACAATTTGACTAATCAAGGAGAAGCTGGCAGTTATGCTAGCTTCTTTCTTTTATTATTTAAAAATGAAGGCGCTTTGTAAAATTTGTGCAAATTCCAAAACTATTTATCAAATCGCTTGCATGGAGTACAAATTATTGGTAAGATACTTGTGTAAGAGGTTGAGGAACGTAGGTTTCAAAATTTTTTACCGGAAGGTGGTCAAAAAAAGACATCCTGGACATTAAAAGTCCAACGTCTTTTTCCATTGAAATTTATGTACCAGGAAAGTGGAGACTATGGATAATCTATTTGATGATATTTTAAAAGTAGTTCCGGAACTAAAAGAAGATTATTTTGAAAGAATTCGTGTTTTACAGCGAATCTTAAAAGATGGTCCAATTGGTCGAAAGGGCTTAGCTGAAAATTTAGCTATGACTGAAAGACCCTTGCGTACAATCACTGATATTTTGAAACGACAAGGTCTAATTGATTCTTCACCAGCTGGTATGACTATTACTAGTCAAGGTGAAAGGGCAATTGCTACGGGTCAAGACTTGTGGCGTGATATTTCAAAAATTCATCTACATGAAAAAGCTTTGGCTGATGTGCTCAACATAGCAGATGCTCGGATTGTATCAGGTGACATTGATTTAGATAAAAACATTTTATTCGAAATGGGTTTACAGGTTTCAAAATATCTCGATAATAAATTATCGGATGGTAATCATACGATTGCTATTACGGGTGGGTCCACCATGCTAGCGGTCAGCGAGCATATCCAATTAAATCACTCAGCCAATCGACACTTTACAGTGGTAGCGGCTCGAGGTGGTATTGGCGATGCGTCAGCGACTCAAGCCAACACAATTAGCGACATTTTAGCACAGCGGTTACATGGCCATAACATTTCATTGTATGCGCCAGAAAATCTTTCTGAAGTTGCCAACAAGGCATTGATGAATGATCCTGTAATTCAATCTACTTTAAGTAGATTAAAAGAGGCTAACGTTTTACTTTTTAGTGTTGGTAGTGCTAAAATTATGGCAAGGCGACGAGGACTTGATTCTAAGAGTAATTCTAAAATCAAAACGGACCACGCTGTCGGCGAAGCGTTCGGATGTTTCTTCGATAAAGATGGAAATATCGTTCACCGCGTGCCAAGAATAGGCCTTCAATTAGAAGATTTAGCAGATGTAGATTTGCCAATTCTAATTGCTGGTGGCAATATGAAAGCAGAAGCGATTCAAGCTTTTGCAAAACTCGCACCAAAACAATTAGTGATTATCACTGATCAAGGTGCCTCAAACACGGTTTTAAATGGGGAATCCCATTAAAATAATTATGTATTTCTTTAAGGAGGAATTTTGTAGTATGGCAATTAAATTAGCAATTAACGGTTTTGGTCGTATCGGTCGTTTAACTTTACGTCGTATTTGGGAAGAATCAAATTCAAATGTAGAGATCGTGGCAATCAACGATTTAACAGAAAATGAATTTTTAGCTTACCTATTAAAATATGATACTGCTCATGGTACTTTCAACCATGATATTCAAACAACTGATAAAGGTATTTCTATTGACGGTAAAGAAATCGCTGTATACTCTGAACGTGACGCTAACGACTTACCTTGGGGTGATTTAGGTGTTGACATCGTTCTAGAATGTACTGGTTTCTACGCAACTAAAGAAAAATCTCAAGCGCACATCAATGCTGGTGCTAAAAAAGTTATCATCTCAGCTCCTGCTGATGCTGAAACTAAAACAATTGTATTCGGTGTAAACGAAGACATCATCGAAGCTGAAGATACTATTATCTCAGGTGCTTCTTGTACTACTAACTGTTTAGCTCCAGTTGTAAACGTATTGGAAAAAGAATTTGGTGTTAAACACGGTTTAATGTCAACAATCCATGCATACACTGCAACTCAATCTTTACAAGATGGTCCTAACGGTAAAAAAGGTAACTACCGTAACGGTCGTGCAGCTGCTGAAAACGCAATTCCTGCTTCAACAGGTGCTGCTAAAGCTGTAGGTCGCGTTATCCCTTCAGTTAACGGTAAAGTTGACGGTACTGCTATCCGTATTCCTATCGTTACTGGTTCAATGACTGAATTCTACGCAGTATTAGACAAAAAAGTTACTGTAGAAGAAGTTAACGAAGCTATGAAGAAATACGCTAACCCTTCATTCCTATACAATACAGATGAAATCGTTTCTTCTGATATCGTAGGTGTTCCAGCTGGTTCAATCTTCGACGCAACTCAAACTCGCGTTCAAGAATCTGAAGAAGGTCAATTAGTGAAAACTGTTGCTTGGTATGACAACGAAGCTGGTTTCGTTTCTCAATTTGTTCGTTTAATCGAATACTTTGCTGCTAAACAATAATTCACTTTATTGCATACAGTATTAATCAGTTGAATTTGGGCGGGAAGCTTCGCGCTTCCCGTCTTTTTTATTAAGTAACTACTTTAGATAAGGAGTGCTATATACATGGCTAAGAAAACTGTCAAAGATGTAGATTTAAAAGGTAAAGTTGTTCTAGAACGTGCAGACTTTAACGTACCAATGGACAAAGAAGGCAATATTACTGACGATAACCGTATCGTTCAAGCATTACCAACTATTGAATATATTCTTGAACAAGGTGGACGTTTAGTATTATTCTCACATTTAGGTAAAGTTAAAACTGAAGAGGACAAAGCTTCTAAATCACTTCGTCCAGTTGCAGTTCGTTTATCTGAAAAATTAGGTAAAGAAGTAACATTCGTACCTGAAACTCGTGGTAAAGAATTAGAAGATGCTATCGCTAACTTAAAAGACGGCGAAGTATTAATGTTTGAAAACACTCGTTTTGAAGATGTTGATGGCAAGAAAGAAAGCAAAAATGATCCAGAATTAGGTAAATACTGGGCTTCATTAGGTGACGTTTTCGTTAACGACGCTTTCGGTACTGCTCACCGTGAACATGCATCAAACGTTGGTATTTCTAACAATCTAGAAGCTGTTGCTGGTTTCTTAATGGAAAAAGAAATCAAATTCTTAGGTGACGCTGTAAACGAACCAAAACGTCCGTTTGTTGCTATCTTAGGTGGTGCAAAAGTTTCTGATAAAATCAGCGTAATCGAATCATTATTGAACAAGGCTGACAAAGTCTTAATCGGTGGTGGTATGGCTTATACTTTCATGAAAGCTAAAGGTTACGAAGTTGGTGGGTCTCTTCTTGAAGAAGACAAGATTCCATTGGCTAAAGACTTAATGGAACGCGCTGGCGACCGTTTAGTATTACCAGTTGACTTTGTAGTAGCTGATGCTTTTGACAACGATGCAAACACTGATGTTGTTGAAGTTGACGGTATCCCTGCAGACTGGCAATCACTTGATGTTGGTCCTAAAACAGTTGAATACTACGCTGAACAATTATCTGATGCTAAAACTGTTGTTTGGAATGGCCCAATGGGTGTATTCGAAATGCCAAGTTTCGCTAAAGGTACTAACGGTGTAGGTGAAGCAATTGCTAACTTAACTGATGCTACAACTATCATCGGTGGTGGTGACTCTGCTGCAGCTGCTTACCAATTAGGTTTAGCTGACAAATTCACACATATTTCAACTGGTGGTGGGGCTTCATTAGAATTCCTAGAAGGTAAAGAATTACCTGGTATTGCTGCCATCGCAAACAAATAATTATTTTTAACACTTGAACAAAACTTGTCGAAAAGGAGTTTTTCAAACATGCGTAAGACATTAATCGCTGGTAACTGGAAAATGAACAAATCTGCAGCTGAAGCACATGAATTCGTTGCAGCTTTGAAAGAAGGCTTCCCTCAAACAGAAGCTGAATCATTAATCGCACCACCAGCAATCTACATTGAATCATTAATCAAAGAAACTGAAGGTACTGACATTCAAATCGGTGCTCAAAACGTTCACTTCGAAGATGAAGGTGCATTTACAGGTGAAATCTCACCAGCTGCATTAGAATCTTTAAACGTACCGTACGTGATTATTGGTCACTCTGAACGTAGAGAACTTTTCGGCGAAACTGATGAAGACGTTCGCAAAAAAGCAGCTAGCATTTTCAGCCACAACATGACACCAATCATTTGCTGTGGTGAAACACTTGAAACTCGCGAAGCTGGCCAAGAAAAAGAATGGGTTAGCGGTCAAATTCGTGCAGCTTTAGAAGGCTTAACTGCTGATCAAGTAGCTCAAGCTGTTATTGCTTACGAACCTATCTGGGCAATTGGTACTGGTAAAACTGCTTCTGCAGATGATGCACAAGAAATGTCAGCTCACATCCGTGATTTAGTATTTGAAATCGCTGGTAAAGATGCTGCAGACCAAACTCGTATCTTATACGGTGGTTCAGTTAAACCTGCTAATATTGCTGAATTATTAGAAAAAGAAGACGTTGATGGTGCGCTCGTAGGAGGAGCAAGTCTTGATGTTACTTCTTACATCGCATTATTAAATGGAGGTAAATAACTTATGTCTAAATCACCCGTAGCGATTATTATCTTAGATGGATTCGGTTGGAGAGAGGAATCTTACGGTAACGCTGTTGCCCAAGCTAACAAACCAAACTTCGATCGTTACTGGAATGAATTTCCACATGCTACAATGAAAGCTTCTGGGTTAGACGTTGGGTTACCTGATGGTCAAATGGGTAACTCTGAAGTTGGCCATACAAATATTGGTGCTGGCCGTATTGTATACCAAAGCCTAACTCGTATTGATAAAGCTATTTCTGATGGCGAATTTGCTGAGAACGAAGCATTAAATGGTGCTTACACTCATGTAAAAGAAAACCATTCAGCTTTACACATCTTCGGCTTATTGTCTGATGGTGGGGTTCATAGCCATATCCGTCATATTGAAGCATTGATCAAAGATGCCAAAGCTAAAGGCGTTGAAAAAGTTTATATTCATGCCTTCCTTGATGGTCGTGACGTAGATCCACATGCTGCGCCAGGTTACATCGAAGAACTTGAAAAAGTAATGGCTGAAGAAAACATTGGTCAAATCGCAACAGTTTCTGGACGTTACTATGCAATGGACCGCGATAATCGTTGGGAACGTGTACAAAAAGCCTATGATGTTATCTTTAACGGCAAAGGTGAAAAAGGTACTGACGCAACTGAAATCGTTAAAGCAAACTATGCAAATGGCGTGACAGATGAATTCGTTGAACCAACTAACGTTGTGGATGGCGAAGGTAACCCTGTTGCTTTAGTACAAGATAATGATGCCATTATCTTTGCTAACTTCCGTCCTGACCGTGCTAGTCAATTATCTGATGCAGTTACTGCAAAAGAATGGGATCATTTTGAACGTGGAAATGAACCAACAAACATTAAGTTTGTAACAATGACTAAATACCGTGATGATATTCAAGCTGATATCGCATTTAAACCAATTCCATTAACAAATGTATTGGGTGAAGTTTTAGCTAAAAATGGCTTAAACCAATTGCGTATCGCAGAAACAGAAAAATATCCACACGTTACATTCTTTATGAATGGTGGATCTAACGATGAATTTGAAGGAGAAAAACGTATTCTTATTAATTCTCCTAAAGTTGCAACTTACGACTTGAAACCAGAAATGTCTGCTTACGAAGTAACAGATGCATTAGTTGACGAGATTGAAAATGACCGTCAAGACGCTATTATCTTGAACTTTGCAAACCCAGATATGGTTGGTCACTCAGGTATGTTAGAACCAACAATCAAAGCTATCGAAGCTGTTGATGAAAACCTTGGTCGTGTAGTAGATGCTATCTTAGCTAAAGGTGGTCAAGCAATTATTTTTGCAGACCACGGTAACGCGGATACTGAACTGAACGAAGATGGATCACCAAACACAGCACATACAACTGTGCCAGTTCCTGTTATTGTAACGAAAAAAGGTGTTGAATTACGCACTGACGGTCGTTTAGCAGATGTTGCGCCAACGATGTTAGATTTACTAAATCTTGACCAACCTGAGGAAATGACAGGAGAAAGCTTAATTAAACACTAAGCAACCTGATAAACATACCCACAAAAAAGTGGGTATGGTATACTATTTATGTAACAAATTTGAAATCACTTTAAATTTAAAGGAGAGAAATTATGTCTGCAATTACTGATATTTATGCTCGCGAAGTCTTGGATTCTCGTGGTAACCCAACTGTTGAGGCTGAAGTATACACTGAAGCTGGTGGTTTTGGTCGTGGAATCGTTCCATCTGGTGCTTCTACTGGTGAACACGAAGCTGTAGAATTACGTGACGGTGACAAAGGCCGTTACTTAGGTAAAGGTGTTGAAAACGCAGTTAACAACGTGAATACTGTTATCGCTGATGCAATTATCGGACTTGACGTAACTGATCAAATTGGTATTGACCAAGCTATGATCGATTTAGACGGTACTGCTAACAAAGGTAACTTAGGTGCTAACGCTATTTTAGCTGTATCTATCGCTACTGCTCGCGCTGCTGCCGATGAATTAAACATTCCATTATACAACTACTTAGGTGGTTTTAACGCTAAAGTGTTACCAACTCCAATGATGAACATCGTTAATGGTGGTTCTCACTCTGACGCGCCAATCGCTTTCCAAGAGTTCATGATTATCCCTGCTGGTGCATCTTCATTCAAAGAAGCATTACGTTGGGGTGCTGAAACTTTCCACGCATTGAAATCAATCTTATCTAAACGTGGTTTAGAAACTGCTGTTGGTGATGAAGGTGGATTTGCGCCACGTTTTGACGGTACTGAAGATGCTGTAGAAACTATCATCGAAGCAATCGAAGCTGCTGGTTACAAACCAGGTGAAGACATTTACTTAGGTTTTGACGTTGCTTCTTCTGAATTCTACGAAGATGGTATCTACGACTACTCTAAATTCGAAGGTGAAGGCGGAGCTAAACGTACTGCTGAAGAACAAGCTGCTTTCTTAGCTGAATTAGTAGAAAAATACCCAATCATCACTATCGAAGACGGTATGGATGAAAATGACTGGGATGGATGGAAATTATTAACTGAAAAATTAGGTGAAAAAGTTCAATTAGTTGGTGACGACTTATTCGTAACAAACACTGAAATTTTAGAACGTGGTATTACTGAACACGTTGGTAACTCTATCTTAATCAAAGTTAACCAAATCGGTACTTTAACAGAAACATTCAACGCTATCGAAATGGCGAAACGTGCTTCTTACACTGCTGTTGTATCTCACCGTTCTGGTGAAACAGAAGATGCTACAATTGCTGACATCGCTGTTGCAACTAACGCAGGTCAAATCAAAACTGGTTCATTATCTCGTACAGACCGTATGGCTAAATACAACCAATTATTACGTATCGAAGATGAATTAGGCGAATTAGCTGAATACCAAGGGCTAAAAGCTTTCTACAACTTAGAAAACAAATAATTAAGTACTAGATAACCCGTCACTTACGAATATTCAGACAGTTAACAACTAAGCATAGGTAGCTCGCTACCTATGCTTTTTTTGTATATTTGATTTTTGTGATAGGTAAATACGAATTTTTTGTGAAAATAATTCAACTTTTTTATTGACATAAATTTTTAATGAGATAAAATGAGAACAGTATTAATATTTCATTAGGGATGAGGAAACATTATGGGATTAAAAAGAAGTTTAATCGTAACATTAGCAACAGCTGCATTATTAGCAGCATGTGGAACAGGTAGCGAAACAGCTAGTTCAGGTACAGATGGAGAAGCGGCAGCAGTCGTAAACTATGTTGCACCTACAGAAATCGCTACAATGGACTCTGTATTGGTTACAGATATGAATAGTGCCAATTATATTGGACAAGTTCAAGATGGTTTATATTGGGAAAATGATAAGAATGAAATCCAACCTGCTTTAGCTGAAGCATTACCTGAAGTATCAGAGGATGGCTTAACTTACACAATCAAAATGCGTGAAGATGCTAAATGGTCAAATGGTGATCCAATCACTGCCAACGATTTTGTTTATGCACTTCAACGCTTAGCAAATCCTGATACTGCAGCACCATATTCATACTTACTAGCAGGCTTTAAGAATTCAGAGGCTGTATTAAGTGGTGAAGCACCAGTTGAAGATCTAGGTGTAAAAGCATTGGATGATTACACAATTGAAATTCAATTGGATACACCAATTCCATACATTGAAAACTTATTAGCCTTCACACCATTGTACCCACAAAACCAAGCTTTTGTTGAAGAAGCGGGCGATGCTTACGGTACAAGTTCTGAGAATATCGTTTTCTCAGGTCCATTTACAATGTCTAATTGGGATGGTACAGGTTTAACATGGACTTTGGAAAAAAATGCTGACTACTACAATGCTGATAGTGTAGCTATTGATGAAGTGAATGTTCAAGTTATTAAAGAAGGTTCAACAGCAGTTAACTTGTTTGAAGCAGGGGACATTGATAATGCACCGTTAACTGGTGAACTTGCAAAACAATACCAAGGTAATGAAAATGCAGTGCAACAAGCAAAAGCACGTAACTACTGGATGGCATTTAACTACAATAACGAAGTTTTCCAAAATAAAAACTTACGTGAAGCAATTGATTATGCAATCAACAATGAAGAGCTAGCAACAAATGTAATCGGTGATGGTTCTAACGCTGTTGCAACTTTTGTACCTGAAAACTTTATCTTTAATCCTGATACTCAAGAAGATTTTGTAACTGAAGTAGGCATTACTGATAAATATGATCCAGAAGAAGCAGCACGTTTATGGGACTTAGCTAAAGAAGAATTAGGTGTTGAAACTTTAGATCTAAACCTATTAGGTGATGATGATGAAAAAGGTAAAACAACGACTCAATATATCCAAGGACAAGTTCAAAACAACTTAGAGGGTGTTACAGTTAACCTACAAAATGTACCGAAGAAAAACCGTTTAGCTCAAGAAGATGCTCGTGATTACGATATGGTAATTACAGGATGGGCGGCTGACTTTGCTGATGGTATCAACTTCTTCGAATTACTTGAAACTGGTGGATCATACAACCGTGGTGACTACACAAATACTGCTTATGATGCAGAAATTGAAGCAGCGCGTGGTGAAAATGCAAATGATCCTGTAGCTCGTTGGGCAAACTTTGTTGAAGCACAAAATATCTTAGTGGAAGATGCTGCTTGGGTACCTTTATACCAAGAAGTTGAAACACAATTAAGAAATCCTAACTTAACAGGTATTACATTTAGATCAGTAGGTAATGAATTTGACTTAAGAACTGCTACTTTAGAAGCTGCAGAATAAGTACAATATTTGAACAAGTTGATTTTAGACCGCAAGTAAAAATACTTGCGGTTTTCTTGTTTATTAGGGTTTTATGAATATTCTATGAAAAATATGAGAAGAATTGATTGACAACGGATTCATTATCTAGTAAATTATTGCCATATTGTAATAAATATCTTATTGGGTCAAAAGACTCGAAGATGGAGGAAGTATTATGGAAAGAAAAAATCTTTTAAAATCACTAGCAGTGATTGGTTTATCTGGTTTAGTTTTAGCAGCATGTGGTAACAGTGGAGACGACGCAGCTACATCTGATAGCAGCGCAGCGTCAAGTACTGCAACTTCTGGGGAAAATGTATTAAACTGGACAACAACAAGTGAATTACCAACTATGGATACAACTATGGTAACTGATACAGTTTCATTCGACATGATGAATAATGTAAACGAAGGTTTATATCGTCAAAATGCTGATAATGAATACGAACCAGCAATGTTAGATGGTGAACCAACTATCTCTGAAGATGGAACAGTTTACACTTATAAAATTAAAGAAAATGCTAACTGGTCAAATGGTGACCCTGTAACAGCAGGTGACTTCGTGTTTGCATGGCAACGTTTAGTTAACCCTGATCAAGCAGCACCATATTCATACTTAGCTGATGGTATCATTCAAAATGCTACTGAAATCATCAACGGAGAAATGGAACCTAGCGAATTAGGTGTTAAAGCTGTCGATGACAAGACTTTAGAAGTTACTTACGCTAAACCAGTTCCTTACTTAGAAGGTTTGCTATCTATGGCGCCATTCTACCCATTAAACCAAGCATTCGTTGAAGAGCAAGGCGAAAACTACGCTACTAACTCAGATACTGTATTATCTAATGGTCCATTCACATTAGCTGGTTGGGACGGTACTAACTTAAACTGGCAATTAGTGAAAAACGATACTTATTGGGATGCTGAAAACGTTCAATTGGACGCTGTAAACTACCAAGTATTGAAAGAAACTTCAACTGCAATCAACTTGTTTGATAGTGGTGAAATTGACTACACAACTGTTTCTGGTGAATACGTTGCTGCTCGTGAAGGTGACCCTAACATGGCTAACGCACCTGAATCAACAGTATTCTACTTGAAGATGAACCAAGAACGTAACGGAGAAGCTACACCATTAGCTAACAAAAACATCCGTACTGCAATCGCTAAAGCAATTGATAAACAATCATTTGCTGATCAAGTATTACAAAATGGTTCTAACCCTGCAGACTACTTCGTTCCAGAAGGATTGGCATTTAACCCATCAACAGGTGCTGACTTCCGTGAAGACTCTGCTGCTGCAGCTGAATTCTTAACTTATGACGTAGCTGCTGCTCAAGAAGCATTCACAGCTGGTTTAGAAGAATTAGGTACAGATTCAATTAGCATCGAATTATTAGTAGATGATACTGAAAATGCACAACGTTCTGCTGAATACATCCAAGGTCAATTACAAGAAAACTTACCTGGATTGGAAGTATCAATCGTTGCACAACCATTCAAAAACCGTATTGCTGCTGATAACTCTCAAGACTACGACTTACAAGTTGCTGGTTGGGGTGCTGACTACGCTGACCCAATTAACTACTTAGAATTGTTCATCACTGATGGTGGTAACAACAACTCTGGTTACTCTAATGAAGAATACGATGCATTAATCGCTAGTGCAGCTGCTGAAACAGAAGACTTAGATGCTCGTTGGGCTGACTTAGTTTCTGCAGAATCTATCATTATGGAAGATGCTGGTATTGCACCACTTTACCAACGTTTTGGTGCTTACTTACAACAATCTACAGTTGAAGGTGTAGTTCACCACCAAGTTGGTGCTTCTACTTCATTCAAATGGGCTTCAAAAGCTGAATAATTTCTCAAAAAATTAGCACAGTAAGAAGTGAAAACAACCTACCTTTAAAGGTAGGTTGTTTTTTTTATGTCTTCAGTCAATGTCACATATATTGACGTAAAAAGATTGCTGTGTTAGAATTTGTAATGCTTTTGATGAAAATATGAAAATGTTATCATCAATTTTTTAAATAATTAATCTTTTATGACTCATATGCGAAATTAGCGAATAATTGCGATGTGAGTCGTTTTCCATCAAATGGCGGTAATTACCTTATGTTTGGTAAATGAAGCTAGTGAAGGGGAGAGAAATGAAAAATGGAGGGTGATTTAACTTTAGTCTAACTTACTTGAAGTTAGGTAGATAAAGTAACATGGTTACTAAAAAGCGTTCCACCGGTTAGCGTATGCGTGATTGCTAGCTATAGTAATTCGAGGATAAAAAAAGGATGGAAATTTTCCACCCCTTATGGTCTTATATGTAATAGTAAGCAATGAGACAAGCTAAGCTAATTGCCAAGAAGATACCACCGATTTTTAAGAAACCAATGTACCAAGTACCAATAGATTGGGACAATGTTTGTACATTTTTCTTAGAATCATCATTTTTTTTTGAATTTTTTTGTTCAATAACACCAGGTCTCCATCTGCGTAGGCTATATTGAAATAGGTCAAAAGTCCCGTCTTTTAAGATTAAACCGAACATTCCGGCGATTAGAAAAGGGGCGCTGATGTAGAAATAACTATTGCTTAAGTAAAATAAAGTGATACCCTCGTGTAAAAAAATTGATATAATGAACGGTATCGTGGCAAAAAGCAAAAGGATGCTTTTCCAGCGTTTATAAATCATTGTGAGATCAAATCCTTTCAATATGTCCATAATTTAACACAATATAGGAGGTGAAGCAATTTGAAATCGTATTACAAATATTTACTTCGTAGAGTATTTTATATGTTCTTAACAATATTTCTAATTGCAACAATTACATTTTTCTTAATGAAGCTTCTTCCTGGTACACCGTTCCAAAATGAGGACCGGTTATCGGCAGAACAAATCATCATCATGAATGAACGTTATGGATTAAATGATCCAGTCATTGTTCAATATGCTCGTTATATGATGGGTATATTCTCAGGTGACTTAGGTGTATCTTTCCAATTCTCAAATACACCAGTAACAGAATTATTAGGTAGTCGTATCGGCCCATCATTACAATTGGGTGCACAAGCGATTATCCTTGGTACTTCATTAGGTATCATTCTTGGGGTTATCTCAGCAATGTATAAAAACACTTGGATTGACTCAACTGCCACATTTGTAGCTATCCTTGGTCGTTCTATCCCTAACTTCGTATTCGCGGTATTACTACAATTAGTATTCGCTGTACAATTAGGTTGGTTCCCAATCGCTTTATGGGATGGTTCTTTTGCCGCAACAGTTTTACCAACAATTGCCTTAGCTATTTCACCATTAGCTGACTCTAGTCGATTCATTCGTACTGAAATGGTTGACGTATTGAACTCAGACTATATCGAATTAGCTCGTGCGAAAGGGTTAAGTAGAACTGCAGTAGCATTTAAACATGGGGTGCGTAATGCTTTAATTCCATTATTAACATTATTAGGTCCTTTAACAGTAGCCCTAATGACTGGTTCTATGGTTGTTGAAAATATCTACGCAATTCCTGGTATTGGTGAACAATTCGTTAAATCAATCCAAACAAATGACTACCCAACTATCATGGGTGTAACAATTCTTTATTCTGCAATGCTAGTAGCAATGCTATTATTAGTGGATATTTTATACGGTATTGTTGATCCACGTATTCGAGTAAGTAACGAAGGAGGCGAATAATATGGCTGAAAATAATCAATCATATACATCTATTCCAGCTGATAAATTCCGCCCAGCTACACAACATGATCATATCGCTGAACGTGAACAAATTGCAGGTGAGTCATTAAACTTCCTACAAGATTCATGGCGTCGATTAAAGAAAAATAAAATCGCTATTTTATCATTAATCGTTTTAATTATTGTCGTTATCTTAGCTGTTTTAGCACCAGTAATCGCACCAGCTGATCCTAATGTACAAAATGTTCAATTTGCCAATATTCCACCGAAGATTCCTGGATTGGAAAACTTTGCATGGTTTGATGGTAAATCTTCAGTAGCAGGTACTGAAATTGACCAATATGCAGCAAATAACGTACCAGAAGGCGTTTACTACTATTTAGGTACTGATGCTTTAGGTCGTGACCTATTGTCTCGTATTCTTTATGGTACACGTGTATCATTATTCATCGGTTTAATGGCAGCTTTATTCAACTTATTAATTGGTGTACCTTATGGTATCATCGCTGGTTGGAACGGTGGCCGTATCGATAACATCATGATGCGTTTCTTGGAAATCTTATCTGGTGTGCCAAACTTAGTAATCGTAATCTTGATGTTATTGGTATTAGAACCAGGTATCATGTCTATTATTATTGCCTTGGCAATCACTGAATGGATCTCTATGGCTCGTGTAGTTCGTGCCCAAACAATGAAAATTAAAAACCAAGAATATATCTTGGCAGCACGTTCATTAGGTGAGGCAGCATGGAAAATTGCTTTCCGTCATATCTTACCGAACTTGTCAGGTATCATTATTATCCAAACAGTATTCTCAATTCCGTCCGCAATCTTCTTCGAGGCGTTCTTGAGTTTCATTGGTTTAGGTATTCCGGCACCAAATGCTTCATTAGGTACATTGATCAATGATGGTTACAAGACATTCCGCTTCTTGCCTCATTTAATGTGGTACCCAGCAGGTGTAATCTGTATCGTCATGATTGCATTTAACATGTTAGCAAATGGTTTACGTGATGCTCTAGATCCAAAAACGAATGATTAAGGAGTTGAGCAGAATTGAGTAGCAAAACAGAAAATATTTTAGAAGTAAAAGATCTAGAAATTAATTTCAAAACGTATTCTGGTGATGTTCAAGCCATTCGTAAAGTGAATTTTGACTTGAAACAAGGGGAAACGTTAGCCATCGTAGGTGAGTCTGGTTCAGGTAAATCTGTAACTGTACGTACAATCATGCGATTATTAGCAAACAATGCTGATGTTAAAGGTGGAGAAATCCTTTTTAACGGCGAAGACTTATTAAAGAAAACTGAAAAAGAAATGCAAGGTATCCGTGGAAAAGACATCGCGATGATTTTCCAAGATCCTATGACTTCTTTAAACCCTGTTATGAAAATTGGTAAACAAATTGCTGAACCAATTATCATTCACCAAAACAAATCTAAAAAAGAAGCATATGAGCGTGCTGAAGAATTACTTACTTTAGTAGGTATTCCAAATGCATCTGAACGTATGAATCAATACCCACATCAATTTTCAGGTGGACAACGTCAACGTATCGTTATCGCGATTGCTTTGGCATGTAACCCTCGTATCTTGATTGCCGATGAACCAACAACAGCGCTTGACGTTACAATTCAAGCACAAATTCTTGAATTGATGAAAGAATTACAAGAAAAAATTGATACTTCAATCATCTTCATTACCCATGACTTGGGTGTTGTTGCGAACGTTGCTGACCGTGTTGCAGTTATGTATGCTGGTAAAATTGTTGAGTATGGTGATGTAGATGAAATCTTCTTCAATCCACAACATCCATATACATGGGGCTTAATCGGTTCAATGCCTACATTAGATACAAAAGGTAAATTGGTTTCAATTCCTGGTACACCACCAGACTTGTTAGACCCACCAAAAGGGGACGCCTTTGCCTTACGTTCTGATTACGCAATGGAAATTGATTACGAAGCAGAACCACCAATGTTTAAAGTTTCTGATACACATTCAGCAGCAACTTGGTTATTACATCCAGACGCGCCTAAGGTTGAAGCTCCGGCTGAAATCCAACGCCGTTACAAAATCTATGATAGCTTAAAAGCTGGCATCATCCCTGAAGGATACAATGCTGGTGCACCTAAGGTTTCATTAGATGAAAATACTGAAGTCGTTACAGCTCAAGATACTGAAGGTGTAATCGCGACAGATAATATGGAAGGAGATGACTCAATTGGCTAATGAACAAGAACCCTTATTAAAGGTAAGAAATTTAAAACAATATTTTAGTGCCGGCTCTAAAGGTGAAGTAAAGGCCATTGATGATATCTCATTTGATATCTTTAAAGGTGAAACTTTCGGTTTAGTTGGGGAATCAGGTTCTGGTAAAACAACTACTGGTCGTGCAGTAATGCGCCTTTATCAACCAACTTCTGGAGAAATCATCTTCGAAGGTAAAGATATTGCCAAACTAAAAAACCGTCATGAAATGTTAGATTTCCGTAAAGATATCCAAATGATCTTCCAAGATCCATATGCGTCATTAAACCCGCGTATGAAAGTTGAAGATATTATTGCTGAAGGTCTAGAAATTCATGGCCTAGTGAAAACTAAAGCTGAGCGTAAAGCTCGAGTTGCAGAATTACTAGAACAAGTAGGTTTAAACCCACAACATGCGACTCGTTACCCACATGAATTCTCAGGTGGACAACGTCAACGTATTGGTATCGCACGTGCTCTTGCAGTGGCGCCAAAAATGATTGTAGCCGATGAACCTATTTCAGCACTTGATGTGTCAATTCAAGCCCAAGTTGTTAACTTGCTTGAAGAACTTCAAGAAGAATTTGGTTTAACATTCTTATTCATCGCCCATGACTTGTCAATGGTGAAATACATTTCAGACCGTATCGCGGTTATGTATATGGGTAAAATTGTTGAACTAGCTGACGCTGATGAATTGTACTACCACGGATTACATCCATATACAAAGAGTCTGTTATCTGCAATTCCATTGCCAGACCCAATTTATGAACGTAGCCGTCAACGTATTACATACAACCATGCACCATTAAACGGTGATGAATCAATGGTTGAAATTTCACCAAACCATTTTGTATACTGCTCTCCTAACGAAGTTGAGAAATACAAAAAAATGCGCGCAGCACAAGGTAAATAATATAATTGAACGAGGTTGGGATGAAAATCCTAACCTCGTTTTCTTTATGTGGATACAGCCATAATCATTAAATTGTAAGTGACCTATACTTATGTTAAAATAGGTATGTAGAACAAAACGGAGGGGTACTTTTGTATAATATATTATTGACAGTCTTGATTATTATCGCTTTCTTACTAATTCTAGTGGTTGTTGCACAACCATCAAAAGGAAATAGTGCAAGCAACTTAACAGGTGGTGGTGATGCCATGTCTGGTAAGAAAAGAAAAGCACGTGGTTTTGAAGCTGTATTGAATCGTTTTACAGTCATCCTAGGCCTAGCCTTTATGGTGATTGCATTACTACTCGCAAACTTATCTGCATAAAATTTGAGGCGGTTCTATGCATAGGACCGCTATTTTTTTGCTTACAGGCCAGAACTATCGGGGTAAATAATTGATTTAAGTAGCATTAAAACATACAATGAAGTAACAAATCATTTATTTAGAGAAAATAAACGAAGACAATAAAGTAGGGTGAATATTACATGCAAACAAAATTACCAGAGCCATTTTTCTTTGAAGGCAACGAAAAGGCAATCATCCTTTTCCATGCTTTTACAGGGACTTCTAATGATGTGCGGATGTTGGGTCGTAGACTCAATCGTGAGGGGTATACTGTGTATGCGCCGCAATTAACGGGGCATGCAACAGAAGATGTATTCAACCTCGTGGCACCAGGTAACCCACAAACGTGGTTAACAGATGGTCAAAAAGCTTATGATGAATTAAAAAAACGTGGCTATCAAAAAATTGCTGCCTTTGGTTTATCACTAGGTGGTACCATCGCAACAAGTGTATTGCTGAATAACGATGTCATTGGCGGTGGCGTATTCAATACCCCAATCGTGACCAACCAACCAATCACTGAAAGTAATGTACCTGGATCATTTATGCTTTTTGCAGATCAAATGTTAAAAAGAAATGGCCTCAACGATAATGAAATCCAAGCACAGAAGCCGCAATTGCAAACACAATTAACCGACACCCTACAAGGCATTGCTGCCATAAATGCAAGCTTACGAAACCGGATAAACGAAATCCAAGTACCATTTTATATCGCTGCATCAGGTCAAGATGAGTTGGTTGATCCAACTGCTGGTGAGCAATTTGCAGACGCTATTACAACTGCACCCGTGGACTTGAACGTATTTCCATCTGCAACACACGTCATTACAGTAGGCAAGTACCATCATGAATTTGAAACGACTGTCATTGACTATTTAACAACATTAAACTGGGAGTGAAAAAGTGAGTAAAAATTTAAACGAAATAAAAACAGAGGTATTGGCCTTTTTAGCTGATACAAATAAGAAATATACAGCCCAGTCTTTAAGTCAAGCAATGGGCTATGACAAGGCGGAAGATTTTACAGTTGTGGTAAAAGCAATTGCAAAATTAGAACAAGAAAGCACAATTCAAATTACGAAAGACGGTTCTTTACGTATGAATCAAGCAAAACCTTCATACACAGGTAGCTTTACGCAAAATGCCCGTGGTTTTGGTTTTGTTAAAACGGAAGAACTTGAAAAAGATATCTTCATTGGTAAAGGGAAAACAAATGGTGCCCTTCAAAATGATATCGTCCGTGTGGAAATCACACGTGATGAACAACCGCTACAGGACAAATCCGCTGAAGGTGTTATTGTGGAAGTCATTGAGCGCCACACAGCACGCTTAACAGGTGAATTCACACCTTTTAATACTAAAGACCAAGAAGAAACTGGGTTTATTGGTAGCGTGAAACCACAAAATCACGGTTTCGATAATTTAACAGCCTTGATTAAGGCTGACGGTTTACACCCAGTAGAGGGTGAAATTGTGGTTGTTGAGGTAACAGATTATCCTGACAAACAACATCCTTTTGTGGTTGCAGGTAATGTTATCCAACAAATTGGACATAAAAACGAACCCGGGGTAGATATTCTAGCGATTTTAAACATGTTTGAAATTCCGCATGAATTCCCAGAAGAAGTGATGGAACATGCGAATGAAGTACCAGAAACGATTGCGCCTGACGATTTAAAAGGGCGTACAGACTATCGTGACGTGATGACCATTACCATTGATGGTGCTGATGCGAAAGACTTGGATGATGCAATCTCATTAAGTAAATTAGCAAATGGGAACTATCAACTTGGTGTTCATATTGCAGATGTGTCTTATTACGTGACTGAAAATTCACCAATGGACCGTGAAGCATATGAACGTGGGACATCAGTTTATTTAACTGACCGCGTGGTACCAATGTTACCGCAACGATTATCTAACGGTATCTGTTCATTGAACCCAGAAGTAGATCGTTTAACCATGACAGCTATGATGGAAATCGACCATAATGGGGGCATTGTTGATTACGACATCCACCCATCAGTAATCCACTCTAACTACCGTATGACTTATTCAGATGTAAATGAAATCATTACGAATAAAGATGAAGCCTTACGTGAAAAATACAGTGAAATTGTCGACATGTTAGAAAATATGGCACAATTGCATGATATTTTGTATACCAAACGTGTACGTCGTGGTGCCATCGATTTTGATTCACGAGAAGCTAAAATTATTGTAGATGCTGAAGGGCATCCACAAGATATTGTTGTGCGCGAACGTGGTGTTGGTGAACGTATGATTGAATCCTTCATGTTAAGCGCTAATGAAACGGTGGCTGGTCACTACACGAAAAAAGTGTTACCTTTTATTTACCGTGTCCATGAACAACCAGACGAAGACAGAATGCAACGCTTCCTTGAATTCGTAACAGCTTTTGGTATCGTGCCTCAGGGTACAAAATCGTCAATTCGTCCAAAAGATATTCAAAACATCATTAAAGAAGTACAGGGTGAAACTTATCAACCAGTAGTATCGATGATGTTATTACGTTCAATGAAACAAGCCCACTATGATGTAGAGCCAATTGGTCACTACGGATTAGCTGCTGAAGATTATACGCATTTTACATCACCAATCCGTCGTTACCCTGACTTGATTGTGCACCGTATGATTCATTACTACAATGACCACAAACGTCCAGATTCTGAACGCCAAGAAAAAATGAAGGCTAAGTTGTCTGATATCGCAGAACATTCTTCTAAGATGGAACGTCGTAGTGTTGATGCAGAACGCGAAACGGATAGCTTGAAGAAAACAGAATTCATGTTGGACAAAATTGGTATGGAATTCGAAGGAATCATTTCTTCAGTTACTGGTTTTGGATTATTCGTTGAATTGCCAAATACAGTTGAAGGACTTGTCCACATCTCAATGATGAAAGATGACTACTACAACTTTGTCGCAAACCATTTAATTATGGTTGGTGAACGTACGGGTAAGACTTACCACATCGGTGATAAAGTAACTGTTAAAGTGATGGATGTAAATACAGATACGCGTGACATCGATTTTGTCCTAGTGAAGGGCGAAAATGATAGCGAAACTGGTCTAACACATCAAGGCAAGAATAAAGAATTTAACCGTAACAAAGGCCGTAAAGGTAACAACCGTAGTCGCCGTCGTAACAACAAGGGAGATGGCAAAGATAAGCAAGCTCGTCCAGAAACAGCTAGCAAATCTACAGGCTACAAAGGAAAAGCGAATCCTAATCCAAATAACAAACGCACAAACAACAACAAAAACAATCCAGTAAATGCGAAAAAGAAACCTGCAGCTAAAAGTAATCGAAACTTCGTGATTCGTAAAAGCAAAGGGAAGTAATTTTTCCATTTCTAAGTAGGTGAATGAAGAATGGCAAAAAAACCAAAGCAAAAAAATGACGACAATGTCTTAGCAAGTAACCGTAAAGCCAGTCATGACTTTACGATACTAGACACCATTGAGTGTGGTGTCGTGTTGACAGGGACAGAAATTAAATCTGTTCGTCAGTCAAAAATTAATTTAAAGGATGGCTTTGCCCGTGTTGAACGAGGTGAGGTGTGGATGTACAATGTACATATTTCTGAATTTTCTCAAGGAAATATTTTCAACCATGATCCTTTACGTCCGCGAAAACTCTTATTGAAAAAATCTCAAATTTTGAAATTAGAGAAGGATATTCAACGCGAAGGTCAAACCTTAGTACCTTTGAAAGTCTATTTAAAACATGGCTATGCCAAAGTTTTATTAGGTATTGCAGAAGGTAAGAAAAAATACGACAAACGTCGTGCTTTAAAAGAAAAAGACATGAAGCGAGAAGCGCAACGTGCTTTAAAAAATTAACAGTGTAACATGCCCGGTGAATGATTTGTTGACCGGGCATGTTTTTTTATACTAGGGAATCGGTTTTCTTAAAAAAAGAAAGACAAAGATTTGAAAAATGAAGGCACTTTCATGGTAGAATACAAGTAATCTGTTATCACGTCATGTGCACCTAAGTGCAAGTATCTCAGCGTGCTTAGGGTGATGGGTATGATAAGATGATGAAAAGAAAGCGAGTGACTAATTGATGAATTATAATGATCGATACTTACTATTATTATCTGAACAATTTCCGGATATAGCTTCAGTAACAACTGAAATCATCAACCTAGAAGCAATTATGGAGTTACCAAAAGCAACCGAACATTTCATTAGTGATTTACATGGTGAATATGATTCAGTGTCTCATGTAATTCGTAATGGCTCTGGTAATATCAAAGAAAAAATTAGAGAAGTTTTTCAAAATCGCTTATCAACTAGCGAAATGAATCAATTAGCAACCATCGTCTACTATCCTGAAGAAAAGTTAGCGAGCATTTTAAAAGATGTTCATGATGAAGCAGCACGTAATGAATTTTACACGCTTACGATTTCACGCATGATAGAATTGGCGCAATTCGTAGTGTCAAAATATACACGTTCTAAAGTTCGTAAAGCGATGCCTGCTGATATGTCGTATATTTTGGACGAATTGATTTTCAAGGATTCAGTTCTGACCAATAAAGGGTCTTACTATTGGAATATTATCCAAAATGTGATTGAATTAGGTGCAGCAAATCGCTTGATTTCAGCTTTATCTGAATTAATGCGTGAGTTAGTGGTGGATCATTTGCATGTGTTAGGTGATATCTATGACCGTGGTCCATCTCCGGATAAAATTATCGACTTATTGGCCCAACAAAAATCAATCGACATCCAATGGGGCAACCATGATGCCATTTGGATGGGTGCTGCCTCAGGTTCGCGCGTTTTAATTGCCAATGTATTACGTATTTGTGCGCGTTACGATAACCTAGAAATCATTGAAGATGGCTATGGTATTTCTTTGCGTCCATTAGTAGCCTTTGCTGAAACAACTTATCCTGATGAGGGGATTAATGAATTTTTACCGAAAATCGACGAATCAGTAGATCATTTCCCTGAAGAAATTAAGCAAATTGCTAAAATGCAACAAGCAATCACCATCATTCAATTCAAATTAGAAGCGCAAGTAATCCAACGTCATCCTGAATTTCACACGGATAACCGTCTGTTTTTGGATAAAATAGATTATGAAAAGGGTACAGTCGTAGTCGATGGCAAAACATATCCATTGAAGAATACTGTTTTTCCAACAATTGACCCTAATGATCCGTTCAAATTAACTGAAGATGAAGAGTACGTGATGGCGAAATTACAAGCTGGATTCTTAAATTCGGAACGTCTGCAAAAGCATATTGCCTACCTATATAGCAAGGGTTCATTATATAAAGTGTATAATGATAACTTGTTGTACCATGGTTGTATCCCGATGAATGAGGATAAGTCCTTTAAGCTAGTTGTCATCCATGGTCGTGCGTATGCCGGTAGAGCCTTACTGGATCAATTTGAGAAGGCTATGCGTCAAGCATATGCGTCTAAGGGACCGGATGAGGATGCCAACCCTGATTTGGATTATATGTGGTATATATGGCAAGGTGAAGGTTCGTCTCTTTTTGGAAAAACAAAAATGACGACTTTTGAGCGTTATTATATTGAAGATGCGGAAACACATGAAGAACCGAAAAATATTTACTACCAATTGCGTAATGATAAAGCTTGTGCCGAAAGTATTTTGGAGGAGTTTGGGGTACCAGCCGACAAGGGGCATATTGTGAATGGCCATACGCCGGTTAAGGAACGTAAGGGTGAAGATCCAATCAAAGCTGAAGGGAAATTATTGGTCATTGATGGGGGATTCTCAAAAGCGTATCAACCAACAACTGGACTTGCAGGCTACACGCTACTATACAATTCATTTGGGATGTTATTAGTTAGCCACCAACCGTTCTCTAGTATTGAAGATGCCGTTGAAAATGAAACGGATATTGTGTCAACAAGACGGATCGTTGATAAAGAACTAGATCGCTTAAAAGTACGCCAAACAGATGTAGGGGTTAAATTAAAAGACCAAGTAATTCAGTTGAAAAAATTACTACAAGCCTACAGAAATGGTACAATAAGACCTAGAGTAGTATAACCAAGGAGGAATTATTAATGTCAAAAGGTGTGACGATTTACTTCATGCGCCATGGAGAAACGTATTTAAATTATTACGGACGCATGCAAGGATGGGCAGATGCGCCATTAACGCCACGCGGTGAAGCAGACGTACGTCGAAGTGGTCGCGGGTTAGCTGATGTTGAATTTTCAGCTGTATATACCAGTGATTTACAACGTACGGTGAAAACAGCAGAACTGATTTTAGATGAAAATCACGCAACTGCCAAAGATATACAAATTGAAAAACGTCCAGAATTTAGAGAAGTCTTTTTCGGTTCTTTTGAAGGGTTAGAAGCAAAAGACCTTTGGGACAAAGTAACAGCTGTTGCTACCGAAAAAGCAGGTGAGTACACTGGTTTTACCACTGATGAAAGTGTGCGTTTAGAATTAGATACTTTCAAGGAAATGGACCCTTATCATGACGCTGAAAACTTTATGGAGTTTTGGATGCGTGTTGAATTAGGCTTAATAGATGTGATTACGAAACATCGCGAGACAGATAAGAAAATCTTGATCGTGAGTCATGGTATGACCATTCGTAATATGATTCATGAATTAATTCCACAATTTGAAATTGATGCAATGTTGGATAATGCAAGTGTATCTATCGTAAGATACCAAGATGGCCAATACCATTTAGAAGCATTCAACCAAACAGATCACTTTGCAGTGGAAGAAATTAATGAAGAAGAAACAGATTTAGATCATTCAGATATGTCTTAAACGACAAAAAAACTTGGCTGAGAAAAATCTCAGCCAAGTTTTTTAATGTGTACTTATATAACTTATAAGTGAATGGAGGTGAGGGGATTTGAACCCCTGTCCAAACACTCCGATTGCACAACGTTTACCACTATAGTTGATTCTTAATTTTGCGCACTAGGGGTGAATCTACAAACCACTTAGATTGCTAGTCTGATTAATCTCTTTTCCTTACTCCAGACGGAAGCTTAGAACGTAACCTACTATAATAGGACTCGGAACCAGCGCATAGGTGACGCCGGGCGAATCTTAGCTAGCTGTTATTAGGCAGCGAAAGCTAAAGTGTTTGTTGTTTGTTTGTCAGTTATATTTAAACTGTGAACGTTGATACGAAGACGTAACCTCCGAGCAGTAGTCATACACCGGGCTATGCCTGTCGAATCCAATAACACCCCCGTGAATGTACCCATTATTATAACATATTTTTTCAATAGGGGTCAAATAAAGGTTTTCCCTGCATAAGAAGTTACAAATGCAAGGGCTATCATTAGGACTCATTTAAATATATGGTATACTATATATACACTATAAATTAAAAAAGAGGTTGATATTATGTCAAACGAAAATAACGGTACTTTTGATAAAATCAAAGGTTCAATCAACGAAACAGTTGGTAAAATTACTGGAGACAAAGAATTAGAAGGCAAAGGTAAGGGCCAACAAGCTCGTGGCGAAGTTGAAGAAAAAGTCAACCAAGCTAAGGATGCATTTAACGATGCGAAAGCTGATGCACAAGGTCGTTTAGATGGTTTTACCAATAAAGACGACGAAAAATAATTCCAATCACATCAAAATAAAAGTGGTGGTCATACATGTTATGGCCACCTTTTTTCTGTATTTTGGCTGACATAGTTCCTAGGGTATAATAAAGAAAACAACTATTGGAGGAATTTCTGTGAGAAGAGTAATTATTGATTCAGATACAGCAGGAGACGACACTACAGCCATCTTGATGGCCCTAAAACATTTTAAAGTAGAAGGGATTACTATCGTCGCTGGGAACGTAGCGTTTGATCAAGAGGTAGACAATGCCTTAACAACAATCGAAACGTTCAATCCTGACTATAAGGTACCTGTGTATAAAGGTTACCAAAGTCCCATGATTGCCCTGCCGAATGAAGTGCACGATACTGTAGAAGAAATTCAGGGTGGTAATGGCATGGGGGATGCGGTTTTCCCAAAACCACAACAAAAACCTGAAGATCAACACGCCATTGATTTTATTATTGATACCGTCAAAGCAAATCCAGGAGAAATCGAATTAATTGCCTTAGCACCCCTAACAAACATTGCCATGGCCATCAAAAAAGCGCCGGAAATCGCTCAAGATATTAAACATATTTGGATCATGGGCGGGGTTAACAACCGTCTTGGTAACATGAATGTATCGGCCGAATACAACTTCTACGTCGATCCAGAAGCAGCCCGTATCGTATTGAACGCATCTACAGCGAAAACTATGGTCACTTGGGATGCCAGCCTAGACTTCGGTGTCATTTACGAAGAAGATATTGAGGAAATCGAGGCCATTCAAACAAAAGGGTCTAAATTTTTCTTGGACATCAACATGTTTGTCCGCGCTTTTGAATTGGCGAAAAGGGGTATCGATGGGATAACCTGTACAGACTCATTGCTGACGGCTGTTGCTGCCTTACCAGAATTAACCCTTCAGTCCACCGACTACTATGTCGATGTTGAAACACAAGGGCAATTTGCGCGTGGTTACAATATTGTCGACTGGGAAGAAGAATTCAAACGCACGCCTAATTGTCGTGTCATCGAACGTATCGATAGCCAAGCATTCAAAAACGCACTCAAAGATTTACTAGCAGGCATTCAGTAAGGAGTGGCTAGGGTGAAAAATGCAGACATGCTAATCCAAGAAATGTACGCCAATGCAACACCGGATGCAGCGGCAATGGCTAAGTATCAACGTAATAAATTTCCCTTTTTAGGTATTCGTAGTCAAACTAGACGTGATATTTTAAAACCTTATTTGAAGGCAGCAAAAGCAGAAGCCAAGGCCCAAAATACGATAGCCCCCAATGAACCAGTTATTGACTGGGATTTTGTGGCCGACACGTGGCAATTAGCAGAACGTGAGTTTCAATATATCGTTTGTGATTATTTAGCTGAAATGAAAATATATTTATTACCAACAGATTTACCTAAGCTGAAACAACTCATTACTAGTAAATCGTGGTGGGATTCAGTGGATTCTTTGGTAAAAACAATTGGCCATATGGTTCATAAGTATCCTGACCTAAAAGATGACATGATTTCATTGAGCAAATCTGACAATATTTGGTTAAAACGTACGTCCATGATTCATCAACTGGGTATGAAGGATAAGACGGATACAGCACTTTTAGCGATTACCTGTGAAAATTGCTTGGGAACCAATGAATTTTTTGTGGATAAAGGTATGGGTTGGATTTTGCGCGATTATGCCAAAACCAACCAAGACTGGGTTGTCCGTTTCTTAAAAAATCATGAAACAGATTTGTCTAATTTAACTTGGCGTGAAGCCAGCAAGCATTTTGATATTGAAAAAGCGGGATAGTTTCTCCATATATAGGGGTCCAAGGCATTAAATTTTAATTAACATACAAAATATGGTATAATAATAAATAGAAGGCGCATGGATAACTAGGAGGCTATATATGAGTATTAAAGTCACAGATGAAATGCAAGTACTTGTCGGAACTGAATTACGTCGTGGTACGAGTAAATCGCGAATTGCATCGCTATTAGATCTACCGTATGACGAAGCAGTTGAAGTTATTAATGTTGTGAAAGATTCCGTACGACCAGATATCGGAGATGAAATTCGTTTCACTTTCCGTGAACGTAAAATGGTCGGACAGATAGAAAAATTATTAACAAACTCAGCAGTTGTTAAAATTTATTGGGAATATTCTGATGAAGAGATGCGCGAAATTTGCGAGTCTAAGACAATTGTCAACTTTAAGGATATTGATGAGTATGTTAAGGTGCCTTCTTAATAGATTCGCTATCAAGCAATATTCATTTTTCATTCAGTCAGGTAAGTAGGCACATTATGCCAATATTGCTTATCTGATGCACAAACATTTAATCAAACAAAATTTCAGGGAGCTTGGAAATATATTTTCCAGGCTCTTTTTTCTTGTGTCTAGAAAAAGAAATCCTTATTCAGTGGTTTGTACAATATTTGTATTTTTAAAAAATGCCCATTTAAAATGTTTATATGCTATTTTTACTAGTCTACAAGCCCTTTTCGAGGGCTTGCTTATTATTTTTCAGTAATCTAGTTTTAATAACTAGTTGACAAAGTTACTTATATAATTTAATATCTCGTTATTGACTACAAAAGATGTCAATTAAAACAAAGTTAAATCATTGTAAAGATAACAAGGGCTTTCTTAAGGAAACGCCATTACATGATTTAGCTAAAATATGGAGGAAAATATTAATGACTACTTTAGAAAAAATCCAAGAATTAATCACTGAACAATTAGATTTAGAAGCTGGTGAAGTGAAAGCTACTACCAACATTCGTGAAGATATCGATGCAGATTCTTTAGACTTATTCCAAATCATCAACGATATTGAAGATGAATTTGATATTGAAATCGAAGACGAAGACAAAATCAATACTGTTCAAGATTTAGTTGACTACGTAGAAGCAAACAAAGACTAATTCTAGTCCGATACTACTGGTCGATTAAGAGAGGAAGTAATCCTTAAGTGAAAACTGATTTTTGGGAACGAATAGGCGTTACCTATCCAATCATTCAAGGTGCTATGGCATGGGTTGCGGATGCAGATTTAGCATCAGCAGTTTCCAATGCTGGCGGTCTTGGTGTTATTGGTACCGGACATGATCCGGTTGATGTGGTACGCGCTAAAGTTGAAAGAATGCAAGAATTGACAGATAAGCCGTTTGCCGTCAACGTGATGTTGTTAAATGAACATGTCGAAGAGGTTGTTGCTTATATTTGTCAATCTGGTGTGAAAATCATCACAACAGGTGCTGGTTCGCCAGGTAAATACATGGATCAATTTAATGCGGCTGGTATTTCAGTCATTCCCGTGGTTGCATCCGTTGGTTTAGCCAAACGTATGGAACGTGAAGGTGTGCATGCAGTAATTGTTGAAGGTATGGAATCTGGTGGTCATGTTGGAAAACAAACCACAATGGCATTGGTACCACAAGTAACGAAGGAATTAAATATTCCGGTAATTGCAGCGGGTGGTATTGGTGATGGTCGTGGTATGGCCGCGGCATTCATGCTTGGTGCAATTGGTATTCAAGTAGGGACACGCTTTGTTGTCGCTCACGAATCAAATGCCCATGACAACTTTAAAGACCGTATTTTAAAAGCCAAAGACATTGATACAGTTCTAACAGGAGAAACAACTGGTCATCCAGTACGTGTATTACGTAACAAATTGACCAAAGAATACTTACGTGTGGAAAAAGAAGAAGCTAGTAAGGAAAATCCTGATTGGAATCGTTTAGAAGCAATTGGTACGGGGGCGTTACGTCGTGCTGTAGTTGAAGGTAATCTTGATACGGGTTCGTTTATGGCTGGCCAAATTGCTGGTTTAGTAGATAAACGCGAATCAGTATCAGAAATTATTGAATCATATATGACAGTATGTAAGGAAACGATTGCTGCTCAAGCAAGTGAATGGCTATAAAGCTAAGAATTTAATGAACATAGTGGAGCAGTGAGATGGTGGATACCTTTCACTGCTTTTCTAATCTAAGGAGAACATTATGACGATTGCATTTTTATATGCTGGACAAGGTGCCCAATACACAGGCATGGGTCAAGATATACTCAATCACCATCCAGAACTAACTACTTACTTCGATCAAGCTTCAGAAATTTTAGGCTATGACATGAAGGCCTTATGTTTTGAAGACGAAGAAAAAATTAACCAAACTGAATATACCCAACCAGCAATTCTGACGGTTTCAACAGCTTTTAGTTCTTTATTGAAAGAAGCGGGTATTGAAGCGGATTATGTTGCGGGATTAAGTTTAGGTGAATATGCTGCCTTAGTTGAAAGTGGCGTGCTGTCATTTGAAGCGGCAATTGATGTTGTGAGTCATCGTGGCCGTTTCATGCAGGCAGCTGTACCAGCGGGTGTTGGTAAAATGGTAGCGGTCATGAAAATGGACCGCAAAGTCATTGAAGATATTTGCTTACAAGTGTCTTATGACATGGGTAAATATGTAGCACCTGCTAACTACAATACACCGAAACAAATTGTTATCGGAGGCTACGCTGACGCAGTAGATGAAGCGGTCAGTCGTTTAGCCGAGAATGGTGCGAAAAAAATGGTTGAGCTGAATGTGTCTGGACCTTTCCATACAGAATTACTCGCAGAGGCTTCTAAACAATTAGACAGCTATCTAGATTATGTGTTATTTAATGCGCAACAAATTCCTGTGATTTCCAACACGACGGCTTTACCACACGAAGATGGACATATTAAGGACATGTTAGTGGAACAAGTGATGCAACCTGTTAAATGGTCTGATTCGATTGAATATTTAATTGCGCAAGGTGTGGATACAGTAATCGAAATTGGTCCTGGTAAAACCTTGTCTTCATTTATGAAGCAAATCAATAAAGATATACGCGTTTTCCGTGTAGAGGACGAAGAAACACTACAAGCAACCATCGTTGGTTTGAAAGGATAAACAATGACTGAACAAACTGAAAATCAAACAAAAACAGTACTGATTACCGGTGGTAGCCGTGGTATTGGTGCAGCCATTGCCCATAAATTTGCGGCCAATGGTTATCACATTATTATCGTGTCTCGATCAGGTTCTACACCTGAACACGTTGATGCATTGACAGCGTATGGTGTTGAAGTTCGTGATTTCAAGGGTGATGTGACTGATTTTTCTTTTGCAAAAGAAATTATGGACACCGTGAAGGCTGATTTCAATACATTAGATGTATTGGTCAATAATGCAGGGATTACCCGTGATACCTTATTGATGCGTATGAAAGAAAGTGATTTTGACGCAGTAATCGACATCAACTTAAAGGGTACTTTTAACTTTATTCAAGCAGCTTCTAAGTTGATGATGAAACAAAGAGCTGGTGCCATTATCAATATTGCATCAGTAGTTGGTGAAATGGGTAATGTTGGTCAAGCAAATTATGCTGCTTCAAAAGCCGGTATGCTTGGGTTAACTAAGTCGGCTGCACGCGAACTAGGTATGCGTGGTATTACTGTGAACGCAGTTGCACCGGGTTATATCGAAACAGATATGACTGACGAAATGCCTGAAAAGGCAAAAGCAGCAATGCTTGAAAATATTCCATTAAGTAAATTAGGGCAACCATCTGACATTGCAGAGGCCGTGTACTTTTTAGCAACACAAAGCTATATCACGGGTACAACGCTTGATGTTAATGGTGGCTTATACATGAATTAGGAGGCAATACAATGACAAGACGCGTAGTCGTAACAGGTATGGGTGCTATTACACCTATCGGAAATGATGTCAAAACATTCTGGGAAAATTTAAAAGCTGGTGTCCACGGTATTGGCCCAATTACAAAATTTGATGCAAGTGAATTAAATACAAATTTAGCGGCTGAAGTGAAAGATTTTAATGCTAAAGATTATATGGACCGTAAAGAAGCAAAACGTATGGATCCATATAGCCAATATGCAGTCGCTGCGGCTGGTGAAGCTGTTGCGGATGCTGGTTTAGATTTATGCCAAGCTGATGTAGACCGTATTGGTGTGTATCTAGGAACAGGTATTGGTGGTATTCAAGAAATTCAAACAGGTGTTGAGAAAATGATCGACAAAGGTATTAAACGTGTGAATCCTTTATTCGTACCTGTATCTATTTCAAACATGGGTGCAGCAAATATCTCAATGCACTTTGGGCTAAAAGGACCAGCTTTGACGATGGTTACAGCTTGTGCTTCTGCAAATAATGCCATTGGTGAAGCATTCCGTTACATTAAACACGGTTATGCAGATATCATGTTAGCAGGTGGTGCTGAAGGTGCCATTAATGAAATTGGTTTAGGTGGTTTTGATAACTTAACTGCAACTAGTGAAGCAACTGACCCCGACCGTGCATCTATTCCTTTTGACAAAGACCGTAATGGATTTGTGATGGGTGAAGGTGCTGGGATTCTTGTCTTAGAATCACTTGAAGGTGCCTTAGCGCGTGGCGCGAAAATTTATGCAGAAATCGTTGGTTATGGTGCAACTTCTGATGCTTACCATTTAACACAACCATCTGCTGATGGATCAGGTGCTGCTAAAGCGATGTTACTTGCGCTTGAAGAAGGTGGCATTGCGAAAGAAGAAGTATCTTATATCAATGCACACGGTACAGGTACGCCAGCCAATGACTCTTCAGAAACAGTTGCGATTAAACGTGCTTTTGGTGAAGACCTAGCGTATAAAATCCCTGTTTCTTCAACAAAATCTGCTGTTGGTCACTTGTTAGGTGCTGCAGGTGCAGTTGAAGCCGTAGCAAGTATTTTAGCGATTCATGATTCATTTATTCCAGCAACATTAGGTTTCCAAAATGCTGATCCAGCATGTGATTTGGACATCGTACCAAATGTTGGTCGTCAACAAGAAGTAAATGTAGCCATTTCAAATACCTTAGGTTTTGGTGGACACAATACGGTCATTGCCTTTAAAAAGGTTGGTGAATAAGCTTTGAAACATGAAGAAATACAAGCTTTAATTGATAAAATCGATCAATCATCGATTCAAGAATTTTCAATTAAAACACAAAACGAAGATTTATATATTTCAAAAATCAAGGATCACAAACAAGATGCACCTGCTTATGTCGCAAACCAAGACGTTGCGCCTAAACCAGTTGCACCGGTTGAACCAGTGCCTGCAGTAGCAGCGACACCAGTAGCAGAAGCCAAGGAATCTGAAGTAGAGACTAAGGAAGCTGATGCGAATGTTCTAACCATTAACAGTCCTTTAGTAGGTGTTGTCTATTTAGCCAAAGACCCTGAACAACCTGCATTTAAGTCAGTTGGGGACCGTGTAGAAGCGGGCGAAACTGTATGTATCGTTGAAGCGATGAAAGTGATGAATGAAATCCCAGCAACATCTGCTGGGGTAATTTCTAAAATCTTGGTAAGTGATGGCCAAGTTGTAGAGTTTGACCAACCATTATTTGAATTGACAGAAAGTTAAATTGAAGGAGTATATCAATGACAAATTATGCTGAGAAAAAAGAACCTGTTTTAACAGCAATGCAAGTGCAAGAAATTATCCCGAACCGTTTCCCAATTTCATTTGTTGACCGTGTTGACGAGATCATTCCGGGCGAAAAAGTTGTTGCTCGTAAAAATGTAACGATCAATGAAGAATACTTTGTCGGTCATTTTCCCGGTAACCCAGTTATGCCTGGTGTCTTGCAAGTGGAAACAATGGCACAAGTAGGCTCAATTCCATTATTATCACAACCAGATTTTAAAAATAAAATTGCTTATTTAGCTGGTTTGGATGATGTGAAATTCCGTAAAAATATTGTGCCTGGTGATGTATTAGAGGTCACAGTTGAGATTGTGAAATTGAAAAAACGTATGGGTATCGGTAAAGGTACGATTCGTAATGAATATGGGGAAGTTTGTTCTGAAGCCTTAATGACTTTCATCATTTCAGAAGTAGATAAAATCGACTAAGTCAAGACGAGGTGACCAAGTTTGGTCATGACCTATAGAATAAGAGGTATTTGATGATTAAGAAAGTATTAATAGCGAATCGTGGAGAAATTGCTGTTCGCATTATTCGTACATGTATTGAGCTAGGAATCGAAACGGTAGCTGTTTATTCGGCTGCTGATAAGGATGCCTTACATGTGAAACTAGCTGATGAAGCAGTATGTATTGGTGGCCCAAAATCAGCTGATTCTTATCTAAATATGCAGTCTATTCTATCAGCTGCAGTGGTGACGAATGTACAAGCCATCCATCCAGGTTTTGGATTTTTGGCTGAAAATAGTAAGTTCGCCCGCCTATGTAAAGAAATGAATATTGAATTTATTGGACCTAGTCCTGAAGTCATTGATTTGATGGGGGACAAACAAAATGCTAGAGATACCATGAAGAAAGCACATGTGCAAACAGTGCCTGGTTCTGATGGTATTTTGGAAAGTCCTGAATCTGGCATTGCCCAAGCCAAAAAAGTTGGCTACCCAGTTTTATTGAAAGCAACAGCTGGTGGTGGTGGGAAAGGTATGCGGATGGTCTATGAGGAAGATCAATTCATAGACGCTTACTATGAGGCTTCTCGTGAAGCTCAGAATGCCTTTGGTGATAACCGCCTATATATGGAGAAGGTTATCCATCCAGCCCATCATATTGAAGTGCAAGTATTGGGTGATAAATTTGGTCATGTGATTCATTTAGGGGAACGTGAATGTTCAATGCAACGGAATCATCAAAAAGTCATTGAAGAAACGCCAAGTCCTTTTATTTCTGAGGCAACGCGTATGAAAGTGACACAAGCGGCGGTTCGTGCAGCAGAACAATTGCAATATGAATCAGCAGGGACAATCGAATTCCTTGTAGATAATGATCAAAATTATTATTTCATGGAAATGAATACACGTATTCAAGTAGAACATCCAATTACGGAAATGGTTACAGGTGTGGATATTGTGGCAGAACAATTGCGTGTGGCATCGGGTTTACCATTGTCATATGAACAAGCAGATATTCAATTCTCTGGTCATGCATTAGAGTGCCGTATTAACGCTGAGATGCCTGAAAAGAATTTCATGCCAGCATCTGGTTCCTTTGAAACCGCACATTTTCCTGCTGGTGGCTTAGGTATTCGTGTTGATTCAGCTATTTACGCTGGCTACAAGTTACCACCGTATTATGATTCAATGGTTGCTAAATTGATTACCCATGGTGACAATCGTGCGCAAGCCATTAACCGGATGCTACGTGCGGTTTCAGAAATGACCATTACAGGTATTGCGACCAATCAACAATTCCAATATGACTTGTTGTTTGATGAAGCATTTTTAAAAGGAAATTACACAAACGATTATCTGGAAACGAATTTCTTACCAAATTGGTTACAGGATCATCAAACAGTTACGAAGTAAGAAAGAAAGTAGATGAATGATGGGATTAAAACGCAGAAAAGCATATATTCCTATGCAAGAGGACGATCAAAGCAATAAAAAATTGCCAAAGGATCCAAATAATCAGGCATTTGTACCGGATGGCATGTGGCAAAAATGCCCGCAATGTCATCAAACAATCTTGACGGATGACTTAGGTGCGGAAAAAATTTGCCCACATTGTCAATATCATTTCCGTATCTCATCAAGCGAACGTTTAGCCAATATCATTGATAAAGGCACTTTCGTTGAAATGTTTCAATTAAAAGAAGCAGATATGGATACAGACCCATTAAATTTTCCAAGCTATGCTGAGAAAAAGGCTAAGGCTAGAAAAAACACGGGGCTTGATGAAGCTGTAGTGACTGGTGTCGGTGAAATTTTTGGTTACCGTACAGCGATAGGTGTCATGGATTCCTTCTTTATGATGGGGTCTATGGGGACTGGTCTTGGAAAAAAAGTGGCAGCACTTTTTACATATGCTACGGAACATAGACTACCAGTCGTTATTTTCACGGCATCTGGTGGTGCGCGAATGCAAGAAGGTACTTTGTCATTAATGCAAATGGCCAAGGTATCGATTGCTGTTCAAAAACATAGTCAAGCTGGTTTACTATATATTCCAGTATTGACAGACCCAACTACGGGTGGTGTTACGGCTTCATTTGCAATGGAAGGGGACATTACTATTGCAGAGCCGGGTGCCTTAATCGGTTTTGCTGGTAAACGTGTCATTGAACAGACTATTCGCCAACAATTGCCTGAAGGTTTCCAAACGGCAGAACATCAACTACACCATGGCTTTATTGATATGATTGTGGAACGCTGGAAGCAAAAAGTAGTCATCGCTGAGTTATTACAAATGCATGGTGTTAGAAAAGGAGCGAGACATTTTGAAAATTAAAGCAGAAAAATTGTCGAAACTCGTTACGACACCAAGTGCAAATGTAAAAACAAAAGAGCCTGCTGATGTTGTCACAGCGTCCCGTGATATTCATCGTTTAACGACATCTGAATTGGCCAAACTTGTCTGTGATGTCTTCTATGAAATGCACGGTGATCGTCGTTATGGTGATGATGGGGCCATCATTGGTGGTGTTGGTATGATTAATGGCAAGGCTGTTACCATTGTTGGTACTGAAAAAGGACATACCGTTCAAGAAAATATCCAACGTAATTTTGGTTCGCCTCATGCCGAGGGTTATCGTAAAGCCATTCGTTTGTTCCAACAAGCGGAAAAATTCCGCCGTCCGGTGATTACCATTGTCAATACATCAGGTGCTTTCTGTGATGTAGAAGCAGAGGACCGGGGTATTGGTCAAGCAATTGCTGAATCAATGCAAACCATGGCAACTTTAACCGTACCGACGATCACCATCTTGATGGGTGAAGGTGGATCTGGTGGTGCCTTAGCCTTGGCAGTTGCGAACAAGGTATGGATGATGGAAAATGCCATGTATTCTGTTTTGTCACCGGAAGGTTTTGCCACAATTTTATGGAAAGACCCAAGCCGTGTTCCAGAAGCAGCAGAGTATATGAAATTTACAGCGCCAGACTTATTGGATTTTAAAGTGATCGATCAGATTATTCCAGAAAATTATAGCAACCGTGCCTTAAGTCATGATGAATTAGCCATTATGATTAAGGACATGTTGTTGACGGAAATCGAGACCCAAGAAGCAATGACGCCTGAAGACTTATTAGCGGCGAAAGAAGCTAGATTTCAACAATTCTAATAGAAAAGGCTGAAAGTGACTAAATTTTATGATTTGGTCACTTTTTTGCGTGGCTAAGAATTGAATCTTTTCTAAGATGTGATAGGATTAGCATATGTAAAAAGCACTAAGACGTTGTTTTAGTCACAAATTTATAAATGAAAAAATAAGAGGATTAGTATGATGAATCAAGATAATGATTTTGAAAGGTCATTTAAATTAGATGTAGAAGAAAGTATTCAATTAATGAAGCAAGGCAATATGACCGAATCCTTAAAAATGCTGTTAGTTGCGCGAAGAAAACGTAAAAGTGTTGTCGACTTCCGTAATTACACGATTGGCGTTTTGTATGAAGAAGAATTAGAAACGGATTTAGTGGATATTTTTGCTTTATTAATTGAAGTGTATGGAGAAAGAGTCATGGCTGACCCGGATATTATCGATGTAGAAGCTGAAGTGCCTTGGAAGGAATTTTACCAATTTATTCAAAAGGTGCTTCAAGGTCAGATTAAATTAAGCTTGCCACAACACGGTATTTTATCGCCGATTATGCAGGTGATTATCGTGCCTGAAATGATGTCAAAAATTGCAGCCATCGAGCTAGACCCTGATGATGAAAGATCAAATGTTGAGGCACTTCACGGCTTGCATACCTTATTTGATAAGTTGCTCTTAACCGAACGACCATTGACGATATTGGAAAAAGCGCAAATAAATCATTTACTAGAGTTAGAAGATGATGTACCAGCAGAAAAACTACTGTCATTTTTAAATCGTGACCGTGATTTTGTCTTCCAATCAGAAATTCTGCAATATATTCATGCCCATAAGCATGACGGTCGCAATATTACGTTGAAAGATATATATGATGATAGCCACGAGATTAGTTTGAATGACTTGTTTGAAATTGAAACCAATCAACGTTTCTTAGACTTGGTTTCTTATGTAGAAGAAGTATACGTTCACGAACCTTATCGTGTCGCCTATTTGATGGAAAATATTTATGATATCTATACCGTGATGTACCCATTCGTTGACGAATTAGGCGCAATTGACGCGGAAGATTTAATCGAGGGATTAACACAATTAATGGAAAGTGGTGACCCGCAACATATTGAAAATCAAGTGTTGAAAGACATTTATGATTACTGGTTCTATGAATATATGCAAAATTTTGCAAGTTTTGATTAACATTAACGAAAAGGTGAGTAGATGTTACGCATAGCGATAGATGGTTCCGTCGATGGGCAATTCGGCGCAGCCGGTGTAGGTATTGTTTTGGTGAAAAATGGACAACAAACCCAATTGAGACAGCCCTTAGTCGGACAAATGGATAACCATGAAGCCGAATTTCGGGCACTCTTACATCTGCTAACAGTTTTAGAGGACGACGACCTTCAAAATGAGATGATCATCTGTCAAACAGACTCCAAGATTGTTTATGATGCAGTGCATAAACGGCACCATAAACGAGAACCATATCAATCTTTATTGAAAGAAATACTGAAACATTTGGATCATTTTTCACTTTTTACACTGAATTGGGTTCCTGATCGAGAAAATAAAGGTGCAGATAATTTGGCACGTCAGGCCATGCATGAAGCAAAGGCTAAGATGTAAATAGACATGCAATAAAACACTAAATAAATGGTGTTTTGTCAATATTTCTACTGTATTCGCTTAAGATTACTGGTATAATTGGGGAAATTTAGTGGTAATTTGGGAGATATGGGGGAGATAATATTGAAGAAAAGCTTGTACGTGTTAACACCAATTATCTATTTAATCGTTGCGAATCTTTATTCAAAAGCTGCAGAGACATTTAATAGTATAGGAAATGTATATCTGGCATTGCTAGTCGTGTTATTGATTGGTATGTTCTATCTATCGGGGCACAACGACTTTAAATTAACCCTAGCTTTAACAATCATTTATGGTATTTTTATGCTGATTCAACCATTACCATTTGTTTTAATACCATTCTTTGACCGCATCACACCACTCAACATTGGCTTAGTATTCGCTTTCTACGCAGCCAACCTAATTCAAAATATATTCGAAAAAAATCAAAGCCGATAAAAAAGTGGCGGGGATAAAGGCACATTAAAAAAGGACGGGAACAACTCATT
>NZ_RKMG01000019.1 GCF_003797145.1 Aerococcus agrisoli | reverse complement strand
AAAATCGAAGATTTTAGACTTTTGTCCCAGCATCTTTTCATGTTCTTACATTTTGTGATTAACCTAGGTGTAAGTAAGCTGTTTGTAGGGCTTCTTCAACTAATTCCATTACGATAATAGAATGGTCTAAACCTTGCTTCACTTTATCCATATCGTGTGTTGAAATAATATTTTCAAATTCCACGAACTCTTGGTACATACGATGTTTATGCACACGGAAATCTTTATTTTCTGGTGTTTCACCACGTAATGCTAAATTATAACCTTCAAGTGAGTTAGTAGGGCCGTCAATAATAATTGAACCGTTGCGACCTTGAATGGTTGATTTGATAGGTGCGTCTGTATCTTTTGAACCAATACACACGGCTTTAAAGTTCCCGTAATCCAGAATCAGCATTCCAGAAGTATCAATACCACGTTCAACATTGGCATAGTAGTGGCTTGATTTTGGCTCACCAAATAGACCGACCATTAAATGTAGATTGTAGATGTTGATGTCCATAAGGGCACCACCAGCTTTTTTCGGATCAAATGCTGGTAAAACTTCACCATTTTTGAAGGCATCGTATCGAGAAGAATATTGAGAATAGTTGGCTTCAACAATTTTGATGTCACCAAGCAATTTAATGTCTTTTTTGATGGCTTCGAAGTTGCTAAAGTATTGGTTCGTAATTGCTTCCACCAAGACTAAATCTTTTGATAAAGCTAACGCTGCAAGGTCTTCCAATTGCGTAGCGTTGATCGTAAAAGGTTTTTCGCAAATAACATGTTTGCCTGCAAGTAAAGCTTTTTTCGTAAATTCAAAATGTAGGTGATTAGGCAAGGCAACATAAACAGTGTCGATGTCACTCGCTAATAGCTCTTCAATATTTGTATAAACAGCTTCAATCCCGTGGTCATTGGCTAGTTCTTGATTTTTGACTAATGAACGTTCGGATGACAAAAGGGCAGACAACTTAATTGCGGGAATATCATGAACCATTGAAAGGAAGTCCACGACAATCTTACCGCCACCTAAAATACCTAATTTCATATCTATGTTCCTTTCTGGGACTCGCAATTAATTCAAGTCTACTTGGCCATCTTCCATGATTTGCATGACTAATAATGTTTCTTCGTCTTTTACTACTTTTTCTTTGCCATTAATAATTGTTTCATAAATATCACGATATACTTGACGGTAATCGCCAACTTCAGATACCACTAATTCTTTATGGAATTTACCATTATCATCTTTGTAGGTTAAGATACCATAATGTTCTTCCGCATCCACACCAAATCCTGGATTGCCTGGCATATAGAATAATTTTAAGAATTCTTCTTGACGGTCTTTCGTTTGTTTCACGAAGACACCTTTTTGGCCATATACAACAAATGATGGACGTGCTTTAAAACGCATTAATGAACCTGATACTGCTACCTTTAAATTACCATAGTTTAGGTCAAAATCAAAATAATCGTTCATATGTCCTTCACCAAGTAATTGACGAGTATCGTAATGGATATCATCAGGCATACCAAAGTAAGAAATCGCTTGATCTAATGAATGACTACCTAAACCATAAGTATATGAATCGATTAAACTATAGCTAGAACCTTCAGATGATTCTGGGCGGTCGTAGTGAATTTCTACGTCGATTAAATCGCCTAATACACCTGATTCAATGACTTTTTGAGTTGTTAAGAAATCTGAATCATAACGACGGTTTTGATATGCTTGAATGAATAAATTTTTGGATTTCGCTAAGTCAAATAATTCTTTGGCTTGTGCGTATGTTTCTGCAAAAGGTTTTTCAACAAGTACATTTTTACCGGCTTCTAAAGTTTGTTTAGCTAATGCATAATGTGAATGGCTTGGTGTTGTAATTACCACTAAATTAATCTCCGAATCGTTATAAATATCTTCTATTTCACTAGTATAGTATACACCTTCTAATGGTGCCCAGTCACTTTTTCCTGAACGTGAATAGATAGTTTTCACACGAACAATTTCTGGTAAACGGCTTGAGAATGGTAAATGATAGCGGTTGGTTGATTTCCCATTACCAATATAGGCTACTTGTAACATATAATCCCTCCAAATAATTTCTTGTATTAAATATAACGACAATTTTGGGAAAATGATAGCGTATGCCATCAATCTGGTGGAAACTTTTATGAATCATTCTAGAACACAATCTTTTTTGAACATTTCGTCCAGAAATATTCTAGGAATAGGCAAGGGGGCAAATTTCGAGTACAATAAATAGCAGAAAGCCCTTGCAGAAAGGTGAGTTTATGAATTTAATTCAAGCATTAAAAGACGATCGGCAATTTACACCTAATGAAAAAAGGATTGCTGCTTATATATTGGGGAACTTAGTGGAAACGAGTCAATTCACATTAGCTGATTTGTCCACCAAGACCTATACATCACATTCGGCCATCATTCGGCTAACCCAAAAATTGGGTTACGAAGGATTTCGTGATTTTAGAGTGGCCTTGATTGCTTTAGCACAAGAGACACGATTTACGCAGATGCCAGTGGATGCGGATTTTCCTTTTAAAGACGGTGATTCGACGACCATGATTATGAAAAAAATGGCGGATTTAACCACCCAAACGATTCAGGCGATGCAGGCAAACTTAGATACTGCAGTACTGGAGGCTGTTGTAGATGCATGCCTTCAAGCCAAACGGATATTTATTTTTGCCAAAGGGGATACCCAAATTACTGCGCGTTCTTTCCAAAGTAAGATGACTAAATTAGGTATTTTTATTGTGATAGCTGAAGAATACGCTAATGGCGCGTGGGTTGCAAGTAATATTCAAGCAGATGATTGTGCTATTTTTACTTCTTATAGAGCAGACTCGGTCAAATATGAACGTTATCTGGAATTGTTGAATGAAAAAGATGTACCAACCGTACTAATTTCTTCACGTGATGCTTCTGTTTTAACGGATAAAGCGACGCATTGGTTAACGACGGTTGATTTAGAAAGTATGGATTCATTGAAAATTGGGACTTTTTCGTCGCAAATCGCAATTGAATATATTTTCAATGTTGTATATTCCATGATTTATATGAAAGATTATACCTATAATAATGAGCAAGTTGCGAAAAAATACGCAAATATTGCAGAAGGAGCATTAGATGATTAATTGGGGCATTATTGGGGCAGGAAACATTGCCCATCGCTTTGCAAATAGTTTGGCACAAGTGGAAGGTGGGCATTTATATGCTGTCGCGAATCGAACAATCGAAAAAGCACAAGCATTTCAAGCAGACCATCCAAGTGATAAAGCATATGGATCTTATGAGGAGCTATTAAATGATGAAAATGTGGATGCGGTATATATCGCGCTACCGCATCAATTACATTTAGAATGGATTGAAAAAGCATTTAAAGCGGGTAAAGCAGTTTTATCAGAAAAACCTGCAACGATGAATGTGACTGAAGCGAAAGAAATTGCGCGATTACAAGAAAAGTATCCTGTATTTTTCATGGAAGCCATGAAGAGTCGTTTTACACCAGCCTATGAAGCAGTTGCACAGCGAATTCAAGCTGGCGAAATTGGTGATATTACAAAAATCACGACATCGTTATGCCGTGTATTTGATGAAGCGACATCAAGCTACCATTTCCAAGAAGGACCTGGTGGATGCTTACTAGATATGGGCATTTACAATGCGGGCTTGATGCAAGGTTTACTACCTGGTAACTATATTTTACAGGATGTGACCTTCGAAATGCATCCAAATAACATTGAAAAATATGTGTATGCTACTTTTGACGTAGATGGCGTTCCCACAACATTGGAATCGGCTTTTGATCGTCAAACGGATACGGAAGCAGTGATTACTGGAACGAAAGGTGAAATCGTAGTTTATGATTTCCACCGTCCAACCAGCTATGCCGTAACGATTAGAGATGGCGAAACTGAATACATTGAAGCACCATATGTCGTTGATGATTTTTATGGTGAAATCAAACATGTTGTTGATTTATTAGAATCTGGGAAAATTGAAAGTGACCGGATGCCTATTGCGGATACGATTGCAATGGCAGATATCATTAGTCAAATTAAGGGCCGGATTTTTCCTGAATAGTGAATCAGTTATAATAGATACAAAGAGTTCGAAATAAAGGGGAACAAACAGATGAAAATTGAACGCGTTGCATTTTTTGATATTGATGGTACTTTATTCGATCCACGCAAATATGATCGCCCAATTCATGAACAAGTACCTGCTTCGACGAGTGAAGCAATTTTGAAGCTTAAAGCAAATGGTGTCTTACCAATTATCGCAACAGGTCGTTGGAAAGAGATGACTGCTGGTATCGGTGAATACTTGAATATCGATTCATTTATCACGTCTAACGGCCAAGCAGCCTATCTTGAAGACGACTTGTTATACCAAAACTATATCGATCAACAATTGGTAAATCCGATTATTGATCAAATGCGTCAACGCAGTTTGCCGGCTTTTTTCGATACAAAAGAAGGTATCCACATTTTGCCACAGTCCAAACATGTTGAAACCTATACGAAAAATATTACCTACTTGTCTGAAACGGATTATCCCGAAAATGTTTTACAAATGATGGTCACAACGCGAGATGTCCGTCAGGTATCTGATTGGTTGACCAGCTTAAAAGTTGTCCAAACAGGTGAGACACACGTTGACATCTATCCATTAGGTGTTTCGAAAGCCAAGGGTATTGAACGCATTCTAGATGCTTTAAATATTGATGTGAAAAATACGTTTGCCTTCGGGGACGCGAATAATGATTTAGAAATGTTCGGTCATGTTGGCACAGCCGTCGCGATGGGTAACGGAACAGACCGTGCCAAGGAGAGTGCCGACTTCGTTACTAGCGAAGTTTGGAATGACGGGATTTATAAGGCTTGCGAAAAATTAGGTTTATTTGAATAACAAGAAGGGCAACCAGCATTGATGATTGGTTGCCTTTTTCATATCAATAGGTTGAGATGCGACGATTTTGAGGACTCCTGTTATAATATAGGTGTTGGAAAACGCTCACATTATAGGAGGTCACATCATGAAGGTAATTCCTTATTTAAATTTTGCACACTCAAAAGAAGTACTCGATTTCTATGCCAAGCTAGGGGCTGAAGATATCCATATTTTGTATGGTACGGAAGAAATGTATGCAGAAGTGCCAGCAGAACAACGACCTGCAGATCCAAGTGAATTTGTCATGAATGCTAGTTTTACAATTTTTGGTAATTTCATTTATCTTTCTGATAGTTGGGGCAACCAAGCAGTTGACCATGATGGTTCGAATCTTTGTTTTGCCTTTGATCAAGATGATGCTGATGAAGTAGATAAGGTGAAGGCATTCTTTGAAAATGCCATTGCAAATGGTTGTGAAGTGCTGATGCCATTATCGCCAACAGAATGGTCCAATATTTTTGGCATGTTTAAAGATCCTTATGGCATTACGTGGATGTTTAACGGCGAATAGTGTATTTAATAGGGGGTAGCACATGAAAGTAAAATTCCACGGACATTCAGTTGTTTCACTTGAAACAGATGCGGGCACAAAAATTTTAATTGATCCATTTATCACTGGTAATCCGACGACAGATTTAGTTGCGGATACTGTAACGCCAGATGTGATTTTGTTGACACATGCACATGATGACCATTTAGGAGATACAGTTGAGATTGCTAAAAGAACGGGCGCACTTGTTGTCGCAACATTTGAATTATGTGCCTATTTAAATACCAAGGGCATTGAAAATTACCATCCAATGCAACCAGGAGGGGCGCATCAATTTGATTTTGCGAAAATTCATCAAGTTCAAGCGATACATGGCTCATCTGTTTTTGAAAATGGGCAATCCATTGGCTTAGGACTTGCTACTGGTTTTATCATCGAAGCTGATGGTCAAACAGTCTATCATTTAGGGGACACAGCCTTATTCTCAGATTTAAAGATGATAGGCGATTTATTCGCAATTGATTTGGCTTTCATACCTATTGGGGACAATTACACTATGGGACCAGATCATGCTGTGTTTGCGGCTGAATGGTTGCAAGCTAAGCGTGTGGTGCCCATCCACTATAATACAGAGGCTTTTATCGAACAGGATGCCGATGCTTATATCAGTCGATTAGAGGCCAATGTGGGTATTATTCCTGATATTGGCCAAGAGATACCTTTTTAACAAAAAAATAAAGCCAGGGACCGCAATCCTTGGCTTTTTTTGTGTGTTAGTTTAATTTACCATCAAGTACTTGTTGGATGATTTGTGATACGCCTTGTTCGTTATTAGATGGTGCTTGGAATTTAGCGTGTTGTTTTATATCGTCATGGGCGTTGGCCATAGCAAAAGAATATTTTACTGTGGATAACATTTCGATGTCATTATAGTTGTCACCAAATGCCATCATGTTGTCGGTATGAATATTGAAAATTTTGGATAGCTCACGCATGCCACGGCCTTTATCGATGTTTTTATTCATTACATCTATCCATTCACGACCTGAAGTGGTGACAGAGAATTGGTCACTCCAAGCGTCATTATAAAAGGCATTGTATTGATCTACAGAATCTTTTTCTGGTGTAAAGATTGTAAATTTATTGGCTACGGTATCTACATGATCGAATTTTTCATAGTAGTTGATGTTGGAATAAAAAGCACGGTAGGTTTTTTCATATTGACGATGTGCTTTAGGGATATAGGCAGCATCTAAGCCACATAAGATAGGCACACTAGCGAATTTATCTTGATTAAGGGTATCGTTCATTAATTGTTGATAGCCATCTTCTGGGATGATTGAATTGAATAATTGGTCACCTTGGTATGTGATGGTCGCGCCATTATCGGATACGAAAACTAAATCATCAATCAAATTGGGGAACATATCTTGTAAGGTGTAAAGTGGACGGCCGGATGCCAAGGCCACTTTTACGCCCTCTGATTGCAAAGCCCGCACTTGGTCTTCAAAAACTTCCGGTGCTTTCCCTTGATCATTAAGTAGGGTGTAATCCATATCGATTGCGATTAATTGAATGTCTGTCATATATATCCTCCTGGGTGGCTCATTGGTATTTGCATTATGGTTATTTTGACAAAATACGAGAATTACAGCTAAAGTATGATGCCAAGGTCATTTATTTCCTATATTATTATAACCATAAAGCAAACGTTTTAAAAATGAAAGGGACGATATATATGGGTTGCTTAGGAAATATCATATGGATGATTGTCGGTGGGATTATATCTGCCATCTCATGGTTCGTAGTAGGATGTCTATGGTGTCTAACGATTGTTGGGATTCCAATTGGCTTACAATGTTTTAAAATGGCTGGCTTATCTTTAATGCCTTTTGGTAAGGATGTTGTCCGTGATCAAGACGGATTAGGCAGTTTCTTATTGAATATTTTATGGATTCTTTTCGGTGGATTAGAATTAGCAGTGATGCATTTATTCTTTGCTGGTATTTTAGCAATTACTATCATTGGGATTCCATTTGCCAAACAACAATTTAAATTGGCCATCTTATCATTCATGCCATTTGGTGCACGTGTAGTGCCATCAGACACCATTTATTTAGACGTCCGTNCGTGTAGTGCCATCAGACACCATTTATTTAGACGTCCGTTAAAAATAGGATGTGAGAAAAAGCGTTCAGCCCTCAACCAGTAGAAGAATAGTGCCGTGGCACACGGAGTGTGACGCAAACTATTCTGAAGCGCAGGGCTTTCTGGAGGTCCGAACTCAACTTCATAGGATGAGAGCGCGGGCGTTAAGATAAGTAACATTTTCGAACTTAATTTCAAAAGGTGGGACAAAAAGGGTCCCGCCTTTTTTGTTGATATAACGTAGCTTTTGAAGAAGCGTATTCTATATTTATGTCATTGTACATATTATATTCAATAAAGACGGGAATTGATGCACACAATGGCTTGTGTGCACTATTATGAGAAAAAATGCGTCTCAAACTAGCCTGAGTGATTCGGGTATTAAAAATCGCGTCACACAACCGTCTGTGTGACGCGAATTTTCTCATTTTGATCACTTCAGCCCCTGAAGTGATCAATTAGCGTTTATTTGTAATTATATATGTACAATTATATGTGGCACGAATAAATCGTCAACTTTTGCCTATAAGGCATCTATATAAAAATATTTTCTGGATAGCAAAATACGTGAACAACTCAGAAAAAGAATTGTTCACGTATTTTTTGTTTTATGGCTTAGCCATTTTTTATGCAGTTTCCTTCATTAAAATTAGCATTCTATTTTCAGAGGTTCAATTCAAAACGTCCTGAGCGAATGCTATTTAATCTGTCATGATTGGTGCGTATGTGAGGTCTTTGATGACATCCTTTAGTGGGGCAACAGGTGCTTCTAATAAGAAACCACGTTTACCAGCTGAAAAAGTAATTGTTTCATAGTTAAGTGCTGATTCGTCGATAACAGTGGTAAATTCTTTTTTCATGCCGATAGGTGAGCAACCGCCGTGTACATAACCTGTCAATGGTTCTAGATCCTTTTGCGGAATCATGTGCACATTTTTTTCATTTACAGATTCAGCTGCAGCCTTTAGGTCTAATTCTTTATTTACAGGCACTAAAAATACAAAATAGTCTTTTGATTTACCTTGTGTAACGAGGGTTTTGAATTGTTTGTTAGGGTCTATGCCTAAAGCAAGCGCAACATCTTCCCCATTATGTACTTCAAAGTTATCAGGTAATACTTTTTCTTCATAAGCGATTTTATGTTGGTCTAAAATCCGCATAACATTCGTTTTCTTCGCTTTTGCCATTGATGGACTCCTTTATCGTATGTAATCTTCAAAATATATGAAGTTATTGTAGCATTTTTTGCCTAAATTGGGGTGTTTTAGGTTTTTTAATGAATTGTATGAAGATATGTTGACAATGCTTCAAGGAAATTATGCATAAAAGTATATAGATGTAAAAAAATATAACATATTGCGTGAAGTTTTCTTTTCTTTTTTGATAAAATGAGGGTATAATACAGCATATCTATTAAAGGATTAAAATACACTGAGGAAGATTAGAGGGGATTGTATGATTAAATTTAAAAAGCAATCATGGCTTATTTTTATTGCTAGTTTAATGACATTATTATTTACAGTTGTACCAAAAGTTGCTCAAGCAACAGAAACAGCAGATAGTGACAAAACATATACTATCGCAACCGACACTACATTCGCACCATTTGAATTTCAAGATGCAGATGGAAATTTTGTAGGTATCGACGTTGATATCTTAGCTGCAATTGCAGAAGACNTACAGTTGTACCAAAAGTTGCTCAAGCAACAGAAACAGCAGATAGTGACAAAACATATACTATCGCAACCGACACTACATTCGCACCATTTGAATTTCAAGATGCAGATGGAAATTTTGTAGGTATCGACGTTGATATCTTAGCTGCAATTGCAGAAGACCAAGGATTCAAATATGAATTGAAATCTTTAGGTTTCGATGCGGCGGTTCAAGCAGTTGAATCTGGTCAAGCAGACGGTGTAATTGCAGGGATGTCAATTACAGACGAACGTAAACAAACGTTTGATTTCGCAGATGCTTACTATGAATCTGGTACTTCATTTGCTGTACTAGATAGCTCTGACATTCAATCATTAGAAGACTTAGAAGGTAAATCAGTTGCCGTTAAAACAGGTACACAAGGTGCTGAACTAGCTGCTGAGTTAGCAGACGAATACGGCTTTACAGTGAACACATTCGATGATTCACCAAATATGTACCAAGATGTTGTTTCAGGGAACTCTGCAGCAGCAGTTGAAGATACACCAGTTATGGGATACGCAATTTCCCAAGGTTTAGAACTTCGTATGATCGGTGAAAAAATGAGTCCAGCACCTTACGGATTCGCAGTATTAAAAGGACAAAATCCTGAATTAGTTGAAATGTTCAATGCTGGTTTAGAAAACATTAAAGCCAACGGAACTTACGATGAAATCTTAGCCAAATACGGTGCAGATGAAGGTCAATCTTCATCTACAACAACAGCAACACCAGCTTCAGACAAAACATACGTGATTGCTACAGATACTACATTCGCACCATTTGAATTCCAAGATGCTGATGGTAACTTTGTAGGTATCGACGTTGATATCTTAGCTGCGATTGCTGAAGATCAAGGATTCAAATATGAATTGAAATCTTTAGGCTTCGATGCGGCAGTACAAGCTGTTGAATCAGGCCAAGCAGATGGTGTTATCGCGGGTATGTCAATTACTGACGAACGTAAACAAACATTTGACTTCGCGGATGCTTACTATGAATCAGGTACTTCATTTGCAGTATTAGATAGTTCAGATATTGAATCTCTTGAAGACTTAGAAGGTAAATCAGTTGCCGTTAAAACAGGTACACAAGGTGCTGCTTTAGCTGACGAATTAGCAGACGAATACGGATTTACAGTAAATACATTTGATGATTCTCCAAACATGTACCAAGACGTTGTTTCAGGTAACTCTGCAGCAGCAGTTGAAGATACACCAGTTATGGGTTACGCAATTTCTCAAGGTTTAGAGTTACGTATCATTGGTGATAAATTAAGTCCAGCACTTTACGGATTCGCAGTATTAAAAGGACAAAATCCTGAATTAGTTGAAATGTTCAATGCTGGTTTAGAAAACATTAAAGCAGACGGAACTTACGATGAAATCTTAACAAAATATGGTGCTAATGAAGGCCAATCAGCTGAAACAGAAGAAGAACCTGCAGCTGTAGAAAAAGATTCATTCTTTGCACAAATTACAAATAACTTCCCTGCATTGATGAAAGGTTTAGGTACAACAGTTTACTTAGCAATCATCTCATTGGTAATTGCGACAATTGCTGGTATCTTCCTAGGTTTGATGCGTACAAGCGGTAATGCTATTCTTTCAGGAATCGCAACAGTTTACATCGACATCATACGTGGTTTACCATTATTGGTAATGTCATTCTTTATCTACTTTGGTATTCCATCAATGTTCAACATCACTATTTCAAGTATTGTAGCAGGTATCTTAACACTATCTCTAAATGCTGCAGCTTACATGGGTGAAATTGTACGTGGTGGTATCCAAGCTATCGATCTAGGACAAACTGAAGCAGCTCGAAGCTTAGGTTTAACAAAAGGCCAAACTATGCGCCGTGTAATCCTTCCTCAAGCAGTTAAAGTGATGGTTCCATCATTCATTAACCAATTCGTTATTACTTTGAAAGATACCTCAATCTTATCAGTAATCGGTATTGTAGAATTAACACAAACAGGTCGTATCATTATTGCCCGTACTTACCAATCAGGTAGCATGTGGCTAATCATCGGTCTAATGTACATCATTATCATCACAATCTTAACAAAACTTTCAGACTACATTGAAAGAGTTTACGTAAAAAATAAAACAAGTATGTAATCTCAGGATGTGAGAAAAACGAACAGCCCTCAACCAATTTGGAAGAGGGCTGTTTTTTTGAACTTAACTTGATCCGGACGTGAAAAAACACTCAATCCTTAACAAAAGTAGGGGCTGAGCGTTTTTATTATATTTAAGAAAATCCCCAAAGTATGGTCATCAGCCATTCGCTTTGAGGATTTTTTTAGCTTATGCTTCTTGCACGATATTTTGTGGGTTACCTTCGATAAAAGCGCGTGTATTTTCAAATGCAATTTCTGCACGTAATACCATGGCTTCATCAGATAGGAAACCGACATGTGGTGTTAAAACAGCGTTTTTAGCATGTAATAATGGGTAATTAGCTGCCAATGGTGGCTCACCGTCAAAGACATCAATACCAGCACCAGCAATTTTACCTTCATTCAATAAATCAGCAAGCGCTGCATTATCGATGATCGGTCCGCGAGCAACGTTAATAATGATAGCTGTTTCTTTCATTAGGGCTAATTTTTCACGGTTCAAAAGATGTTTCGTTGAATCGTTTAAAGGTAAGTGTACAGATACGATATCTGCAGTTTTTAGCAATTCATCTAATGTAACAAGCTCGATACCTACCTCTTTGGCTTCTGCTTTTTCTGAACGGTTGTAACCAATCAATTTGGCACCAAATGCTTTAAATAATTTCGCAGTTTCAATACCAATGTTACCAGTACCTACGATACCGACTGTTTTACCTTTGATTTCTAAACCTTGGAAAGGGCCTGGGAAATCGCCTTGACGAATATCAGCGTTGCCTTTAGAAATTCCACGGAAGACATCTAAAGTTAAACCAATCGCTAATTCAGCAACCGCAGTTGTTGCGTAACCAGAAGCATTGGCAATGGCAATCCCTTGTTCCTTTGAAGCTTTGCTATCTACGTGGTCCACCCCAGTGAAGGCAACATTGATCAATTTTGTATTGTCCAACTTTTCAATAACCTCAGCCGGTAGTGGGTTATTCGCAATCATCACAATATCTGCATCTTTCGCACGTGCATATAATTCAGCCGGATCAGTCGTTTTCTCACCATAATAGGTAAATTCATGACCTGCGTCTATCAAAGGTTGTGCAAGCTCCTCAATGCGAGATTCAGGCACGCGTAATGGTTCCAGTAATGCGATTTTCATGTAATCTTCCTTTCGCTACAAATTGTTCTATCAAAATGATTAGATACATTCACTATATCGCAAGGCGCCAACAAATTCAAACGTTTGACTGTAAGGGCTTTTATGTCACAATATACTTACATATGGAAAAAGAAAGGTCGTGGGCGAATATGATTCTACTTGGTACAGAAATTACTTTCATTTTTGAGAGTACATCACTGAAAGATAAACGGCGAATCATTCAAAGTTTGATGACGAAAGTTGGCCGAGTCTACGGTGTCTCAATCGCCGAAACTGCGGATCAAGATATACTCAATCAAGCGACACTTGGTTTAGGTATTGTATCAAACAGTATGGTCCATGCGGAAAAGATGTTACAACAGGCAATGGATTATTGCGAAGACCATTATCCAATCGAAATTATTCGCATTACTTGGTACGAGTAATTATGCATTTTCAATCAGTTTAGTCAAAGCAGTTACAAAATGTTTACGGTCTTCGTCAGTAAAAGGTTTGGGTCCTTTGGTGTGTATTTTATGCTTACGCATCTGTTGACCTTCGTACCGTTGAGCTAGTAAACGGTCAATATTCCATTCTGTATAGACCATACCTGATTGATGAATCACCGTGGCTTTAGCCATAGCAAGAGAGGCTAGACCATAATCTTGGGTGACTAGAATGTCGCCAGGAGATAAAAGGGACATGATTTTAAAATCGGCGGCATCTGCTCCTTGATCGACGTAAACTGTTTCGACGAAGTCAGGCGTGTCTTTATTAGAATAATGGTCGATGGAAGTCACTAATACAACTGGGATGCCGTAGTGGTTGGCGACTTGCATGGTTTCTTTTTTAGTGGGGCTGCCGTCCCCGTCAATAAATATTTTCATTGATAAGTGGTACTCCTTTTTGCATAGCGCATGTTAAATATACGCTTTTTTGGTAAAATAGTTTTATGATTAGCATAGCAATTTTGCGATGCGGGAGGAAGTGTATTTATGGCCTATAGACAACAAAATAATCGCCGGCCACACCTGGGAAAATCGTTAATAGGTTTCCCTAAAGATTATGTTATGGTGGATATTGAAACGACTGGATTGAAGTCTTATGAAGATGAAATCCTTGAATTATCAGCGATTCGTGTGCGTGATAATCAAATTGAACGGACATTTTCTAGTTTGATTCAACCGACTAGACCGATTTCGAGTTTTATCACGCGTTTGACAGGTATTAGTAATTTTATGGTTGCGACGGCGCCAACAATGGATCAAGTGCTGCCAACTTTTCTGGATTTCCTGCGAGATGATATCATAGTGGGATACAATGTGAATTTTGATTTGGGCTTTATTTATGCCACGGCTGTAAAATTATACAATTTTCCTGTGCGTAATGATTACATTGATGTTTTACCGATGGCGCGAAAATTAGTGCATGCGACGGAAAATCATAAATTAGGTACCATGGCGAAATTTTATGATGTGTCTTACGAAGGTGCTCACCGTGGTTTAACAGACTGTTTCATTACGATTGAGGTCATGAATCATTTGCATCAAGATGCTTTGATAGAATATGGCACTGAGCAAGATTTCAAACAATCCTTTTACCGAAAATCTTATCCGAAACGTGTCAATGTAGATGATTTGAAACCACAAACAACAGATTTTAATCCGGATCATCCTTTATTTGATAAGATTGTGGTGTTTTCTGGCGACTTGGTGAAAATGACGCGAGAATCAGCCATGCAAGCAGCCCTGGATAAAGGTGCTAATCTAGGTAAATCTGTCACATTAAAAACGGATTATTTGATTGTATCGCAAAAGGATTTAAATGCGAGCAAAAAATCCACCAAGTTCAAAAAAGCAGAAGAATACGCCAATCGCGGTGAGAAAATAAAAATTATTGCCGAAAAAACGTTCCTAATGCTATTAGACATGGACTAACCATTAGATATGAAAAGGCTGGCCAAGAAAATTGGTCCAGCCTTTTTTGCTTTAATTTTTAGAAAATGCGAAACAGTTTTTGTCACACTTTATCGAAAACGACTCCCAAAACCAGCATTGACTGCGTTTCAGAAAATTCTATCAACCCCAAAGTACGGGTTTGCTGTTCATTTTCTTCCAACGGTTCAATGCTAAACGGTTTTTGTCACACTTTATCCTTTAGGGCCGTGTTTTTGAATAACATCATCATATTTCACAACTAAGTCATGGCCTTTTTCTGTTGTGGTATAGGCGATTAATGGCATTTGCGGTGCTAAATCTTCTTCAGAAATTTTGCTCGCAACAAATTTGATTAATTCGTCTTTTTTCATACTTGAGTATCCACTTAGCCCAGCATTTTTCAAGATTTTTTTTAAGGTACCGGCATTTACCAAATATAAAGCTTCTTTAGCACTCATTTGGTAGGCATAGCCTTCATCAATTAAACGTGCTAAATCAGTTTCGGCATCAATACCATAAATATATTCAAAGTATCTTGGAATTGCAGAATCAGTCGTAAATGTCCCTAGATCCAAACGCCAAAGAAGGATGATGTGACCAGGCAGTAGGCCATCTTCATTGCGTTCCATATTGCGTTTCGGCACTAGGTGTTCTTTTTGCACGTCGAGTTTTGCCATAAAGGTATCAACGTCACGGTTAGGGTTAATGTAAGGTGTTTCAGGATATTCCTGGTATAGGCGTTCAATTGTTTTCAAATCAGTCATTATAACTCCTTAAAATAATTGTGTCTTTCTTATAGTATAAGTTGCAAAAGGGATTAAAACAAGTTTACACTAAGAGTAATAAAGACTTTAAAGGGGGCATTCCATGGAAATTCAACCAATAGGTACAATCCATACAGCATTCACAGAAAAATTTGGTATTCCAAGACAAAGCATGGTTGTAAAAGCAGCAAAAGGCGTAATTCATTTCGAACCGCCTTATGACCAGGCTGAGTACTTCAAGGGAATTGAGCAATTTTCTCACTTATGGATTTTATGGCATTTTTCAGAACAAAAAGGTCGCGCTACGAAAGCTACGGTCCGTCCGCCACGACTTGGTGGGAATGTCCGTGTGGGTGTATTTGCTTCTCGGTCTCCATACCGTCCGAATCAAATCGCTATGTCTTCAGTACAATTAGATGCTGTTCATACGGATGAACAAGGAAAGGTTACGTTAGAAGTTTCCGGTGTAGATATGTTGGATGGCACACCAATTTTAGATGTGAAACCTTATATCAAAACGGACATTCATGAGGATGCAAAATCAGCTTATGTTGATTCAGTAGATTGGACACAACTCGATGTTGAAATATCTGATGAACTCCTGAATCAAATTCCAGAATATTTACGTGATCAATTGATTGAAGTATTAGCGCAAGATCCACGACCACGCACACAAACAGACGTAAATCGTATGTATGGTATGCGTTTTGGTGATTTTGATGTCCACTTTAAAGTCAATACAGGTATTTTAAAGGTTATTAAAATTACTGGTCATGGCAATGATTAGGAGGTAATTGGATGAAGATTTTACAGTACTATTTAACGGATGATACGGATAGAACTCGTGTCGGTATTTATACCAAATCCGGAATTATTGATTTAGGTAATGCTACGCAAACATTGGGTATATATGTGCCAAATCATTTGAAAACGATTATGAATGGCGATTTTCAAGTGCAGTTAGAGGAAATTGAAAATTATTATATCCATCATTCACATGAAGTGACATTTTTAGATGAGTCAGACATTATTTATGCGCCAATAGTGGCTCACCCTGAAAAGATTGTTTGTGTCGGTTTAAATTACCATGATCATGTAAGTGAAAGTGGTTTAGGTGATGATCCAGAAGAACCAATTCTTTTTTCAAAATTTAACAATGCCTTAGCCGCCAACGAACAAGTGATTCCTTTAACGGGTCATGGGGAACAATATGACTACGAAGGTGAGTTAGTAGTTGTAATCGGTAAAGCTGGAAAGAACATTGATCCTGAAGATGCCTTAGATTATGTATATGGTTATTCAATTGGAAATGACGTTTCAGTGCGTGATTTACAATTTAAATCTGGGCAATGGTTAATTGGGAAAACAAATGACTTCTCTGCGCCGGTAGGGCCTTATATTACAACTAAGGATGAAGTTGACGTTCAAAATTTAACGATTCAAACTTTACGTAATGGTGAAATGGTCCAATCGGCTAATACAAGTCAAATGATTTTTGATGTGCCTGCCATTATTGCCTACATCTCAAAATTCATGACCTTACAAATAGGGGATATCATTTTAACGGGTACGCCATCAGGTGTTGTACTTGGATACGATGAAGACAAACAAGATTGGTTAAATGCTGGCGATGAAATTATCATTTCAATCGAAGGGTTAGGCAGTCTAACGAATACATTTGAAATTAGTGAAGATTAGCTTTATAGAAAGACCAGTAGCTTAGGCGTGCTGGTCTTTTTCGCATATATTCAAAACTTTGTATTATTTTGTACATTATTATATTTGAGGTATAATTAAGTCACTATAAAAGAAGGAGTTGTTTTAGTATGGTTTGGATTATTATTATCGCCATCATTGCAGTAATTATTTTTTGGGGAATCGGAGCTTATAATAAATTCGTTCAAGCCAAAGAAATGGTTTCAAATGCCATGGCGCAAATTGCAGCACAAGTAGAATCTCGTTGGGATGCCTTAACAAATTTAATTTCAGCAACGAAACAATATCAAACACATGAATATGAAACATTAACAAAAATTGTTGAAGCGCGTTCAAACGTGTCAAAAGATTCATCTGTTAAAGATGTTGAAAAAGACGATGCAGCCTTCAATCAAGCAATGAAAGCTATTAATGTAGTGGTAGAACAATACCCTAACTTAAAAGCTTCAGAAGTTTACCAATCTACTATGAACTCAGTAAATACATATGAAAACAACGTGCGTCAATCACGTATGGTGTTCAATGATACCGTTACTAAATACAACCGTTTAATCAAAACATTCCCGAATTCTGTTATTGCTGGCTTTACAGGATTCCAACCAGCGGATTACTTTGAAAACTCAGCGGAAAAAGCGGAGATGCCTCAATGGTAAAAAAACATCAAAAAGCTATTACATTGCTAATAGCCTTTGGTGCTTTACTGTTATTTTGGGTGAATCCACAAGCAGTCTTTGCGAATGAAATTAATGCCATCGATGTAGATGTACAATTACAAGCAGATGGTTCCGCATTGATTACAGAAAAATGGGATATGAGTCTAGATGAAGGTACAGAAGTCTACAAAGGGTTAAATCTTGAAGATGTGCAAGAAATCTCAGATTTTACCGTTTCAATGGATGGTCAAGCATTTACGTACAATGATGCTTGGGATATAGATGATTCCTTTGATGATAAGGCTGGAACTTATGGTCAAAATACCAATGAATTAAATTGGGGGATCACATCTTACGGTGACCATGTATACACTGTATCCTACAAGATTTCTAATTTCATCACCCAGACATCGACAGATCAAATGGTTTATTGGCAATTTATCAACTCTGATTTATCACCTTCACCAGAATCTGTTACGGTGAATATTTCTAGTGATACACAAAAAATGAATTACGAAGATAATCGTGTGTGGGCCTTTGGTTTTGAAGGTAAAGTAGATATCACTGAAGATGGTGTTGTTACAGCTACAAGTTCTTCACCACTAGCAGCGGAAAATTTTGTCACCATTTTATTACGAATTCCGGATGGTACTTACGCAACAGAATTTATCTTTGAGGATCGTACTTTTGATTCCTTTGTAGAACAAGCATTTGAAGGATCTTCATATAACTACGAGGACTACGACCCAAATGCTACATATGAAGATTTACAAGAAATGAATGGTGCCCAAGGTGCCGATACTTCAATCCCAACATCCACGAAAATTGTATTCGGTGCTATCGCTGTTGGGGCGGTGGGTGCTTTAGGTGCCGGTACTGTTGCTTTTGGTAAATATTTATCACGTCAAAAAAAATATCGAGCATATTACCCATCTTTAGCTGAAATGGAAAAAAGGACTGATGGTCAATATTACCGTCAAGCACCAACAGAAAATGTTTTCCAAACTTATGTCATCATGGATCAATTGATTGAAAATGATGATGATTTAAGACAAAACTATATAACGGCAAGTATTTTATATCTGGTTAAGCATGGTTATATCACCATTCGCGAGGAAGAAGTAAAAGGTTTATTCCGTAAACAGGACCAAGCCATCATCTATATTCAAAAAGCGGATGACCCGGATGTACCTGCTGCTCGATTACTCAAATTGATGCGACATGTTGCAGATAAGAGTGGCCGTGTGACACAATCAGGTTTCTCTGAATATGTCGAAAAAAATTATAAACAAATCGAAAAATTTGAACGAGAGTTAACAGATTATTCTATGGCTTATTTACGTGCTAATGGCTACGTAGAAAATGGTATTAAAGCAAAACCCGCGAAAGAGAAAACGGATTTTGACATTGCCCAAGAAACAGCCGATGTGCCGTATACTGATAAAGGTTTTGAATTACGTGACAATCTAGTAAAATTTAAGAATTATTTGAAAGATTTCTCTTTATTAAATGAGCGTTCAACAACTGAAGTCGGACTATGGGATGAATTAATGATCTATGCGGGTGCTTTCGGTATTGCGGATGAAGTGGAAGCTGAATTTAAAAAAATCTATCCTGAATATACCGAAGTCTCAACATACTCAAATGTACCATTCTTCTACTATGCTTACTTTGGATCTATGATGAACCGTTCTTATACCGATGGACATACTGCTGCTACGGCTGCAGCATCATCTGGTGGTGGGGGATTCTCAAGCCTAGGTGGTGGGGGTGGCTCCTTCGGTGGTGGCGGAGGCGGCGGTGTTCGCTAAACCACTTATACACTTTTTTATAATATAGTTTAGTACAAACATTGTTTTAAAACAGCCAGTTGAATTATGACTGGCTGTTTTTTTGCGAATATTGAAGTTTCGATTAGAGAAATTTACATAATATTTACAATGATACGTTTATGACTGACATAGAATGTACGGGTTTAGAGAATACGCTTTCTCATGAACTTAATTTTTAGACATGAAAATTCATGACAAATGTCATGATTTATCCTAATCCGTATTTTTCGAACCCGTTTCGTGATATATTACCGTCCATGGATAACTGAATTTTTGGTTATTTGATTTAAAAATAAATTTCGATGGAGATGGGAGCTATGAAATTTGGGAGACGTTTATTAGTACTTATCACTACAATCACTTCGACGATTTATATTATTTGGAGGCTCACAAGTACCTTACCATTCGGTTTTGGATGGTTTGCATGGTTTTGCGCAGTATTTTTAATTAGTGTTGAATTGATGGGCTATTTTGAAATGATTGTCCATTTTTACCAATTATCAAATCCTTTAGTATTAAAAAATCTACCTGTGATTCCAGACAAAGACTATCCACATGTCGATATTTTCATTTCTACCTATAACGAACCAGAAGATCTTCTATATAAAACAATAAATGGTTGTTTGAATATGGAATATCCAGATAAAAGTAAAGTCCATATTTATCTTTGTGACGATGGCCATAGAGAATCCATGGGCGAGTTAGCAAGAAAAATGGGCGTTACCCATTTAGTCAGAGATACACATCAAGATGCAAAAGCAGGCAATTTAAATTTTGCCATGTCAGTTACTACTTCCCCTTATATTGTCACATTTGACGCAGACATGATTCCTCGACGACAGTTCTTATTAAGAACAATTCCATATTTTGTTGAAAATGAAAAAATTGGTTTTATTCAAATCCCTCAAACGTTTTATAATCCCGACTTATTTCAATTTAATCTATTTGCAGAAAAATCGATTCCTAGTGAACAAGATTATTTTTACCGTGATGTACAAGTCATGCGGAATAAATCTAATTCAGTTATTTATGGTGGTACCAATACAATTCTTTCTCGTGAGGCTTTAGAGGCAGCTGGTGGTTTTTTCACGGGCGTAATCACAGAAGACTTTGCAACTGGTATGAAAATTCAAGCTGCAGGTTATGAATCCTATGCTATTGATGAACCCTTAGCTGTTGGTATGGCACCAGAAGATCTGAAAAGTCTGATAAGTCAACGGAAACGTTGGGCACGGGGATGCATTCAAACAGGGAAACGAATCCATATTTTGTTTATGAAAGGTTTCTCTTGGGCACAAAAAGTATCTTATCTCACTTCGATTACTTATTGGTTTGGACCATTAAAACAATTGTCATACGTTATGGCGCCAATATTATACGTGTTCTTCAATGTTATTATCGTAAAAACAACTTTGCTACAAGTATTAATGTTTTGGCTACCTATGTATTTGTTTAATAACTATACGCTGAAAAAACTATCAGGAAATATTCGTGTTACACGATTAACTTATGTATATGACATGATTCTCTTTCCGTCTTTATTGCCAGCCGTAATTATGGAAACAATTGGTATTTCTCAACGAACTTTCCAAGTTACAAGAAAAGATGGTAAAGATAAAATAGCAGGTAGTGATCGTGATTATCGCATACGTGCAGCAATTCCGCATGTTATCTTAGCGATTTTGAGTTTTATTGGTATTTGTCTTGCAGTTCGTCAAACATTTTTACAACCGACAGAAGCATATATCATTATCGTGTTTTGGTTGCTAGTAAATTTATACAATTTGATGATGTCGATTTTCTTTATGATGGGTCGTCAAACCAGTCGAAAATTTGATCGCTTTTTTGCGGAAGAAGATTGTTTAATTACTTTTGATAATCAAGTCATTCGAGCGAAAACTTTTGATTTGTCAGAGCAAGGTGTTGCCGTACGCCTACCGTTTCCTGAATGGATTCCAACCGATGAGGATGTTCACTTACAAATAAAGACGCCTTATTATGATAGCAAGTTAACGGGTCGTGTGGTGAATGTATTTGAAATTGGCGATGCTTGGCATTTTGCTTTCATGGTAGACGCGGATACAGAAGATGATTATGCAGACTACATGCAAATTATCTATGACCGTCAACATACTTTGCCTCTATTCATTGGCAAAGATTATTCTAGTTTAGCTACTCTTGTTGCAAACGTTAAAGGGCATTTAGTAACTACGAAACATTTTAGTCGAAAATTACCACAAATGGTTGTGAATAGACGTGTGAAAACAAATCTGGGACAAGAAGCCGTGATACAAGATTTCAACTATCAATTTGTGACACTTGATTTCACTGATAATACACGATTGCCAAGAGAAATCATCTTAGAAGATGGTGGATTTCAATTTATCTGTCAACGAAAAGAAATGATCAGTAATGAAAATTTAGGTGTATATGAAATTACAAATTATCAAGAATTAGTTCATCATCCGAAATTCCAATCCTTAATTCAAAGTTGGTTGGTGATTCAGAAAGAACAAGTCGCTGAAACAAATGAATTTAGACATGAATTGAATCAATATTTGACGCAGGCCAAGAGAATTTCGTAGGGGGCGATCATATGAAATGGAATCAAATAAAACAGATTTTTTATTGTATCGTCTCTATATGGCTATTTTCCATTTTTTTTGTTAATAATGTTTGGGCAACTGAAACAGCAGTGAGTATTCAAGATGTCCAAACTTGGGATAATGGTGCGGAATTCAACATAACGAATGATGGCGAGAATCAAGTTTTGCTAACTGCTGAAGCACAAGAAGGTTTGCCAGAAGATCAAGGGGTAGTGTCATTGTTCCTATACCAACCTGAAGAGCGAAATATCAAAAGTTTTGATGCGGTGTCATTTTATGTTGAAAACCATTTGGATCAAGAATTACCAATTAATTTAACAATTAATATTAATGAAAGTGAAGAAAATTCTTTTCAAATCCCAGCAAATAAACCAGCCTGGTTGAAAGCAAAAAATAGTGATGAACTACAGTCTTTAGTCAGTAGTGATGAGGGATTTATGATACCTGGTGATTTTGTGGGGGAAGTTTATATACCGCTTGAAAGTTTTAAGGCGGATGCAGAATCAAATCCTTTTCAAACAATCGTTACAATTGGTTTGAATTTTTCACTTACTGAAAAAGTGCATAATGTAAACGCAAAGCTGGGAAATGTAAATTTTTTATCAAAGAGTAAGACAGACCAACAAGTCATTGTGGGTGTAAATACAACCAAAGAAATTACCGTACCCATGCAAGGAACTAAAATTATTGAGTTTGGTGATCTCAACTCGAATAATGTATCTAATGCTGATTCACTTAAAAGTTTTGAAGTGGTGGAAAATGTGACAGGTGTCAATATATCTGAAAATGGCACCTTGAATATTACGCCCCAAGCACCAGTGAATCAAGATCTGACGGTGAAAATTGTCGATCAAGGTACTGGTACTTTCGCTGAGGAGACAGTGCATTTAGATAAAATGTCTGACAATGATATGTCAAAAGCATTACCCATCTCTAGAGATGTTTTAAGCTACAGTACAAAAATTTCCAGATGGTTAAATGAATATATTTGGATTATTCGAATTACCATATTTATATGTGTAGTTGTAGCCTTGGAAGCATTTGGTCAGTGGTTAACCCTTGATCATAAATATTTGAGAGATAGTCGAAATTTGATGCAAGAAACCTTGGCTTGGAAAAGGAGGATGAGATAAATGGCTTTTTCAAGTATCGTATTTCTACTCTACTATTTACCAGTCACTTTGATTTTATATTTTGCATTCTCTTTTTCAAAAACGATGCAGAATATTATCTTAATTGTTTTAGGCTTGTTCTTTTATGCGTGGGGACAGCCGCAGTATCTCATCTTGTTCATTGGCACAATACTATTCAACTATATCATCGGTATATTGATGACGCGAAACCTTCGCTTGCACTGGGTAAAGAAAACTTTCTTCATCATCGGTTTAGCTGGTAATTTAAGCTTATTAATATGGATGAAGTACACACCCTTATTTTCAGCAAGTTTAAATACACTCACGTCTGGGACGATACCAGTTTTAGAATGGATATTACCAATCGGTATTTCATTTTATATTTTTTCTGGTATTTCTTATTTGGTAGATACATGGACGCAAAAGACAACTGTTGAAGTCAATTTTATTTCACTATCCCTGTATTTTTCTTTTTTTCCTAAACTCATGCAGGGACCAGTTGTTCTATATCGAGATTTTGTTCATCAAGATTACCAACGTAAAACAACTTTGAGAGGCATCACAAACGGTGTATGTCGCTTTATTGTTGGATTAAGTAAAAAGGTGTTAATTTCAAATCAAATGGGGATCGTTACGGACCGTGTTTTTGAAATTAATGCGATGGAAGAATCCTCTATTCTACTTGCTTGGTTAGGTATATTAGCCTATGCACTTCAAATATACTTTGATTTTTCTGGCTATTCTGATATGGCGATTGGGTTAGCGCAAATCATGGGATTTGAGCTACCAGAAAATTTCAATTACCCATACATATCAAAATCAATCGGTGAATTCTGGCGTAGATGGCATATCACCTTGGGGCGTTTTTTCAGAGAGTATGTGTATTTCCCTTTAGGTGGATCCCGTGTTGGTAATCAGGACATCATTATTCAAAATATGGCAGTTGTATGGATTTTAACGGGTTTGTGGCATGGTTCAAACTGGAATTTTCTAATCTGGGGCATATGGAATTTTATCTTTATTGCTTTGGAGAGACTATTTGATTTTGAAAATACAAAAATCCGAGCTTCATTTAAACATATATATGCGATATTTGTAATTTTGATGGGATGGGTGCTATTTAGATCCAGTTCAGTTTCTGAAGCTGGCGCCTACTATGCATCTATGTTTAACTTCTTCGAGTATCCAATCATTAATCATTATTTCTGGTTGTTTATTAAAGAATTCTTCGTATTCTTTATAGTTGGCATCTTCTTCTCGATGCCGATAGCGCCAATGATTAATAAATGGTTTGAAGAAGGAATCATATTAAGGATATTTGTTTCTCCAAACAAGGTTTATCCAGTTCACCATTTAAATGAATATCCTCGGCTGAAATGGGTGTTTGAGTTAGCTTATCCATTTGTTTTAATGCTGTTATTTGCTGCATCTTATGCCTACTTAATAAACGGTTCTTATACGTCCTTTATTTACTTCCAATTTTAGAAAGAGGTGGCTTCGATGAAATTGAATAAAAAATTTATCACAAGCATAACCTTTTTCTTGGCCTTATTTGGATTGGCAGCGATTAATATCTCTGAAAATTATGATGAGTTCGATGAATCATTAACAGGATATTTTTCAAGTAACCCAGTGGGACGGACAAGTTTAACGGATTATGTAGCGCAGGTGAATGACTTTATGAATGAGAATGTACCTTTCCGATATGAATTCTTCGATGCATATGGGTACATCCAAAAACTAATGTTTAAAAAAGAATTTAACAATTTTACAGTAGTTGAAGCGGAAAATGGGCAACTTTTTTACACCTATTTCACTACAGGACCTAATAGTACAAGTAAAATTGCTTCCCGAATGTCAAGGTTGGCTGAAGCTGCAGAAAAAACAGGTGCGCAAACTTTGTATCTGATGACGCCAGATAAATTTGAACCAGGTGTAACTACATTTGAAGTTGGTATGCCATACAATTATGCAAATGAAACTGCAGATCAATTCTTAAGCCAAATGGACGCTTATGGTGTAAATACAATTGACTTCCGGCAATTGATGGCGGAAGAAGATATGCATTCAACAGATGCTTTTTACAATACAGACCATCACTGGAAAATTGAAACGGCTTTTTGGGCTTTTACTGAGTTAGCAAAAATTTTGGAAAGTGACTATCAGTACGATTTTAAAAATATTGACTATGCAACGAATCTAGAAAATTATAATAAGTTAGTTTATGAGGACGCGTACTTGGGTTCTATGGGACGTAGTGTTGGGCAACTGTATACAAGTCCCGAAGATATCTCCATCATATATCCTAAATTTGAAACCAATTATTTTGTATACCAGCAATCAGGAGATGTTGAAGAAACCAAAGAAGGACCATTTGAAGAGTCAATGTTAAGCAAGGAAATTTTACTCGGTAATGATGGTAAATATGCTGCGACTTCTGATAAATATTTCACCTATTTAAACGGTAACCCAGGAATTGAACAAATTCAAAATTTTGATAATCCTGATGGTCCAAAAGTTTTATTTATTAAAGACTCGTTAATTGTGCCGGTGGCAGCCTTCTTTGCTTACGGAGCAAGTCAAACAACCTTGGTTGACCGGAGATATTTTGAGGGCAATATCGAAGATATCGTTGCTGAAGGTGATTATGACTATATTTTTGTAACGTACTCACCGTTAAACTTAACAGAAGAATTTTTCCCATTCTATGATAATACGGAAGGAGTGAATGATGATGCAGGATAGTTATGAATTGCGTCGTAGTTGGTTTGGTACATATAAAACTGATGATGTTCAAGCATATTTGGATGACTTATATATTGAAATTGAAAAATATTTGAGTGATCTAGCCAGAGATACGGAAGAGGTTCAAGCTGAGAATGAAATTTTACGTCAATTTATAGCTGACTCGAATATTTTGGATGAAGGAATTACACTCCCAGAAGTACATAAATTGGCCCCTTCTGAGTGGCCAGCCTTACCTATAGGAAGGTTCAAAATCACCGGAAATGGTGACTTTGAAGCGGAGAATTTACCTAACATTGAGAAAAATAAAGAAATTCATAAAAAAATCCTTAGTTTTTACTCTAATAATTCTGAAAAAAGTGGTATGATAGCGCCAACAAGAGGTATTGACGCGAAGGAAAATTTGTTTGAAATTATGCATGAAAATAATAGTAATGCTAATACCAAAGATAACTCGCTGAATAATGATGAATTTAGTGAAAATATGCCTACAGATTTACAAATCGAATTGGCAGAATTAAAAAGTGCAAATGTTTCATTACAGGCACAATTAGATTTTGCAAATAAGCTACTACGCGATGTATACAAATAAAGTAACAAAATTTTACCAATTAGCTAATATTGACAGATTTATTTTCATAAGGTAAATTTATACGGAAAAGCTTTGAATTGGGATTATAATTCAATTAAGTAGAGACTATATTGGAAAGGAGGATAAAATGTTTGTAAATGTATTAGCGAATATGGTCGTGATTTTTCTCGATATCTATGTTGTATGGCGAATGCGGTATAGCGGAACAAATAGAAAATCCATAATAGAAGATAGAAATCTTTTTATTTTGGCACAGACAATAACGGGTATTTGTTTGCTAGCATTTTCTTTTACAGTTGATGGTGTTCGATTCGACTTTAGGGGCGTCCTCTTTGCCTATTCTATGGTCTATCTTGGTAAAGAAATTACTTTTCCAACTATTGTACTTGTCGCAATTTCCCGTTTCTTCTTCGGAGATTTAACAGTTTCTGTTGTAGGGTTAGGGGTATTACTTGTATTCATTCTAGTGAATATGCGTTTTTTCCAAAGAATCCAGGAAAGATTCAGTACATTGGTTCAAATGTGGTTTTTGGCTGTATTAACGATCGTTTTATATATGCCACTTGCATTACTTAAAATTGATAATGCTTGGCCAATCTTGCGCTGATATGGATTATTGATTTTGTTTGCTAGTATTTTTGTTTGGCTGATTAGCAACTTTACAGATGATCTCAATGATCTCTATGAAACATCTGTCCGGGATGGGCTAACAACCTTATATAATTCAAGAAAGTTAGAAGAAGATTTAAGAAAAATTTCAGATAACAATTCGTCCTATTCTATACTCATTTTAGATGTTGATAATTTTAAGAAATTAAATGATACCTATGGACATACGATAGGGGATAAAGCATTAGAAGAAATTGGTGTAATATTCAATAAACTCAAAAATGAATTATTTGATTATTATCGATACGGTGGGGAAGAATTTGTCGCCATCGTATTTGACTGCACTGGTGAAAAAACCTTGAAGTTGGCGGACGATATCCATTCTTCATTGAAGGAAATGCCACTTGTATCACATGAAGGCAATGACATTCCAGTAACTGTTTCTATAGGGATTGCACACCGTAAACCTCACGAAGACATGCGTGTGACATTAAGGCGCGCTGATGAGGCTTTATATCGTGCTAAACGCGAAGGAAAGAATCGCACTGTTGCAAGCGACGATGGTTTAAATTTCGATTATTTGAACTTTGATTAATCGAAAATGTTAAGTGAAAAATAACAATTACGAAAGACATTGAATTCTGTTCAATGTCTTTTCTGTTCCGCAAATTAAAACTAAAAAGTTTGATTTAAAACAATTTTAAAATGTTTAAAATGAATCTTGGACTAAAGATTGATACAATGGAAGAGGTAAATGTGTATATTTTTAAGATAAATATGTGAGATACACAAAATTATGGAAAAATGAGGGAAAAATATGAATGATAAAAAAACATCTGGCTTATCAGCAGATTGGTTTGTCCGTGTATTAAAAGGGGCAGCAGTAGGTATTGGTGGTATTCTACCAGGGTTATCAGGTGGGGTTTTAGCCGTTATCTTTGGTTTATACGATCAAATTATTAACTTCTTAGCGAATCCATTTAAAGCATTTTGGAAAAATATCCGTTATTTCCTACCAGTAGGTATTGGTTTTGCCATCGGTATTCTGATTTTTTCAATCTTCGTTGAAAAAGCTTTTGGACAATATGCAGCTATTTTTATTACATTATTTATTGGATTTGTGATTGGTACCTTACCTTCTTTATTCAAAACGGCAGGTGAGCAAGGACGTAACAAAACTGATTGGATTATTTTAGTTGTGACAGCAATTGTCATATTCGCAATTATGTTCTTTGGTGAACAAGCTGTAACCCAAGTACAACCTTCAATTTTAGCTTGGTTCTTCTCAGGTGCTTTAATTGGTTTAGGGGTTATCGTGCCTGGTATGAGCCCAAGTAACTTCTTAATTTACTTTGGTTTATATGACAAAATGGCAGCTGGTATTGCAGCTTTAGATTTCTCAGTAATTATTCCATTAGGTATTGGTGGTTTACTATGTGTGTTAGGTTTAGCAAAAGGTGCTGAATGGGCATTTAACCACTATTACTCAAAAATGTATCACTTCATCTTGGGTACTGTAATTGGTTCTTCTATCGCTTTGTTCCCAACACAAGTATTCCCAAGCTTTTCAGCTGAAGGTTTAGCAACATCTGGTTTATCATTTACAACTACATTGATTTGGTGTTTAGTTGCCTTAGTAATTGGTACCATTTTCTCTTACCAATTCTCAAAATTTGAAGAAACAGTTGAGCGCGATTAAGCGTTCGCTATAAGGATAGGTGCATGCCTATCCTTTTTTTCTGCAGTTCAACAGGTAATCATTTTACTATTATCAAGCATTTCCTTATAATATAGGTTAATACAAATGATCTAGTAAAGGAGGCTACCATGACGAAACGCCAGCAAATTTTTGCACTACAAATCCAGAAAATAGCGGACTTGTATCAGCATTATCAGAATAATCCTTTTTCACCAACCATCGTACATGATTTACGTGTAGCCATTCGTTCACTACGTGCCTTAGTGCATTTTGTGAAAAAGAGAATGTCAGTCGAAGAATATGATCAAATTAACCAAAGCCTTGGTCAAGCTGCGCAAGTATTGGGTCCTTTACGCGAATTAGATGTGTTAGATGCGTACTGCAGCCAATACGCGGTGGACCATCCTACAATTTCAGATGCTTATTATCAATTGTTTAATACCTTTGCTAAGGATAGACGTATCGAAATGAATCGTACCTTCAACAAAACGAATCAGGCAAAGATAGCGGATGCTATCGAATTGAGTAAACAACTGTTGACGATGGACTTATTTGCCAATAAAAAAGATTGGCGCAAGTATACGGAAGCGCGCATGCAAGCAAGTGATGATAAGCTAGCAAAAGCTGTAGAAACAACGGATATGAATGACTACCAAGGCGTGCACAGTATTCGAAAACAAGCAAAAAAATTGAAATATGCAGCACATTTTTTTAATCCAACAGTTAAAAAGAATTTGGCTAAGTATGAACAACATGCTGGTGAAATTCAAAGTGATTTCGGGAAAATAACTGATAACCATGTGAATTATCAACTCTTGACAGATTATGCGGAAAAGGTAAGTGAACCAGAACTACAGACCTTGTTATTGACTATTCGAGATGAAATACCTATGGATATTTAAGTATAAAAAAAAGACCTGAGCGAAAATTTGCTCAGGTCTTTTGTATATATAAACGTATTCTTAGATTTTTTCACTTGTGTAACGTGTTAAGAATGCTTTTGTACGTTCTTGTTTCGGCATGTCGATAATTTCTTTAGCTGGACCTTGTTCAACGATGACACCTTGGTCCATGAAGACGATGTTTGTTGATACATCACGGGCAAATGCCATTTCATGGGTAACGATAATCATTGTTAAACCTTCTTTAGCCAATTGTGTCATTGTTTCTAATACTTCACCAACCATTTCTGGGTCTAATGCAGATGTTGGTTCATCGAATAACAATACTTCTGGATCCATTGAAAGGGCACGAGCAATTGCGACACGTTGTTGTTGTCCACCAGATAATTGATCTGGACGCGCATCACGATAAGGTGCCATGCCAACTTTTTCCAAGTTTTTCAAGGCGATTGCTTCTGCTTCTTCTTTACTACGGCCTAGTAATTTGCGTTGACCAACAGTACAGTTTTCTAAAGCAGTGAAGTTTTTGAACAAGTTAAATGATTGGAATACCATACCTACCTGCGTACGGTATTTATTCACGTTGAATTTTGCATCTAAAATAGATTGACCATGGTATAAAATATCTCCACCAGTAGGATCTTCTAATAAGTTTAGGCAACGTAATAAAGTAGATTTACCAGATCCGGAAGAACCAATGATTGAGGTTACTTGACCAGGACGAACTTGAAAATCAATATCACGTAATACTAAATTTTCACCAAAGCGTTTTTCCAAATGTTGGACATTTAGAATTAAGTTATCTTGAGTTTGCATGTGTTAACCTCCTATAGTTCTTCTTGGTTTGCTGCTGTAGTGCTTGATTGGTAAACATGGTAGTTCTTTTTACCAGTCATTTTGTTTTCGATTAAGTTCAATACACGTGTTGTTGTAAAGGTTAATACGAAGTAAATAATCGCTGTAATTAAGAATGTTTGGAAGGTTAAGTAAGTAGAACCTGCCGCTGATTTTGTTACGAAGAACAATTCGGTTACGGCGATAACATTCAATACTGATGTATCTTTAATGTTAATAACAAATTCATTACCTAAAGCTGGTAAGATTGAACGGATAGCTTGAGGTAATACAATAGTTGTCATTGTTTGGTAGTGGTTCATACCAATTGCTCGAGCTGCTTCACTTTGTCCTTTATCAACTGATTTAATACCACCACGGATAACCTCAGCAAGATATGCACCTGTGTTAATTGAAACGATTAACAAGGCAGCAGTCATTGTAGACATTTGCACATTGAAGAATAGACGTGAACCATAGAAAATCATCATGGCTTGAACCATCATTGGTGTACCACGGAAGATTTCGATGTATGCTGCAATTATAAAATCAAAAATCTTGTAGAAGATGTAACCAACTGGTTGGTGGTCACGACGTACGATTAATGAACGGTAAATTGCAATTAATAAACCAATAATGAAACCTAAAATTGTTGAAGTAAGGGCGATAAACATTGTTGTAATGGCACCTTGGATAAATTGAGAACCATAAGTGTTCCAAATACCTGCGACTTCAGCCCAGAAGCCAGTACTTTCACCACGAACATTTAAGTTTACCATGTCTTCCATTAATTGATCACGAGTTGCTGTTGGGATAGTCGCCAAAGCATCGTTGATCATTGGTGTTAATGGTGAATCTTTACGTGCAGCAACAGCGATATCAGATGTAACTTCACCTAAATCAAAACCTTGACCGGCTGCAAATTCCACATATGTTAAAGCTGGGTTAGCAGCAACAGCGGCCATGGCACCTGGTTTTTCAGAAACGTATGCATCAATTGTTCCGGATGTTAAAGCGGTAATCATTGTTGGGAATGAATCTAAAGCAGTTGCTTGATCTACATCAGGAATTTGTGAAATTAGATCATAATGGAAAGTATTTAGCTGTCCAGTTACAGTAGCACCAGAGAAATCAGTTAATGCAGAAGCATCAGCATATTCGCCGTCAGCAGTTGTTACTAAGACAATATCAGAAGAGTAGTAAGAATCTGAGAAGTCCATTTGTTCCAAACGTTCAGGTGTTGGTGACATACCTGCGATGATTACATCAATCATACCTGATTCAAGTGCAGGTGGAAGACCGTCCCATTCTAATTTAACAATCTCTAAGTCCAAGCCTAGCGCGTCTGCTAAACGTTTCGCAATTTGCACATCATACCCATTGGCATATTCGCCTTCAGAGTTTGAGATGGCTACAGCGCCGTCAGCATTTGTTGTTTGTGACCAGTTGAATGGCGCATAGTTGGCTTCCATCCCAACACGCAAGACACCATCTTGGTCTAGTCCTTCTGCCAATGCAGCCTCATCAATTTCAATTGAAGTCGCTGTTGCACTCGCTTGAACAACTGATGATAGTGGGCCAACGATTGCAAATAATATTGTGAAAAGTGCAATTAGCAATGTTTGCCAACTTTTTTTGTTGAATAATTCTTTCATAAATTTTCCTCCTCTTTGTATAGAAAAAAGCCTCTACAGCAATTAATTGCAATAGAGGCTCCCTTTATTTACCTACTTCACTAATGAAACAGTAACTTACAGGATAGCGCATCACTTGGTGTAGTGACAGTCATAAGTATATTTTACTTATGCCCAACATTCTAACTTGGGGTTAAAACATTTCGGCGAATTTTCCTTTCCATACCCTCATTGCTCCCGCTCCGGCATGTACTGATAATCTTCGCACCTCTATCTCAATATTGGTTCCTATAATACACGACTTCTCATTAAAAGTCTTGCTTTTCTCATTAAGAATTTGATGAGAAAAAATCTAACATGGTCATTTTGGGCTTGTGCCAATGGCTAGGTCTAGTCATTTTACTGGATAAATGGTAAAATATTTAAGATTATGAATTCAAGAAAGCCAGTATCATTCTGGTGAAGAAAGAATTAGAAATTTGGAGTGACTAAAATGTCGAATAATGAAGAGAAGAATAGAGTAACAGCTAAATTAGGAATCCACAAATTTACCATTCGGAGCCATAAATCGAGCGAACATATTCAACAAGTTAGTCGTGATATCAACCAATATTTAAGTGACATCGAAAAACACAATCCAGCCATGAGCTTGGAAGAAATGGCCTTATTAGTGTCTTTAAATATTCAATCCGATAACTTAGATCTACAAGCACAAGTAGATGCTATGGCCAAAGAAAATGCGGATCTCTTAGTCAGAATTAAATCTTTAGAACATACAATGGGGACATTAGTGAAAGAAATTGCCCAAATCGAAAAAGATAAGATTCAAAAGGAACAAGAAGAAAAACTTGCAAAAGCACAAGCTAGCCAAGTGAAAAAAGCACCGGCGCGCAAAACTGCCACAGCACCAACTAAAAAACAAACGCCTGTAAAACAACAAGATGTAGTCGTAACAAAGGAAGCAGCAGAAGCTGTGAATGATTTGGAAAAACTACAACAACCAAGCTTAAAATCTGGTGTTCAAATTGCATCAAATCAATTGGGCCGTTTACGTCAAACACCACGATCATAGATTTTATTGGGTATAACACAGATGGAGGACAAGCATGTTAGGATTTTTGATTATTGTATTTTTTGTAATTAGCATTGCCGTGGGTGTATTTAAAGGCGCAATTCTCCAAGGAATTCATTTGCTTGGACTACTAGTTGGTTATTTTTTCGCAATTTTATTTTACGATAAGCTAGTAGATTTTGTGAGTTTATGGGTGCCATATGTAGGATTTGATATTGAAAATACTTTTACGTATTTCCCACAAAGCATCCTTCAAAATATGGATGTCATTTATTTTAGACTATGCGCGATGTTAATTATCATCCTAGCTACATGGATTGTCACAGAAATTATTGCTTACGTTTGTCGTAATGTGAAATTCTTGGCCATTGATGTTCCAGCAAATTTATTCTTGGGTGGTATTTTTGGATTTATTTCTGCATGGTTTTGGAGTTTCTTTATCCTTGCCTTTGCAAGTGTATTAACTTTCCAACCCGTTCAAGCGGCACTTGCTAATTCACAAATTGCTGATTTTATCATTCGTAACACACCGTTACTTTCACGCCAAGTGTTTAACTTACTCTTACAAGGAATTGGGTCTTTGCCTTTTTAAGCATTCCTGATTACCCTTAAATAACGCTTTATGCAAAAATAACAGCTGGTCTTTGTGCCAGCTATTTCCTTTTTACTAGAACGAAGGAGGACCCTCAGTGAATGAGAAAATTTATCAAACGTTAGAGTTTGAAAAAATCCAACAACAATTAGCCAAAGAAACAAGAACTGAAATTGGGCGTCATCAAGCCCTTCATTTAACACCCATGACAGATGCTACTCAAATTGAAGAAAGCTTACAAGCTGTTGATGATGTCAAACTTTTATTTGAAATGGACAAACGAATTCCAGTTAGTCAATTAATCAATATTAAACCTTACTTAAAACGCTTAGATATTGGTGCGGATTTAAATGGGAAAGAGTTAGCGGCTATTAGTCGTGTCTTGCGTGCATCTGGAGAAGTGGCAGCCTTTTTTAACAAACTTAGTGAAGACAAGGTTGAATTAAAGCAATTGTATAGTATTGCTGATGCCTTGATTGATTTACGTGAATTAATGCGTAAAATGCAAAACGCCATCGCGGATGACGGTAGTGTGTACGATCAAGCATCTGCTACCTTACATGGTTTACGCCAAGGCATTAAACGTGAAGAGGCGGGTATCCGTGTTAAATTAGATCAAATTATCCGCTCGAATAAGGCTTCTTATTTAAGTGAAGCCATCATTACGATTCGTAACAATCGTTTTGTTATTCCAGTAAAGCATGAATACCGAAACGCATTCGGTGGGGTTGTTCACGATCAATCTTCAAGTGGCCAAACCTTATATATTGAACCGCAAACGGTTTTAGATGCTAATAACCACTTACGTTCATTGCAAGTTGAAGAAGAGGAAGAAATTCGTCGTATTTTCCAAGAATTATCGGCTGATTTAGCGCCATATACTACGGAAATTGCGGAAAATAATCAACGTCTGGGCGATTTAGACTTAGTACAAGCTAAATTCCAATTTGCTAGAGAAATTGGGGCGACTAGACCGATTCTTGCTGCATCAAGTGCAGAATTAGACTTGATTCAAGCCAAACATCCATTACTTGATCCTAAAAAAGTTGTAGCAAATGACATTGCTTTTAGTGAAGTGTACAACATGATCTTGATTACTGGTCCAAATACTGGTGGTAAAACCATTACTTTAAAAACAGTTGGGTTAATTCAATTGATGGCGCAAGCTGGTTTATATATTACGGCAAAAGCAGAAAGCAAGGTTGCGGTATTTGAAGAAATCTTCGCGGATATCGGGGATGAACAATCCATTGAACAAAATCTATCTACTTTCTCAGGCCATATGACGAACATCATTCGTATTATTGAATCTGCTAATGATAAATCATTAGTTTTGATTGATGAGTTAGGTTCAGGGACTGACCCACAAGAGGGGGCGGCAATTGCAATTGCTATTTTAAACCGTTTTGCCTTTTTAGATGCAACTGTGATGGCAACAACCCATTATCCAGAATTAAAAACTTATGCTTACGAACATCCAACGGCAATAAATGCCTCAATGGAGTTTGATGAAAAAACCTTGCAACCAACTTATCAATTGTTAATTGGGGTGCCAGGTCGTTCGAATGCCTTTGATATTTCGCAACGATTAGGTTTAGCACCGGAAATTGTTGATGAGGCACGTTCGTACATCCAAGAAGAGAGTCAAAAATTAAATGATATGTTGCTAGATTTAGAAAATCAACGTCATGAATATGAAAATCTATCAGCTAAAGCAGCGAAAGACTTAGCGGATGCTGAAAACTTATTAAATGACTTGAAAACAGCACAAGCTCGTATGGAAGCAGATAAAGAAACGTATATGAACCGAGCGCGTAAAGAAGCGAATCAGGTGGTTGATGAAACCAAAGAAAAAGCTGATAAAATCCTGGCTGAAATTCGTGATTGGCAATTAAATCATCCAACAGTTGGTAATATCAAAGAGCATGAGATGATTGAAAAACAAACAGCTTTAGCTGGTTTAACCCAAGAAGAACAACAATTGAAGAAAAACAAAGTATTGCAAAAAGCCAAGAAAAATAAAGAACGTAAAGCAGAATTTGAGGTTGGCGATGAAGTAAACGTCCTAACTTATGGTCAACGCGGTACCTTAGTTGAAAAACGTGAAAATGATTGGGTTGTTCAAATGGGTATGCTGAAAATGGAAATTGCGGAAAAAGATTTATCTTTAGTAGAAGCAAAACCAGATAAACAAAGCCGTAATCATAGAGCTGGTATTAAAGCTAGTAAGGCTAAGGCTGTAGGAACGACGCTAGACCTTAGAGGTGAGCGTTATGAAGAAGCAATGATTCGCTTAAGTAACTTTATTGATTCTGCTTTGCTAGCAGGACACGGCCAAGTTACCATCATCCATGGGCACGGTACAGGTGCATTGCGGACGGGTGTTCAAAAATTCTTGAAGAAACATCCAAGCATCGTATCCTTTGAATTTGCACCATATAATATGGGTGGTAATGGGGCCACAATCGCCAAATTTAAAGCTTAAGTGTAGATTAAGGCTGGTACTTTTATAGTGAAAGCAAATTAATGTTAAAATTGGTCAAACGATGTTATAATGACCGCAAAGATGAAATAGGAGGAAACAAATTATGGTACAAGCAATTACAGATACAAACTTTAATACAGAAACAGATGAAGGTGTTGTTTTAGTAGACTTCTGGGCAACTTGGTGTGGTCCTTGTCGTATGCAATCTCCAATCGTTGAAGCATTAGATGACGAAATGGGTGACCAAGTGAAATTTGCTAAAATGGATGTTGATGACAACCCAGAAACAGCACGTCAATTTGGTATTATGTCTATCCCAACTTTAATGATCAAAAAAGACGGTAAAATCGTTGAACAATTAGTTGGTTACACACCAAAAGAAAACTTAGAAGAAATCTTAAACCGTTATATCTAATCAAAGTAAAAAGCCGTGTGATGGCAACTGTAGAGGCCCCCAAAAGTTAG
>NZ_RKMG01000018.1 GCF_003797145.1 Aerococcus agrisoli | reverse complement strand
CACCAAAAGTCTGAGACCCTTTTATTTTAGAAAGCCTTCAAAAGCCGTATTCATAGGTGTCTTGACAACTTGTATATACAAAAATGTACTTCTTTATGAAATTAATTTTTTGTATCCGCTTACCAAGAATCGTATTTTTATGGGATTTATGCGAATGAACCTTAAGAAATGTTAAAGTACAATGAAACCGTTTTTGTTTTTTGCAATGATAATTGTGGAATATGTAAACGCTTTGCGTTATAGTTGCATTGTAATGAAAGCGCTTAGTTGCACTGGATTTGATTATATTCTAGGAGGATTTTACATGAGTGAACAAGAAAAATACATTATGGCAATTGATCAGGGGACAACGAGTTCTCGTGCGGTAATTTATAACCATAAGGCTGAGCCAATCGCGAGTAGCCAAAAAGAATTTGAACAAATCTTCCCTAAATCTGGTTGGGTTGAACATAACGCCAATGAAATCTGGAATTCTGTTCAAGCAGTAATTGCTGGAGCATTCATCGAAGGTGGCGTTCGACCAGATCAAATCGCTGGTATCGGTATTACCAACCAACGTGAAACTACAGTTGTTTGGGACAAAGAAACTGGTAAACCTATTTACAATGCAATCGTTTGGCAATCTCGTCAATCAGCGCCAATTAGCCAAAGCTTAATTGAGCAAGGTTTGAAAGACGATATTCAACAACGCACAGGTTTAGTTGTCGATGCTTACTTCTCTGCAACAAAAATTCGTTGGATTTTAGATCACGTTGAAGGTGCTCAAGAACGTGCTGAAAAAGGTGAGTTACTTTTCGGTACAATTGATACTTGGATTTTATGGAAACTAACTAATGGTGAAGTGCATGTAACTGACTATTCAAACGCATCACGTACGATGTTAATGAACATCTCTACTTTGGAATGGGACGACGAAATGTTACGTCTATTAAACATTCCAAAAGTAATGTTACCTGAAATCCGTTCAAACTCTGAAGTATACGGTCATACAGTTGGCTTCCACTTCTATGGTCATGAAGTACCAATTTCTGGTATGGTAGGGGACCAACAAGGGGCATTATTTGGACAATTAGCAACTGAACAAGGTACAGTGAAATCTACTTATGGTACTGGTGCTTTTATCGTTATGAATGCTGGTAATGAGTTAAAAATTTCTAAAAATAACTTATTAACGACTGTTGGTTATGTTATTGGCGATGAAGTAACTTACGCTTTAGAAGGTTCTGTATTCGTTGCTGGTTCTGCAATTCAATGGATCCGTGATGGTCTTGAATTAATCGGTAACGCAGCTGAATCAGAAGCTTTAGCTAACCAATCGCAAAATGAAGATGAAGTATACTTAGTACCTGCTTTTACTGGTTTGGGTGCACCATACTGGGATTCAGATGCGCGTGGTGCGGCTTTCGGTATCACACGTGGTACAACTAAAGCTGACTTTGTAAAAGCTACGCTACAATCAATTGCTTACCAAGTACGTGACATTACTGATACAATGAAGAAAGATACTGGTATTGATGTACCTTTACTAAAAGTTGATGGTGGTGCCGCTATGAACGGCTACTTAATGCAATTCCAATCTGACATCACTGGTATTGAAATTGCCCGTGCTGCCAACCTTGAAACAACTGCTTTAGGTGCAGCATTCTTAGCTGGTTTAGCTGTTGGTTACTGGAAAGATATTGATGAGCTAAAATCATTTAACAAACCAGCCCAAACATTTGAACCGAAAATGAATGATTCTAAGAAAAAACGCTTATACGGTGGTTGGGTAAATGCTGTTCGTGCGACACGTGCTTACTCTCAATACTTCAACGAGGAAGAAACAGAAAACAAGGATTAGTACGACCAGGAGGAATGACAAAATATGTCAAAATTATCATATAAAAGTAGACAAGCAACAATTGAAGCATTAAAAGAAAACCAATATGATTTGTTCATTATCGGTGGTGGTATTACTGGTGCGGGTGTAGCGATTCAAGCTGCCGCATCAGGCTTAAAAACAGCTTTAGTAGACATGCAAGATTTTGCTGAAGGTACATCTAGTCGTTCAACAAAATTAGTCCATGGTGGTATTCGTTACTTGAAAAACTTCGACTTAGAAGTGGTTTCTGATACAGTTACTGAACGTGCTACAGTGCATAACATTGCACCACATATTCCGCAACCAGACCCAATGTTGATGCCGTTATACGATGAGCCAAAAGTTACCTTTAACCCATTACGTTTACAAATTGCTATGGATATTTATGATTCATTAGCAGGTGTAAAAGATACCAAATACGCCAATGAAATGTTAACGAAAGAAGAAGTTTTAGCACGTCAACCTGATTTAATGCAAGAAGGTTTAATCGGTGGTGGTAAATACTTAGACTTTAACAACAATGATTCACGTTTAGTTATTGAAAACATCAAACAAGCCAATGATGATGGTGCTGACTTATTAAGTCATGCTAAAGTAACCGGTTTTGAATATGAAGACGGCAAAATCGTCGCAGTTCACGTTGAAGATAAAGTTTCAGGTGAAAGTTTTACAGTAAAAGCACATATCGTGATCAATACAACTGGTCCTTGGTCTGATACTATCCGTCAATTAGATGGTGAAGATGATAAACCAGCACAAATGCGTCCAACGAAAGGTGTTCACTTTGTTGTTGACCGCGCTAAATTAGACGTAACTCAACCAATTTACTTTGATACTGGGGAACAAGATGGCCGTATGGTATTCGTTTTACCAAGAGAAAATAAAACGTACTTTGGTACAACAGATACTGACTATACTGGCGACTTTGAACATCCAACAGTTACACAAGAAGACGTGGACTACTTGTTAAAAGTGGTTAACCACCGTTTCCCTAAAGCTGGATTAACAATCGACGACATTGAAGCTTCTTGGGCTGGATTACGTCCATTGATTGACTCAAATAACGCATCTGACTACAATGGTGGTGACTCAGGTCGTTTATCAGAACGTACATTTGATGAATTAGTTGAATTATTCGATGGTTACCGTGAAAAAACAGTTGATCGTTCAACTGTAGAAGATAAATTGCAAAGTATTTCTTCTAATACTTCAGAACGTGGCGATGCTAGTCCATCTAGCGTATCTCGTGGTTCAGATTTATCAGTTTCTGCAAGTGGTCTATTCACCTTAGCGGGTGGTAAATTGACTGACTACCGTAAAATGGCAAAAGGGGCTATGGAAAAAGTAATTCCTGCCTTAACAGAATTGACTGGTAAAAACTTCACATTAGTTCAATCAGCAACATATCCTGTTTCAGGTGGACAATTTGACCCAAGTGCTTATGATACTGCTATGGATCAATTTGCCAACATCGGTGCTGCAAGAGGTCTTGCTTACGGGGATGCCTTGAAATTAGCCAAATTGTACGGTTCAAATATGTACCGTGTATTAGCTTACTTACCAGTTGCTAAAGACTATGCTGAGAAATATCGATTACCGATTGATGTAGCAGTTAGCCTAATCTATGCAATTGAAGAAGAAGCAGTATACACACCATTAGACTTCTTTGCTCGTCGTACAACCTTAATGTTATTCCAACACGATAAAATGCTTGCTGTTAAAGATGGCGTACGCCAAGTAATCGCAGAATATCTTGATTTAGATGCTGATGTTGCAGAAGCGCAAGCTAAAGCATTAGACGAAGAAATTGCCAAATCAGAATTACAATATCTAAAATAGTCATTTTTAAAGACATATGTACAATTACAGTGTATAATGAAGAGTAAAATTTTTTTGAGGAGGAAGAAAAATGCAAGGTTTTATCGGAGAATTAATCGGTACTTTCTTATTAGTACTATTAGGTTGTGGGGTTAACGCTGGTGTTAACTTAAACAAATCAAATTCACACAACTCAGGTTGGATTGTAATCACTATGGGTTGGGCATTCGCTGTTACAATCGGTGTTTACGCTTCTGGTTTCTTATCAGCAGCACACTTAAACCCAGCAGTAACAATCGCATTTGCAGTTAATGGTTCATTTGCTTGGGGCGAAGTTGTTCCTTACATCGCTGGTCAAATGGTTGGTGCTATCTTAGGTGCCGTAACAGTTTGGTTAGCTTACCACGAACAATTCGAAGCAACTGAAGACAAAGGTGCTATCTTAGGTACATTTGCTACTGGTCCACAAGTACAAAATACTGTATGGAACTTAGTAACTGAAATCATTGGTACAGCTGTTTTAGTTATTGGTGTTATGGCATTAGGTGCTAACCAATTAGCAGACGGTTTAAACCCAATTCTAGTTGGTGCTATCGTAGCAGCAGTTGGTCTATCATTAGGTGGTCCTACTGGTTACGCAATCAACCCAGCTCGTGACTTAGGTCCTCGTATTGCACATGCATTCTTACCAATTTCTGGTAAAGGTGACTCTAACTGGTCTTACGCATTAGTGCCAATCGTTGGTCCAATCATCGGTGCTATTGTTGCAGCATTACTATACAACACAGTATTACCATTATAATTTCAAAATAATGTAAAAAAAGCGTCAGCCTTCGAAAAGGTTGGCGCTTTTTTAGTATGCATATTTTAGTGAATGGGGTGGATGTCTTTTTCTAAATAAACAACATCTAGCCATTGATCAAACTTATAGCCCATATTTTTACAACGGCCATATTCCGTGAATCCATGTTTTTGATGGAATTTTAAAGATGTTTCATTTGTACCTGTTACCAGGGAAATGATTTTATAAATAGCAGGGTAATTTGCTAAAATTTCATCCTCTAAGGCGTGGTATAACTTACCACCAATACCATGTGCTTTGACATGAGGGTCCAGATAGATAGAAATCTCTTTTGTAGGGCTGTAGCCTTCATATGAACCAGAATCACTTGTATAAGCATATCCAATCACTTTGTCATCAAATGTAGCGACAAGGAAAGGATTCGTACCTTGGCGTTCCTTAATTTGTTCTTCCTTTAAAGATACGTCTGTTAGGTCAATTCTAAATGAATAGGTAGTCGTTTGAATATAGTAGTTATAAATATCAGTCAATGCAGGTGCATCTGACAATACAGCTTCACGAATATTTACTTGGTCAGCAGTAATGGTTTGTGCGTTTGAAATTATTTCTGTCATTAAAATCTTCCTAACTTATCAATATGGTAATACTGTTTTATTTTACCACGGGAAAGGAATGATGACTAATATGAATTATTGTTGGCGATTGATAGGAATAGGTTATCAAAGGTGGACATAGAAAAGGTATTTTAAATATGCTTATCGCTTTAAATAATATATGTTATGTAAACTAAAATATCAATAAACAAAAGCGAAGCTTTATACAGCAAGATTTATTACCTTTAGGAACATATGTTTGGTATAATGAATTCTATGATAAATGTAATGTCTAAGGAGTTTTATTATGGACCAAGAATTTCATCCAGATGATTTCTATCATCGCTACGCTGAGTATTTATCTCAGAAGCAATCTAAGACTAAAGAATCTTATTTAAAAAACATTCGACCCTTTTTAACTTATCTCGACAAGCAATCCATCACCAATCCTACATATCATGATGTTGAACGTTATTTTGATGATTTAATTAATCAACCTAGTCAAACACACATCTTAATTAATGATGTCGATTATGATGAATTATCTGATGAACAACGACGCGCTTTAGATCAATTTCGTTATAAGGATCGTACCATTAAGTCATATCGTAACATGCTGAATCAGTTCTTTAAATGGCTTGAACGTGAAGGTTTATATGAAAATATCGTTCAACGTGCTAATAATAACATCCCAGTACCACATGGTCATGCTAAGGATGCCTTAGATATTGAGGATGTTGAGAAATTACTCGCTTATTTAAAGGATGCTAATGATACACTTGTTGGCAAACGTGATTATGCCATTGTATTACTTGCTGTGACCACTGGTTTACGTACAATTGAGCTGAGCCGTGCTAATTTTGAAGATATACAACGTCGTGGCCTAAATACGGTTATCTATGTTCAAGGTAAAGGACGTCGTGAAAAAGATGAATTTGTCATTATTCCGCGTAAAACTAAGGAAGTTATCCGTGATTATACCAATTTTAGAGAAAATCAAGGCTACATGATTAACAATGATTTAGCGCCATTATTTGCGTCTCATGGTAATCGTAATAAAGGCGGACGTATGTCTACCAGGTCGATTTCTAGACTGATTTCAGCTGCTTATGAAGCCGTTGGTATCCATTCGTCTAAGATTACGCCACACAGCCTACGACATACTGCAGCTACCTTAAGCTTAATTAATGGTGGTAACTTACGTGAAACGCAAAAAATGCTACGACATTCTAGTGTACGTACCACAGAAATCTATGCTCAGGACTTAAATGAAGACTTAAATACATCTAGCCAACTCATTGAAGATCTGATTGATCAATCAAAAATCCTTAAAATGAACGAAGATATAGCCAAACATGATGATTCAGAATAAGCCAAAGCCCCCTCTCCTAAAAGTTGATTTGAGGGGGCTTTTATATATGCAAAAAGATTAACCGTGTCAAAGCTTGCTATAATAGGCTTTTCGATGCAGTCATATTGAGAGGGCTATTTTTACCTCCTTCTATGTCCGCTAAGGGTAATTAGCAGACATAGAAAATAAACAAAAAGCAAATAAAAACAATTTCTTTTTACATAAATTAGCAACCTAATACATTTGCTAATTTAATTTGACCGCATTTGAAATGTTATAAATGTAATTTTTAAATCATGTTACCCTATTATCTAATGATAAAGCAACTTCAAAATTATACGATATCCAGTACAGATGTTGCCCCATTTTCCATATTTCCCACCATTTTATTTATTTTCCGAAATAATGGCAATTTCATTTTATTTCCGTTATAATGGCAATTCAAGGAGGAGTTTATATGACTACACCCTACATCGCACTTATCGGCGACCTAGTAGCTTCAAAATCAATTGAAAATCGTGATGATATGCAGAGTAAAATCCAAACAGTCTTTGACCAGTTAAATCAGACTTATCAAGCGCACTTCGTATCTAAACTGACACTTACCCTTGGCGATGAGTTTCAAGTGCTTATGCAGCCCAATAAAGCTGTCTGGCAGCTGATTGACGACCTACAACGCCTAATTCCCCACCCCATACGTTTTGGCATTGGCTACGGCGAAATAACGACTGAAATCAATCCTGATATTAGCCTAGGTGCGGATGGACCAGCTTATTGGCATGCGCGTAAGGCAATTAACCAACTAAAAGACCACAATTGGAATGGCATTTTACGGCAACAATTTATTGGCCGAGGCGATCAAGATGACACAATCAATACCATCTTGTTGCTAACTGACACCATTCGCGCAAATTGGACCCAAACCCAAGCCTACGTTTTTAATGGCTTATTAGCAGAAGGCATATACCAAGGCAATTTTAGCCAGCGCGACCTAGCACCCAAATTAGATTTATCAGAATCAGCCTTGAGCAAACGATTAAATTCCGGTCACATCAAAATCTACTTACAAGGACGAACAAATCTCGGCCAATTATTGGAGGTGGCAAATGATGAACAATAACGAAATCACCTTGCTACTATTCATCGCCCATTTCCTAGCCGACTATCATTTGCAAAGCGAAACGTTAGCTATGGATAAAAGTAGTAACTACCGGTCATTAGCAAAACACTTGGGTATCCATGCAATCGTCTTATTGACAGCATGCCTCATTACCCTCAACGTCGAGTTACTTTCGCTATTTGCCAGCGTTTGGCTTAGTCATGTAATTATTGACCACATTAAAATTTATCTTCAAGCACGGGTACAAGCAACCCTTAACACTGATAAATATTTTTATATTGCTGATCAAATCTTACATATTGTAGCCATTCTATACTTGAGTAACGTGGTATTTGCAGATCTAAATCATGAAATTACTTTTTTACCAACCATCTATATTCAGTGGTTACTACTACTTGTAATGGTGACAAAACCAGCCAACGTGACTTTTAAAATGTTATTCAGTCAATATCAAAATTATGAGATTTCACCGAAACAATCGACTACGGTTGCCGGTGCAGGTGCCATGATTGGAAATTTAGAACGCATTTTGTCGGCGGTATTTTTATCCCTAAATGCCCTGTCATCAATTGGTTTGATCTATACGGCTAAATCGATTGCCCGATTCAAGTTAATTGAAGAAAGCCAAGGATTTGCTGAATATTACTTGATAGGTACCCTGTATAGTATTCTGTTTGTATTAATTTCGTATTACCTAATTTTTTAATCGCAACAAAAAACATCCATCTCAATGCCAAATGGCACAAGATGGATGTTTTTCTTATTGTTTGAATAGTCGAATATTATAAGAAGTATGGGTCGTTCATTGGCTCAATGACTGACTTAGGATCGTCGTAGTTTGTATCGCGTCCTTCAGCTGGTAAATCTTTGGCAGATTCTGGATCAGCTGGTGTAGAAGGTACGTTTAAGTCTTCATAACCACGTGCATTGTCGATTTCGTTTTGTTCACGAGAATCATGTGTCATTGGTGTTAAATCAACATCATTGATATCAATACCTAAGGCTTTGGCTACACCTTCACCATAAGCTGGGTCTGCTTGGTAGCAGTGGTTGATATGACGATATTTAATTTGCCATGTTGAGTCACCCATATTACGCGCTGTATTTTCAAATAATACAAGTTGTTGTTCTGGCGTCATACGACGGAAGAATTCACCAGGTTGAGTGAAGTAATCGTTGTCGTCTTCACGGTAATCGTAGTAACCTGGTTCACCAGCATCTTGTTTAGGATCATGGTTTTGTGGATTATCTTTCCATGCACCGTATGAGTTTGGTGAAGTATTTTGTTCGCCACCTTCATGCATCATACGACCTAAACCACGTCTATGGTATGGGTTGAAGTCTTTCACACCACGTGGGTAGTTGACCGGGATTTGGAAGTAGTTTGTACCTAGACGGTAACGAGCAGCATCTTGGTATGAGAATAGACGTGCTTGTAACATACGGTCTGGTGAAGGACCTACACCTGGTACCATGTTAGATGGTTCAAAGGCAGCTTGTTCAACATCCATATGGTAGTTTTCAGGGTTTTTATTTAATTCAAAGTAACCAACTTCTTGTAATGGGAATTGGTCTTTGTACCAAACTTTTGTTAAGTCAAATGGGTTATAGTCTAAATTACGTGCTTCTTCTTCAGTCATTAATTGTACATACATTGTCCAACGAGGATATTGACCTTGTTCAATGGCGTTAAATAAATCACGTTGATGTGATTCACGGTCATTCGCAACAACTGCTGCTGCTTCTTGGTCAGTTAAGTTTAAGATACCTTGTTGAGAACGGAAGTAGAATTTCACCCAGATACGTTCATTGTCTTCGTTAATGAATGAGTATGCATGTGATGATGAACCGTGCATGTATCGATATGAAGATGGAATACCACGGTCAGACATTACTTTCGTTACTTGGAATAATGCTTCAGGTAATGAAGTCCAGAAATCCCAGTTTGTATTAGGGCTTCTCAAGTTAGATCTTGGGTCACGTTTAATAGCATGGTTTAAGTCCGGGAAACGTTTTGCATCACGGATAAAGAATACCGGTGTATTGTTCCCTACTAAGTCCCAGTTACCTTCTTCTGTGTAGAATTTAAGCGCGAAACCACGGATATCACGTTCTGCATCCCCAGCACCTTTTTCACCAGCAACTGAAGAGAAACGCGCGAACATTTCTGTTTCTTTCCCTACTTCTGAGAAGATTTTTGCTTTTGTATATTTTGTAATGTCATGCGTTACAGTAAAGGTACCGAAAGCACCAGAACCCTTAGCATGCATGATACGTTCTGGAATATTTTCTCTTGAAAAATGGCCAAGTTTTTCTTGTAACCAAACGTCCTCTAATAAACTTGGGCCGCGTTTACCAGCTGTTTTCGTATCTAAATCGTCAGTAACGGGAATCCCAGCATGTGTATGCATTTGGCCGTTATGACCGGATGTCTGCTGATTACGACTTTCTTGTTCAGGTCCTAATTGGTTCTTGTCCATTGGATTTTTCATAATGAATTCCTCCTAGAATTTGTAATTTTCAGACTTTCTTTCGAAGAATGGCAACAAGGCTATCTTCATATATCCACTATAACATAAGGATATATCTTAAAGGTTGAATTTAGTTTGGATTATTGCAAATGAATGAAAAAAGCAATGGCAGAATTGTAAGATTCCACCACTGCTTTTGTATGCTTTTATTGATATATTAAAATGCTATTTTGCCTTTAATCCATTTTGATAAAACAATTCTTGTTCATCTTCTGGCACCATTGAACCACCAGTTGCCCAGGCAATGTGTGTCATATTGTCAATTTTATCAGTAAGGTCATGTGCTTCAAGGTATTTACGCCCTGCTTCTGTATTGAATAAACGTTCAGGACCGACTAGACCAGCAGTTGCTGCGGGTTCTACAAAAATATCTTCAACATCTTTCAGCGTGGATAGCATACGGTTAGCTTCTTCATCTGTTAAAGTGTAGCCACCATTGAAAATATTTTGCATCAATTCTGCAACAATTTGAGAGGTTCTTGGGACAGCTAAGCCATCCATTACTGTTAAACCATCGATACCAAAATCATAGACTGAAATTTCAGCAAATTTTTGTGAAATCAACCCTAATAACATTGAAGGTACATGTGTTGGTTGCGCAAAGAAACAGTGTACATTATCACCATAAATTTGTTTTAACCCATATGTTACCCCACCAGGGCTGCCGCCGACACCACATGGTAGATAAACCATTAATGGGTGGTCTTCATCCACAACAATGTCTTGATCGATTAATTGTTGTTTTACACGGGATCCTGCTGTTGTGTAGCCAAGGAATAATTGGATGGAATGTTCATCATCGATGAAGTATGCGTATGGATCTGTTTCTGCGGCTTGACGCCCCTTGTTTACGGCTTCTGTAAAGTTGGTTTTATGTTCAAACACTTGGACACCATGACTTCTTAGATAGTCTTTTTTCCATTGTTTGGCTTCATGTGACATATGCACTTGCACATTAAAACCAATTTTCGCAGACATGACACCTGAAGAAATACCAAGGTTACCTGTTGTACCTACGACAACGGTATATTGTTTGAAGAAGTCTTGGAAAGCTGGAGAAGCAAATTGTGTGTAGTCGTCCTCGTAGCTATTTAAAAGCCCTTCCTCAAAGGCTAAAGCTTCCGCATGGTGTAATACCTCATAAATTGCCCCACGAGCTTTAATCGTACCAGCAATTGGTAATAAATCGTCACGTTTCAGTAAGAATTTTCCAGGAAAAGAAAATTCATATACATCTTCCAATGTTGATTTAAAATCTGAAATTTCTGAGATTGGCGATTCGATTAGACCATCCAAAGCTTTTGTATCTTCAAAAACAGTTTGGATGAAAGGTGCGAAACGTTTTAATCGTGCTTCGGCATCCTTAATATCTAAAACAGAAACGTCTAATTGCCCTTTTAGATTTTTAAACGGTATATGGTGATCATTCAACCATAATACGGGTTTTCGGTCGCGTATATCCCCTAAAATCCGCTCATTGTCTTGCTCAAAACGGGCATCTGTGATTTTTGCTGACATATCTATCCACCTTTTCGTATGTATTTTTAATGTAATTCAACTTAAAGAGTATAGCTAACTTAGGGTCTATAGTCAATGTTTCTAGGGAATGAAAAGGTTTTCTGAGAATGCTTGATTTTTATTTTTAATTAGAATATAATCAATTTCAAAGAGGTGTTTATACATGCAAAAAATTATTTTATTATTCACTACATATGGTTATGGCTATTACAATTAGCGTTCGTGTCCACTGGATATGAGCGCGCCTTTGCATGCATATCATATCAATAGTGGCGGTAAAATAATTTTCTGTAAACCGCTCCTGGTCGTATCGAGCGGTTTTTTTCTTTGTAGAGGAACCACCGGTGTTGACTGGTAGGTTCCTTTTTTAATAAAAAAAATTTTTGGGAGGTTTTTATATGGAAAATCGCGTCATTGGTGCCTTTAAAGCCAATCAAGTGATTGCCCTGTCGATTGCGACATTGTTATTTCTTGCTGCTATCGTCAATGCTGTCATGAACGCTGGCTTTTTGGGTATACCAGTAATCACATTCTCGGTATTAGCTATTTTCTTAGCGAGTATCATACTTTGGCTTTTTGTAGCCATCGATTGGCCAAGTGTCTTATGTTTAATTGCATTAGGTTTCTTACCAAATATGACCTACGGTGCTATATTCAAAGAATCATTTGGGAATGCAACGTTTGTCTTTTTATTTTTCACATTTATCGTTACCTATGCTTTGGAGCAAACGCTATTTTTGAAACGGGTATCCTCTTGGGCAATTAATAGTGCTTGGGCACAAGTAAGTCCATGGCGTTTTATCTTTGCATTTCTTTCTGTAATGTTATTGATTTCAACCTTCGTATCGCCTACAATCTTATTTATGATTGCTTTTCCAATTTACGAAGAAATTGTGCAACAATTTGGATTTGAAAAAGGCAATAAACAAGCTTCTAAAATTTTGATTGCACTTTTCTCAACCATTGCAATTGGGACTGCGATGACCCCAATTAACCACGTATTTGCGATTACTGCCATGGGTTTATATGAAACTTCTCAAGGCGTTGGTTTATCAAATGGCGATTACATGTCGTTTGCTGTACCAGCAGGATTAGTAATTTTTTCTATCCTACTCATCTCGTTGAAATTTATCTGGCGCCTAGATTTATCTGAGGTAACTTTGAGCAAAGTAGCTTCATTAGAAGATTTACCAAAGGCGGATAAAAAAGAAAAACGTGTTGTTAGTATCTTTATGTTCGTTATCTTTTTATGGTTAATGCCTGAATTATTAGGATTTTTATTACCTGGCATTGCGAGCTTCTTAAAGACTGCGGGTATTGCTTTCCCACCAATGATTGGTACCCTACTTTTAGCAGTAACTAGCGTTGATGGAAAACCTATTATCAAATTGCAAGATGCGATTGCCAAAGGTGTATTCTGGCCAAGTTTATTAATTGTTGCGGCCACTCTTTCTTTAGGATCAGTATTGTCAATGCCAGAGATGGGCGTGATTAGTTTAATTGAAGCCTTTTTAACACCATTAATTTCAGGATTGTCTCCTTTACTAATGGTAACCGTCTTCTTATTATGGGCAGGTATTCAAACGAACTTCTCATCCAATTTAGTAGCAGCTTCAGTCGTTTCTACGATTGCCATCACTGTCGTAACTTCTATGGGTGATGCCCAATCAATTTGGCAGTTCTAACTGCCCTAGTCGGTTTCATGGCATCAGCAGCTTATATGCCACCACCTGCCATGCCTTATGTAGCTATTTCAATTGGTTCTGGTTGGACGAGTGCCAAAGATACCTTCTTATATGGTTTATACCTATTAATTGTAACGACAGCTAGTGCCGTTTTAGTCGCGTATACAATTGGTAGCCAGCTTTTAAGTAATTTAGTTTAATAAAAATGTTGAATGACACTGGGATTTATAAAGGAGATTAATGATGTTAGAAAAACAACGTAATGAAATTGACCGTATCGACCGTGAAATCGTAAAATTATTTGAACAACGTACCAACACAGTCGAAGAAGTAGCAGAAATTAAATTAGCCAATGGCAAAGAAATTTTAGATGCTGGTCGTGAAGCAGCTGTAATTGAAAAGGTGCAATCTTACTTAGAAAATCCAGCTTTAAAAGACGAGTTAGCTGACCTATACACACAAATCATGCGTATTTCACGTGGACATCAGCAAGCCTGGATGGCCAAACAAGAAGAAAAATAAAATAATAAATAAAAAATCCACTGATTTCATTCAGTGGATTTTTTTCTGTCTATTTTAAAATGAGTTCTTTTAACCATTTTTCAACTAGTGGCACCCATTGTGCGGCAGTTTCGTTGATTTGATTTGGCATAACAGCAGATAATTCATTTGCTACGGATAAACCATGTGGACCAGCTTGGAAAATATGCATGGCAAATGGAATTTCATGTTCTTCCAGAGCCATTGCTAATGATAATGAATCGCGCACATTTACGACATCATCGTCACGCGTACCCCAAATAAATGTTGGCGGTGTTTTTTCATTCACTGTTCCCGGTACAGAATATTGTTCAACCTCTTCCTCACTTGGCATCGGTTTACCAAAACAAGCTAAAGAGATAGCTGTCGCATAAGCTTTGACATTTGGATCAGGATTAGCAATATTTTGACGATAGTAATAAGCAATATCCGTTAAGGCATAGCCAGAAATATTGAATGCTGGTTTCAAATCGCTACCCTTTAAACTCGTCGCATTTTGAATCAAGTCTGTGTGCCAAACATTACTGTACATACCTGTATTGTGGCCACCTGCTGAAAAACCAGCTAAACCAATTTTATCCGTATCAATATGCCATTCACTCGCATGTTGATGCAAAATTTCAAAAGCTCTAGCCGTTTCTTTCAAGGCATGTGGGAAAACTACGTCAGGTTTCACTGGAAATTGACCTTCTGCAATAATCTCAGCTGTCGTTTTCCCTTGACCATAGACTGAATAACGCAATACAAAGGCATTAAAGCCCATTGCATTGAATGCCATAGCTACTGGTTCCGCCTCGCGGTCAGAACAATACATATAAGAACCACCCGGGCAAATAATCACGGCAGGTCTTACCAAATCCACATTCGAAGTCCGAATAGGATCAATCACGTAAGTTGTTAACGTCACATCCTCACGGTCATCGTATAATTGAATGATTTCACTTTGCATGGGTTTCGCTCCTTTAAAATTCGTTAATGCAAGTATAACATTTGCCCCTCTTTCGTGAAAAAGAAAACCCCCATGATTCATTAAGAAATCCATGGAGGATAGTGCATTTTATTAAAATAGCATTATTCAGCTAGGCCAACACTGCGGACAAAACGCAAGAAGCCTTCTTTGCCCTCGGCGGTGTCTTTGTAAATACCCGCATCCTCTAGTACACGTGCAAATACCTGCCCTACTTCATCACGTACCATTGCTGCTACATTTTGATCATTAATGTCATGGCGCTTTTTGATTTCATCAGCCCACGGCAAATGGTAGTCAGCAATTTTGTTATCTTTCCCTAGTAAGTAACCTTCAACTTCAGCTAACTCATCTTTTAATCGTGGCGGTAAAATCGCCAAACCCATCACTTCAATTAGGCCGATGTTTTCTTTTTTGATATGTTGGACATCTTTGTGTGGATGATATACCCCATCTGGATGTTCGCTCGATGTGTGATTATCTCGTAAAACCAAATCAAGTTCAAATACATCCCCTCTTTTACGGGCAATTGGTGTAATTGTATGATGCGGTTCGTCCCCCGTATAAGCAATTACATCTTGCGCTGGATCCTCATATGATAGCCAAGTTAAGCGAATTTTCTCCGCTAAGGCAACTAAATCCGATTGCACTGTCCCCTGTAACCGGATGACAGACATAGGCCATTTGACAATCCCCGCTTGAATATCAGGGAAATCCTTGAAAGTAAATTGGCTTTCAAACGCTGCTTTAGCCATTGGAAACTCATGGCGCCCTGTTTGATAATGGTTGTGTGTTAAAATTGACCCCCCTACTATCGGTAAATCTGCATTGGATCCTGCAAAATAGCCCGGGAATATATCGACAATTGCTAATAATTGTTCAAATGTTTGTTGCGAAATCACCATTGGCACATGTTGGGTATTCAACACGATACTATGCTCATTGAAGTAGGCATAAGGTGAATATTGGAATCCCCATTCTTCATCCCCTAATTGCATGCGAATGATGCGATGGTTTGCACGTGCTGGATGATTAATACGGCCTTGATAGCCTTCATTTTCCATACATAATTGGCAAAGCGGATAGGAAGACGATTTGGCTTGTTTAGCAGCAGCGATGGCTTTAGGATCTTTTTCTGGTTTAGATAAATTGATGGTTATTTCCATGTCCCCATACTTGGTCGCACTGGTATAAGCAATGTTCTTAGCAATGGCGGCGACTTTGATGTAGTCGTTACGTTGGCTTAGATCATAAAAATCTTGAATTGCTTGGTCAGGACTATCTTGGTAAGTGGTCCAAAACTGGCGGTTGACGACACTTGGGACGGGTGTAATGAAGTTCATTAATTCAGCGCCTAAAGTGTCTCTTTCTTCGGCTAAGTCCCCTACTTTTCCATTCGCAACGGCAAGGTCTAATAAGGCATCACGCAAAGGAATGATTTTGCTAAGCGTGGTTGTTTGATTGGCGCCATCTTCGCCTACTAGCGCAAGCACGCGGTTACGCAAGTAGAAGTGGTCGTCGTTTGTGTAGTCACTATTTGCGATAACCTGTGTGATAAAGGCATCTACGAGTGTTGGCATGTCATCATCTCCTTGTTAATACGCGGGCACCGGTTGAAATTTCTGCAATATAAAATTGTGGTGGGTAGCCGATGGTTTCGGTGTAGACTTTACCGACTTGGTCTTGGAAGTCATCTACTTTGTCTTTTGCGACAATGGCGATACCACAGCCACCAAAGCCTGCGCCGGTCATACGAGCACCTAATACGCCTTCTTGCGCCCATGCTGTATGGGCTAAGGTATCTAATTCAATACCGGTTACTTCATAGTCATGCTCTAAGGAAACGTGAGAGGCGTTGATTAGACGGCCAAATTCTGCTAGATCTCCAGTTTGCAATGCTTGTCGTGCAAGTGCAGTTCGTTGGTTTTCCCAGACAGCGTGACGTGCACGTTTCAATCGATTGGCATCTTTGATGAGATATGCATATTGATCAAAGGTATTGGCATCAATAGCACCCAAGGAATCGATGTTTAATTCCTGGTTCAGTTCAGCCAGAGCTGTTTCGCATTCCGTGCGGCGTTCATTGTACTTGGAATCCGCTAGTTCCCGGCGTTTGTTGGTGTTCATAATGACAATGACATTGTCAGCTAAATCCAATGGTACGAGTTCATAATCTAGGGAATTCGTGTCTAGATAAATTGCCCGTTTATCTGCCCCCATACCGATGGCAAATTGGTCCATTATGCCTGAATTTAAACCAATAAAATCATTTTCGGTTTTTTTACCAATTTTTACTAAATCTAGTCTTTCTAAAGTTAAATCATACAATTCTTCAGCAATAATCCCAGTTAACAATTCAAGAGAAGCGGAAGATGATAAACCGGCCCCATTTGGGATATTTCCGTATACGTAAAGGTCAAATCCTGTGTCGATGGTATGCCCGGCTTCCTGCAAAAATTTGATAACCCCTTTTGGATAGTTGGTCCAGCTATCTTCTTTTGCGAAAACAAGTTCATTCAAGTTCACTTCAATGATGCCTTCATCTTCGAAATTAGCTGAATAAAAGCGGAAAATCTGATCGTCTCGTTTACGAGCAGCACCATAGGTACCTAGGGAAATGGCTGCGGGGAATACATGTCCCCCATTGTAATCTGTATGTTCACCGATTAGGTTAATTCGGCCTGGTGAGAAAAATGTTGCATCAGCTTGAGTGTCAAAAATAGCTGTAAAAGCTTGATTTAATGTTGTCGTATCCATAAGCGTTCTCCTTGATTCGTATTATAGTTCTATTATATGTCATTAGAAAAATATATTCGATATTTTTACTAAACTTTTACTAATACAAATCAATCTATGCTATAATAAAGAAAATACATCACAAAGGAATTAAGGATATGGCGACTTTAAAAGATATTGCAAAATTAGCAAAAGTTTCGCAAGCGACTGTTTCTCGTGTATTAAATCGCGACGAAACCCTTTCTGTTGGCGAGGACACGAAACATCGTATTCTAGCCATCGCTGATGATTTGGGTTACACCAAACATCAAAAGACGACAAACCAACCTAAGAACAAACAAAAAATCGCTGTAGTGCAATGGTACAGTGAACAAGAAGAATTAAATGACCTATACTACTACGCGATTCGTATTGGTATTGAAAAACGTGCGGATGATTTAGCCTATGACATTGTCCGTTATTTCAACAATCAAATTATGGATATAACTGAAGATATCGCTGGTATCATTGCGATTGGTAAATTTTCAAGCCAACAGATCAAGGATTTAGAGGCGTATGACCGCAAACTTGTTTTTGTGGATTCTGACACCCTTAATGCGGGCCACCCTTGTGTCACGACGGATTTTGATAATGCTGTGGTTCAAGTCTTGGATCACTTTATACAACATGGTTTAACAAATATCGGCATGATTGCCGGTGAGGAAAAAACCACGGACGGCAAGGAACAATTGATTGATCAACGTTTTAGAACTTTCCGGAATTATGCATCAGAACTTGGTGTCTATCAAGCGCGTAATACTTATATTGGCGATTTCTCTGCACAAGCTGGCTATGAATTAATGAAACAAGCCATCACAGAGCTAGGAGATGACCTACCGCAGGCTTTCTTTGTTGCCAATGATACCTTAGCTATTGGTGCATTACGTGCCCTACAGGAAGCTGGTATTTCCGTTCCTGGACGGGTAAGCTTGATTTCGTTTAATGATACACCATTAGCGAAACAAATCTTCCCTGCCCTTTCAAGTGTCACTGTCTTTACTGAAGAAATGGGCCGCATCGCTGTGGATACTTTAAATCGTCAGTTGATTAATCCTGAAGTTGTGCCAACAATGACACGCCTTGCAACCCGATTAAGTTTACGCGACTCCAGTCTATAAATATGTTATTTGTATCATTTCAGCATCACAAAAAAGGTAACTAGCAATGATATCATTGCTAGTTACCTTTTTTCATATATGGATCTAATCAATTAAACAAGTTTTACGCTGAAGGCGTCCCAGGCTTCTAAAGTGACTTTGCTTAAGTCACCTGGTACAGCAGTGTTAGCAATGACGATTTCGTCAGAAGTGCCGTTAAAACTGAAGTCTTGCGCTTCATCAGATACGTTCACAACGATTAGGTACGCTTCGTTCGGCGTTCTGCGGATGTAGGCAAATACCTTGTCTGCAGTGTCTAATAATTCAAAGTCCCCATCGATTAACCAGTCTGCGTTTTTACGTAATTGGACAAGTGCTTGATAGGTGTAAAAAATACTATCTTGGTCAGCTAAGGCATTTTTCACATTAATATCCTTATAGTTGGGATTAACTGGTAACCAAGTTGTTTCAGCGCTTGAAAAGCCTGCATTCTTGGTGTCATCCCATTGCATCGGCGTACGCGCATTGTCACGTCCAATTAGGCGAATACTGTCCATAATTTGCCCGATAGATTGGCCGTTTGCTTGAGCTTCACGCGCATAGTTTAAGGACTCGATGTCATCCAATTCACTCAAGCTATTAAATGGATAATTGGTCATGCCGATTTCTTCACCTTGATAAATATAAGGCGTACCGCGCATTAAATGTAATAGAATAGCCAAAGCTTTAGCAGATTTGACCCTGTTTGGTCCAGTTGCACCCCAAATAGATAAGACACGTGGTAGATCGTGGTTATTCCAGAATAAAGAGTTCCAACCTTGGCCAAGCCCTAGTTCCGTTTGCCATTTGTTGAAGATTTTCTTCAAGGCAGGCACATCTAATTCATCTTCGAAATCCCATTTTGGGGCATCCGGTTTATGTTGCAAGCCAATATGTTCAAATTGGAAAACCATCGATAACTCATTGCTGTCAGGATTTGAATATAGTTGGGCAATTTCCGGTGTAGCGCCCCAAGTCTCACCAACAGTCAATAAGTCATGTTTACCAAATGAGGCAGCATTCATCTCCTTAATATAGTCATGTAATTTTGGTCCATTATTGACGATGCCTTGATCAGGAATTTTACCAATCATATCGATGACATCCATCCGGAAACCACCAATGCCTTTATCAATCCAGAAATTCATCATGTCATAGATTTTTTGACGTAAATCTGCGTTTTCCCAATTTAAATCAGGTTGTTTTTTACTGAAAAAATGTAAATAGTATTGACCCGAAGCCTCGTCTTTTTCCCAAGCTGATCCGCTAAAAATGGATTCCAGGTCATTGGGTTCATCGCGCCAGATATAATAGTCACGTTCAGGGCTTGATGGATTGCTACGTGCTTCCACAAACCAAGCGTGCTCATCTGATGTATGGTTGACCACTAAGTCCATAATAATACGAATGCCTCGCTTATTCGCTTCATCAAGTAAAACTTCCATATCATTCATATCACCAAACATTTCAGCGATTGCCTCGTAATTGGCGATATCATAGCCGTTATCATCCATTGGGCTATCATAGACTGGCGATAACCAGATAGCTGTGATGCCTAAGTCCTGTAAATAATCCAATTTGCTGGTTATCCCTTTTAAGTCTCCTATACCGTCACCATTCGCATCGGCAAATGATTTAGGGTAAACCTGATAGATTGTTGCCTTATGCCACCAACGTTTTTCCATTCCACACACTCCTTATATTCGTGTTGTCTTTTATCTTAAGTTTATTTTATCAGTTTATGCAAGCGTTTGCATTAATTATCTCAAAAATAGCTGGGAAGTTTCGTCCCCAGCTTATCTTTTTATTATCCATTAACGAATCGCTTGCTCAGTTTCTAAATCAAAGAAATGACCTTTTGTAATGTTAAAGGTTAAGGCTACTTTGTCTCCTGGTACGAAGGTATCACGCGCAGATACACGTGCTACGTATTCAGTTTGACCAAGTTTTAGATATAACATCGTTTCAGGACCAAGTAATTCTGAAACCACTACCTCACCTGTTACTGTGTCTTCAGGATACGCTTCAATCGCGATGTTGGTATCAAGAATATCTTCTGGACGGATACCAAAAATCACTTCTTTTCCTAAGTAGCCACGTTCGCGTAATACTTTGGCTTGCCCTTCTGGAATCGCAATATCTAATCCATCTTTATTGGTAATGCGATTTTCGCCAACGGTAACTGTGAAGAAGTTCATTGACGGACTTCCGATGAAGCCTGCTACGAATTTGCTGACTGGTTCATTGTATAGCTCTTGTGGTGTACCAATTTGTTCGATGCGACCAATTGTACCTGATCCATCAGCATTTTTAGTTGCGTTCATGATAACGATACGATCTGCTAAAGTCATGGCTTCTGTTTGGTCATGGGTAACATAGATGGTTGTTGCCCCAATTTTACGTGTAATTTTCGCAATTTCTGTACGCATGGATACACGTAACTTCGCATCAAGGTTTGATAAAGGTTCATCCATCAAGAATACTTTGGCATCGCGGACAATTGCACGACCCATGGCTACACGTTGACGTTGCCCACCTGATAAGTCAGCTGGTTTACGTTGTAAGAAATCAGTTAAGCCTAAAATTTCGGCTGCTTCGTTGACACGTTTATCGATGTCAGCTTTGTCGTATTTACGTAATTTTAGTCCGAAAGCCATGTTCTCGTAAACTGTCATGTGTGGGTACAAAGCATAGTTTTGGAATACCATCGCGATATCACGATCTTTAGGTGATTTGTTGTTGACTACTTCGCCACCAATTTTTAATTCACCCTGGCTAATTTCTTCTAGGCCTGCAACCATACGTAGTGTTGTCGATTTACCACAACCAGATGGTCCGACAAAGACAATGAACTCCTTGTCTTTAATATCTAAATTAAAGTCTTCTACAGCGTAGTCAGTGGCATTTGGGTATTTTTTATAGATATGATTAAGGTTTAATTCTACCATGTTATACTCTCTTTCTATTCAAAATGAACGGGACGGTCGTTTTCAAAGACACTAAAGCGTAAATCAAGTAAGTTAATATTGGCTTCAGCTGTCACTGATTTATCGGCATTATAGCGGGTAATGATAATGGTGTTGGCATCCGGTGTTGCCACTTCGATACCACCATCTAGATCAAAGGCTTCACTCTCATTACGGAAGGTAAATAATTGCAGTAATTTTTGCACTAGTGGTCGTTGAACTTCGCGACCGATTTCTTCATTTGTATAGTAATGGCGATTAATGTTTCGCCCTTCTTTGGTATTCTCTAGTAGCTCCAAGTCATTTTTCCCAGCGAGTAAGCCCACATAATAGACTTGCGGAATACCAGGTGCAAATGCTTGAATCAAACGAGCTAAGAAATATTTCTTGTCATCGTCACCTAGTGCAGAATAATAAGTCGTATTGATTTGATAGATATCTAAATTATTATATTCGGCAGAAGAATACTTCCGTTTGACATTAGCCCCTACTTTATAGAGTTCATTAGAGGTAAAATCAATTTCCTCATCCGTTAAAATATCCTTCACGTCGACAACCCCTATACCGTCATGTGTATCCAGGGTGGTGAATTGTTTCATGGGACTCATCTTCAACCACTTAGCCAATTGGTGTGTCTTGCCCGAGAATAAGGAATGCAAGGTAACCATTGGTAAAGCAAAGTCATAGACGAAGTAGCCGTGATCAGCAAGTTTAAAAGGAATGGTATAGTGTTCATGGATTTCTGGTAGAATATCGGCGCCTGCTTCTTGCGCAATGGCTTGCACACGATCAAGCAAGTCCCAAATTTCTGGTTCCACGAAAAAGTCATTGGTATCCAGTTTTTTAATTGCGTAGGCAAAGGCATCAAGTCGGATTAAGTCGCAGCCGTTAGCAACAAGGTTTTCAATTGTATCTTTGATGAAATCCATGGTCACTTGTTTGGTAACGTCAAGGTCGATTTGTTCTTCCCCAAAAGTATTCCATAAATGTTCCGTAGAGCCATCGGCGAAGGTGATTTCCTGCATTGGTGCTTTATCCTTACGTTTATAGATTAAGTCGATGTCGGCCTGTGTAGGTCGTCCACTCGGCCAGAATTTTTCCCAGCGTAGGAATAAGTCAGCATAGGCAGATGCGTCCTTTTTCGCTTGGAAGTCTTTATAATAAGTGGACTGGCGGGAAATGTGGTTGATCATAAAGTCGAACATTAAGTAATATTTGTCGCCTAGGGCTTTGACGTCATCCCAATCACCAAATGCTGGGTCGACTTGGCCATAATCTACGGGTGCAAACCCTCTATCCCCTGTTGAGGGGAAGAATGGTAGTAGATGCACGCCGCCAATGGCTTTGCCAAAGTGTTGGTCGATATTTGCCTTTAAATCTTTTAAGTTGCTGCCTAAACTGTCGGAATAGGTAATTAGCATGGTTTTATTTTGGAAAGTCATGTGAATACTCCTTTACTTCGTTGTAGGCTATTTGACTGCCCCGTTGCTCATACCAGAGATGATATTCTTTTGGAAGATCAAGTAAACAATTGTAATGGTGATGATACCCACTACGTATGAAGCGAAACTTGGACCGTAATCGTTGAAGTATTGTCCCGTGTAGTTGTATTGGAACAATGGTAGGGTCCACATTTCGGCATTTTTGTTCAAAATTAGTAACGGCAACATGAAGTCATTCCAGAACCATAAAGCATTGATGATTAGGGTTGTTGCATGCATTGGTTTAAGCATCGGGAAGATGATTTTACGGTAAGTGGTAAAACGGTCAGCCCCATCAATCATTGCTGCTTCATCTAGACTATCTGGTACGCTCAGTTTGATATAACCCACATATAAGAAAAGCGTTTGTGGAATAGCGTAAGTTAGATACAAGAGGATTAAGCCCCACATGTTGGCTAAGCCTAAACGACTCATCATAACAGTGATTGGGATCATGATTACTTGGAAAGGTACAAAGATACCTAAGATTAATAATGAATACATAATCGCAAAGGCTTTATGTTTAGACATATTACGTGCTATTGAATAAGCTGCTGCTGGAATGAATAAAGTAACAAGGATGACAGATAAAACTGTAATCACTGCTGAGTTCCAGAAGTAGTGGCCAATACCGTCCGCAATCAACCGTGCATAGTTATCAAAGGTTGCTGGGTTTGGAAAGGCAAAGAAATGTTGCATGATATCTTGTGTAGTTTTAAATGATGAAAATACTGTCGCTAAAAGTGGAATCAAGATTAAGATTGCCCCAACGATTAGGAGGACGTATTTCCAAATTTGATTGAATCGTTCTTCATTTTTCATAAGGTCTTCCTCCTAGATTTCAAAGCGACGTGACAAGCGAATTTGGATTACTGATACAACAGCAATAATTAAGAATAAGACAATGGCGATGGCATTCGCGTAGCCGTATTGGTTACTCTTAAAGGCGTAGTTATAAACTAGTAAACCAATTGAAGTGGTTGAATTGCTTGGGCCACCACCTGTTAAGGCAAAGATTTGGTCAAAGGCTGTTAAGCCACCTTTCAATGCCATAATGAATACCATTGAGATACTTGGTAGTAAATATGGCAATTCGATGTTGAAGAAAGTTTGTTGGCTGTTAGCCCCGTCAATAGCGGACGCTTCAATAATTTCTTCCGGAATACTTTGTAAACCAGCTAAGAAAATAATGATTGGCATCGCTACCCCTTGCCATAATAGAACGAAGATAGCTGCGAAAACCGCACCACTCGTTGAACCTAACAAGGATTCTTGTAACCAGCTAATATTCAAAGCTTGGCCAATAGTAGGTAAACCGTAGTTGAATACTTGTTTGAAAATCAAAGATACAGTCAAACCTGATAGAACTGCTGGGAAGAAATACCATGCTCTAAAGAAGGTACGTCCCTTGATTTTAGAATTTAGTAAACGTGCAATTAAGATGCCAATGACGATTTCACCAACAATTAGTGAAAACGTCAAAATTAGGGTAAAACCAATTGCTTTCATAAACTTGCTATCTGACATTAAAATAATGTAGTTATTTAAACCAACAAAGTCGAAATTATAGGTTAGCCCTGTCCAGTTTGTAAAACTATAGAAGGCACCTTGAAACATTGGAAAATAGAAGAAAATAGCTTGTAGCAGCAAGGGGATAATTAAAAATACCCAACCCCAATATTTATTGATTGTTTTTCTCATGTGATCTTTCCTCCTACTCTAGGTCTGCTTTCATCGGATTGAAGAAGGCATTTAATTCATCAGCTAATCCTTCTAAATCTTGTGTCATTAAGTAGTTTGCTGTGGCCGTAAAGAAATCTTCCTCACTGGTCCAGTGTTGTGCCATCCACACATAGTGTTTATCAGTGAAGGCTAATTCATTCAAGGCTTTAAGTGGTGAATCGGTATCTTCCTCAACCCCGATTACAGCAACTGGTGAACCATCAACATCATAGTATTTTTGCATTGGTTCTGGTGTTGTCATATAAGCCACAAAAGTTTCTGCTGCTTCTAAGTTTTCTGTTTCAGCTGCAATAGATAAAGCCAAGTCACCCGCACCTACCGTAGCACTTTGTCCGGGTTCTTCACCTGGAAATGCAAAAGTAGAAATTTCAAATGCAGGATCTTGTTGACGCATTGCGGCTAATGCCCATGAACCATTGGTCGTCATTAGGGCTTCTTCTGTTGTGAAGGCTACAATGGCATCGTTGTAAGATGCACCCTTCCAGTTTGCTTGTTGATTACCTTCTTCAGCAATTAAATCAAGTCTAGATGCATCCGCTTGTAAAATCTCATCATCAGCTGAAATGCTATTTGGTTGAGAATAACGTAGGTACTCATTCGCTGCATCCGCACTACCCGTTGTTGTAATCAATGATAATTGATGGTAACCATTCAAGGTCCACCCTTCCGTACCGGCAATGGCAAATGGTGTTTCACCTGCAGCCTTGATATCATCAACTAATTGGACAAATTCATCCCAAGTTTCAGGTGCTTCTAAGCCCAACTCTTCAAATTTTGTTTTGTTGTAGTAAATCCCTGATACATTGGCAGTTAGCGGTACATTATAAACTTTGCCGTTGATTGCATACTTATCAGCATATTGATTTTTTAAATTATCTAGATAGTCTTGACCAGTCATATCATAGAAGAAACCAGCATTAGCCCATTCTTGGAAATCAATATTTTGTGGGTACAAGTTAATCACATCTGGCACGTCACCTGATAGCATCCGCGTTTTTAACACTGTACCAGCATCCGGTACACTGGTCATTTGTACGTCGATATCCGGATGCAACTTTTCAAAATCTTGAATGATTTCTTCAAGTGTTGCTTCCATTTCTTTCTTCTGATTGAAAAATTCAATCACCACTTTGCCATCAGCGTTTGTTTCTTCATTGTTACCGCATGCGGCTAATGCAAGTACGCTAGCTGAGGCAATGCCCAAATAACTAAGCTTCTTAAACCATTTCATTCGACTTTCCTCCTAATTGATTGCTTTAAAATGATAACGGTGGGAAACAAAATCTTCTTTCATCGGTGCTTCATACCAACCCATCCATTCTAATTCACTACCAGTTACGACTTCCTTGGTCGCAACATTTTCATAGACCTTGTCTGATTGAAGACCACGCAATTTCACTTGATGAATGGATTGTTGTGCTGTGTTTAAAACGCCAAAAGTAAAGACTAGAATTTCAGATTTATCGTCATTGGTAAACATCCATGCCGTTTCATTGCCTTCGAATGGACTTTCTAATCGTGTGAAGTTACCATATTGCACTAATGGACGAATATCCTTGTAGACTGCAACTTGGGCTTTGACCAAATCTTTCTCAGCCTTACTCAATTGTGTTAAATCTAATTCGTAACCTAACACACCACTCATTGCGACATCACCACGCGTATCAAAAGGTGTGATACGGCCTGTTTGATGATTTGGCACCGCTGATACATGAGACGTCATGAGTGACGTTGGATAAAATAACGATGTACCGTATTGAATGTTTAGTCGTGCAATTGCATCAGTATTATCACTTGTCCATGATTGTGGCATATAGTAGGCGAAACCTACATCAAAGCGGCCACCCCCACCAGAACAACCTTCCCACAAAATATCAGGATACTTAGTCGTTAAGTGCTCTAGCATTTCGTATAAACCTAAGGTATAACGATGTAGTACTTCGCCTTGGCGATCTGACGGTAAACTTGGTGAATAGATATCTGAAATATGACGGTTCATATCCCACTTGATGTAATCAATATATCCTTCATCCAAAATGCTTTCGATTTGCGCAATCACATTATCTCTGACTTCTTTACGTCCGATATCAAGTACAAATTGTTGGCGGCTTGGGTAAGGTGTTCGACCAGGTACAGCTAATCGATAATCAGGATGATTACGTAAAAGCTCTGAATCTTCAGAAATCATTTCTGGTTCAAACCATAAACCAAATTTCAAATCTTGTTGGTGTACATAGTCAGCAAATTGACGAATACCTTTAGGGAACTTGCGGTTATCTACAAACCAATCACCTAAAGAACTGTCATCATTATCTCGGTGGCCAAACCAACCATCATCAAGGACAAACATTTCTATGCCTAGATTTTTTGCTTCATCAACAATAGGTCGTAATTTTTCTTCGTTGAAGTCAAAATAAGTAGCTTCCCAGTTATTGACTAAAATTGGACGTAAAGCATGTTGGTGTTTGCCACGTGCTACACGGTCACGAATCAAGCCATGGAAGGTTTGACTCATCTGGTTTAAACCTTTGTTGGCGTAAACCATGATGACTTCTGGTGTTTGAAAGTTTTCACCGGATGCCAGTTGCCAAGCAAATAGTTCTTCATTAATCCCGATAACCACCCGTGTTTGTTGGATTTGGTCACGTTCAATCTCTAAAGCATGATTACCAGAATATACCAAAGCAAAACCATACGCTTCACCATTAAATTCATCCGTTTGTGGTTGCGCTAAAATCATGGTGTTATTCATTTGGTGACTAGAAGTACCTCGTCGACTCGCTAAGCGCGTTTGCCCATAAGATAATGACTGGCGATTGATATGGCGTTCATTTACATGTGCCCCAGGTAAGGAAATTAAATCAAAATCTTGAGCTGGTAAATCCAATGCCAAAGAAGCAATTTTATCAATGGTTACTGGTTTCGTTGAAATGTTGCGTAAGTTTACTGATCGCGTAATCGCAGAACGGTCAGCGTAAATGGTGTAAGACAAGGCTAATTCAAGACCTGCATAGGCATCTACTAACGTAACCACGAGTGTTTCTGCTTCATCCTCTGTAACTATATAAGCTGAAGGTAGCCCCTCCAGTAGCGGTTTTCCAGGAATGATTTCATAGCGATCATATACAAAACGTGTTGCTTGACTGCCATTTTCCTGACTAACTAATATAGCTGGTATACGATAATCACCTTCACCAGTACCGCTATATTCTCTCAGTAAAGTATCTGGCGAATACCCTCGCTCCAGACTATCTGGTAAATTTCCGGAGAAACCGCGGTCAATTCGAGGATATTTACGTTGACCGTGATATTGTTCAATGCGCGTACCAAAGTATAAATGACTTAATAAGCCGCCCTCTTCAACGCTTAAAAGGTAAGAGATGTGTTCGTTTCTCAGGTGAAAGACCTGTGTTTCTGCATCATATGAAATGTAATGCGCCATAATTTACTCCTTTAGTTCCATCAGTATTGGTTTACTAATTTATTTACTAAAAGTTTACCAATAAGTAAGCGCTTTACAAATGGCATAATGTTTCCTAAACATGGTATAATGTTGCCTAATTAGGGAGGCGTGAAAAATGACTTTAAATACATACAATGAATTTGATAACAATAATTTTGATTTAAATATTGATCACTATGGTTATGAGTCATGCCCGCCAAATTATGCCTTCGGTCCAAGTGTTCGTAACGACTATGTTTTGCACTACATTATTGAAGGCAGTGGCCAATTCACCATTCATGATCAAGTAACCGCTTTGCATGCAGGAGATATATTTATCCTGCCGAAAGATGTTGTTACCTACTATCAAGCAGATAATGAAACACCATGGTCCTATATTTGGGTTGGCTTTTCTGGATCTAAAGCAGAAGGCATTCTCCACCAATCTAGTCTTATGGAAAAATGTTTTGCGACAAGTCTAGCAAACTCTAAAATTTTAGAACAAATGTATCGATTAATTGCATATGCTGATAAAAAATTTACTGAAAGTAATGAATTAGAAATTATTGGTGAATTATATAAATTGTTAGCCTATTTAATTGAGGAATTTCCTAATCAAGATGGAAGAGAAGGTCATAACAACCATAAAAAGTATATGAAGCAAGCTTTAAAAATTATTCATAGCCAGTATGATACGCCATTACAGGTAGCTACAATTGCTGAAAAATTGAATTTAAACCGTAGTTATCTCTACAAAATATTTAAGGAAGAAACTGGTCAATCAATTAAAGATTACATCTTAATGGTAAAAATGGAGAAAAGCTGTGATTTGCTGACCAAGTCAAGTTTAACGATCTCACAAATCGCCACCTCGGTTGGGTTTACAGATCCCCTAGCCTTTAGTAAAGTTTTCAAGAAAACTTATCAAGTAAGTCCTATGCAATATCGGAAATTAAAATAATAAAACAAAAAATGGATCACTGCATTAAGCAAGTGATCCATTTTTGCCTCAGTTATATAAGAGGAGATTTATTTGATTATTTTAAAATTACTTGTTCGTCAGCAGCGATTACTTCTTTCGGAGCAGCTGGCGCTTCAATTGAACCAAATGGCATTTCACCAATTAATTCCCATGATTCTGGTAAGTCTAATAATTCACGGATGGCACGGTCAAAGCCTTGTTCGTAGCCAATGTTGAAATGTTGTAAAGTTGCACCTAAGCCTAATTCAGTTAATGTTAACCAAGTAGCGAATTGTGCGTTTGCAGATGCATGGTTTTTGTATACGTAACGACGTTCGTCGTTAGCTGGGATACCATTGTCAACAGCATCGCGGTCTTCGAAGAACAATACAGTACCTACTGCAGCACGTGCGCCGTCCATAATTGGTGCCATGTTAGCGAATACTTCTTCAGGTAAAACAGAAGATTGAACATCTTTAATCAAGTCCCAAAGTTTTTCGTTATTTTCACCAGATACAACTACTAAACGGCTTGATTGAGAGTTGAAAGCTGTAGGTACGTGAGGTACAACGTCTTTCAAAGCTTCAGCAACTTGTGCAGCTGTAACATCAGTGTTCGCACCGATAACGTATTGAGAACGACGAGTTTCTAATAATTCAACAAATTTTGACATGTGATTAAATCCTCTTTCTTTTTTGAAATTTCCAAAATCATTTTGTAATTTTGAACTAGTTTTATCTTACCTACTTACTTTTTAAGAGTCAATTTATTTGTTCGAAAAAACACAAGGTTATGCTATTAAAGTGAAATATCGGGCAAAATACCCCTAGTTTGTTCGATATTTCACGCATAAGTTTTGTATTTTTAGTACAAACTTGTCCAAAACGTATTCATTAAAAAGGACTGGATTTTAACCCAGTCCTTTTAATATGGATGAATATTTTATTTGTTATCACGTAACCAGTTTGTTGCTGCTGTAGCCATTGTTGCTGATCCAACGATTAAAGCTTCTTCGTTAAATTGTACCAATGGGTGGTGTACAGGATATACTTTGCCGTCAGCATCTGGTAATGGACAGCCTACAAAGAAGTAGCAAGATTCTGGTAACTTGCTTGCAATATGCGCATAATCTTCAGATGCTAAGTATGATGGCACATTTACAACGTCATATTTGTCGCCTAAAGCTTCTTTAGCAGATGCCATTACTTGTGATGAAAGTTCTTCAGTATTGATTAATGCTGGACAGTTTGCCATGACTTCAAATTCAGTTTCTGCACGGAATGCTTTACCAATATGCTCAACGATTTCAGGTAAACGTTCTGCAACATGTGCTGCTGATTCAGGGAATAATGAACGTGAAGTACCTTCTAAGATTACTGTGTCAGGAATAACGTTAATTGCCCCACCGGGTGCATTGATGTAACCCATTGATAATGAGGCACCTTTATTTGATGGTAATTCACGAGCTAAAATACCATTCGCACCATTGATAATTTGACTAGCAACGAAGACTGGATCAATACCGTTATTTGGCATCGCACCATGGGCACCAACACCTTTAATTGTAATACGGAAATTTAGTGCTGAAGCTAGCGCAGCCGTTTTATGAATTTCAACATCAACCTTGTCACCATTTGGCCACATATGTAATGCCATACCAGCATCTGGTGCAGGATTTTCTAGAATACCTTGTTCTACCATTACGCGTCCACCATTTAAGGTTTCTTCAGCTGGTTGGAATAAGAATTTAATTTGACCTTCTAATTGGTCTTCATTTTCTTTCAACATTTTCAAGACCATCAACAAAATGGTGGTATGCATGTCATGGCCACATAAATGACCATTTTCATTTTTAGAAGTACATACAGATTGGGATTTTTCAGTGATTGCTAAAGCATCCATATCAGCACGTAATAACAATGTTTTACCCTTAGCAGAATCTCCAAGTGTACCGGTAATACCATATGTGTCTCCTACATTTTGATAAGCAATCCCGAATTCATCAAGTTTTGCTTTCACTAATTTGGCTGTTTCCGGTAATTCAAAACCAACCTCAGGATTTTCATGTAATTGACGGCGAACTTTAACCGCATCATCAAATAATGCTTGTGCACGTTCTAAATAAGTCATTTCAATTCCTCCATTTTCATTTTTACATATTAATTTTACGCTTTTTTTGGATGTTGTCCAAGAATTATATGAATATATATTAGCGGCAAAAAAGACAAAGTAGACCCAATATTCAAATGGTTCCATTTTGTCTTTTTAAGTATTACGCTTTTTTATATGGTGAATGATCTTCTAAATAAGTTTTTGCTTGCGTAGCATCGTCGTTCATTTTGGCAATTAAACTTTCCATACCGTCAAATTTTAATTCTGGACGTAAGTATTGATGCCAATAAACTGTGACTTCTTCCCCATAAATTTCATGATGGAAATCAAGTAAGAAGATTTCAACAGTACGTTTGCGATTTTCACCAAAGGTAATATTGGTACCGATTGAAGCAACACCTTGATATACACTACCGTTAAGTAACATTTCTACGACATAAACACCTTCTTTTGGGATTAATGATTCACTTGGAATCATTAAATTAGCTGTTGGAAAGCCCATTTGTCGTCCACGTTTTTCCCCATGTACAACAATGCCGTCAAGACTATAAATATAGCCTAGTTTTTCATTGGCATGTTGTAATAATCCTGTATCCAAATCTTGACGAATTTCAGTCGATCCAACTTTGCCGTCTTCATCGGCTAATTGAGGCACTTCGATGATTTCGAAGCGACCTTGGCTATGATCGCGCAATGTTGTCATATTGGCAACGTCTTTTTTACCATACGTATAATCAAAACCGGCTACAACCGATTGGGCATTTAAACCAACCATATATTGATCAACAAAGTCTTGAGGTGCTTGTTTTGAAAAAGCAGATGTTAATTGGGCTACATATAAGTAATCCACGCCAAATTGAGCCATTAAACGTTGTTTTTCAACCATCGTGGTTAAATACGTTACCTCTTCTGGGCGAATTTGTTGGTACATAATACGTGGTGCCATATTAAAAGTCATCACAGCCAATGGTAATTGCAAACGCGTCGCTTCTTTGCGCGCTGCTTCAATGACTGCTTGGTGTCCTCTGTGTACCCCGTCGAAGAAACCTAACGCCAGTACAATTTTACCTGGGTAGATGTCTGCTTGTTTGTATGGATGGTGTAAATATATTGTCTCCATAAATTACCTTCCCTATCTATTCATTAGAACATTTTTGTCGGTTTAATCTTACCATCTTTTGATGGATGTAAGTCGTATAATGCCTTGATTTTATCGTCTAAAAAGACGGTCACTGGCAATTGAGCTTGTAATTCACTTGGTAAGACACTTAAATCTAATACTGAACCATTATCTATTAATTTGTGTAACATCGTTTCACTTGAAGGTACGTGCCACTGTGGATACGCTGATAATGATTCTTCAATGCTTACTAGCCATGAAAAATCGTCGTTTTCAACTGCTTCACGTAGTTGGTCAAGGGTTAGGCAGTCTTCTTGTTTAAATGGCGTAGACGCCGCTCTCGTTAGGCTAGTCATGGTAGCAGGTACACCAAGTGCTTGACCTAAGTCACTAGCTAGGGTTCGAACATATGTCCCTTTACCGCAGACAACTTTAAATTGAAAACTTTGGCGACCATCAATCAAGCTCGAAGCACTAGCCATTTCAAATGCATCGACATAAACCGGATGTTCAGGTCGTTCGACTTCTATACCTTCTCGTGCGTACTCATATAGACGTTTACCATTTACTTTAATCGCTGAAAACATCGGTGGTATTTGAACAATGTGTCCTGTTAATTGTTGCATGGCTTCTTGAATTGTTTCATCAGGGATGGCATTTTCAATTGTTTGCTCTGTCACAATTTCACCGTCTAAATCTTCAGTTGTCGTCGCAAAACCAAAAGTAATTTCACCGGTGTAAACTTTGGTTTTATCCATTAATAGTTCTACTAATTTTGTCCCACTGCCTAAGCAAATTGGGAGTACGCCATCGACATTAGGATCTAGTGTTCCTGTATGTCCGACTTTTTTCATATGTAATATTTTTCTCACCTTAAAAACACAGTCATGACTCGTCATACCGCGTTCTTTCCATAAAGGTAAAATTCCGTCCATTTACTCACCTCATATCTAGGATATTGTAACATAAGGTCACGGTCTTCCTGAAGAAAAAGTACACTGAATAAATTTTTCGCATTAAAAAAGGGACTGGGACAAAAGCCAATAAAAAAGAAGAGAACAATTCATAATAGAAATGTTCTCTTCTTTTACTAAGGTATAAATTTATNGATGAAATCGAGACCTTGGCTCGATTTCAAGTCTGGAGACCTTGGCTCCAGACGGTCCCACGGCTATAAGGAACGTACACTAAAAGGACGAAAATCGAAGATTTTAATCTTTTGTCCCAGGCACTCAATCTGGTTTTCGTATCATCCTATCGAATAAAGGAGAATACATGATCCCAAGTTTTACCATTTAAAAATTGAAACGGCGAATTATCGGAAGAAATCCCATAACCGACGATACCGCCGATCGTAAACAGGATAATACACAAAATCAAAACGATAACTGCCCAAAATAAAAATTTCTTCCAAGGTGCATCTAAATATTGATGGAATTGTTTCATATGATCCCCTACTAATCTAATAATGCGGCTAGTTCTTCATCAGTTTTGCCATCCACGTCAACACGTAAAACATTGGCACCCAAGTCTTGTAATTTCTTTTCAAAAGAATGGTAGCCACGGTCTAAATATTTTAATTCAGAAACTTTCGTCAACCCTTCTGCGCGTAAACCAGCAAGAATTAAAGCAGCAGCAGAACGTAAATCAGAAGCTGCTACGGCAGCACCTTGAAGTTTTGCTGGGCCATTAATAATTGCAGTATCTCCATTGATAGAGAAGTTCGCATTCATACGACGTAATTCTTCTAAATGCATAAAACGGTTCTCAAAAACAGTTTCTTCCATTTCAGAAGTGCCTTCTGCTAAAACTTGCGCTACGGTGTATGGTGATTGAATATCAGTTGGAAAACCTGGATATGGTAAAGTTCTCGCTTTTGTTGCTTTTAAGACAGCAGAACCTTGTACACGAACACCAGACACATCCTCTGTAATGGTTGCACCCATTTCTTTTAATTTAGAGATAAGTGGTTGATTATGTTCTGAAATGGCATCCTCGATGTAAACATCACCTTCAGTAATTGCGGCAGCTACCATAAAGGTACCAGCTTCAATACGGTCAGGAATAACAGTATGTTCTGTACCTGTTAGGCTTTCAACGCCTCGGATTTTAATTGTATCCGTACCCGCACCTTGCACGCGACCACCCATTTTATTGATAAAGTTGGCTAAATCAACAATTTCAGGTTCACGTGCAACGTTTTCAATGATAGTAACACCCTCTGCTAAAGCGGCAGCCATCATAATATTTTGCGTAGCCCCCACACTTGGGAAGTCTAAGTAAATATTGGCGCCGACTAATTTGTCCGCAACAGCTTCTACATATCCAGCAGTTGTTGTTACTTTCGCGCCTAAGGCTTCGAAACCTTTTACGTGCAAGTCAATTGGACGTGAGCCAATTGCACAGCCACCAGGCATAGCAAATTTAGCATGACCGTAACGTGATAGTAATGGTCCCATTACAACGATACTTGCGCGCATTTTGCTGACAAGTTCGAATGGTGCTTCAGTAGTTAACTCACCTGATGCATCAACAATGATTTCATTATTTTCTTCGTCAAAATCAACTGTTGCATTTAAATTGCGTAATACGTCATTCATTACGTATACGTCTGAAAGTAATGAAGCATTTGAAATGTGGCTTTGACCTTTATCAGCAAGCAAAGTTGCTGCTAATAATGGTAAAACGGCATTTTTTGCCCCATCAATTTTTACGTGGCCTTTTAGTTGGTTGCCACCTTTAATTATCATATTTTCCGTCATTTCATTATCACCTATCTAAATTTATATTTATCGACCTTATTATGTCATTTATTTTTATGCGAACATATCAAGGTTAGCATATAAGTCTAAACATTGACAATTATAAGGTACCGAATAGACGGTCACCAGCATCACCAAGACCTGGTAAAATATAGCCATCTTCGTTTAATTTTTCATCTAATGCAGCAGTAAAGATGTCAACTTGTGGATATGCGGCTTGTAAAGCTTTAACCCCTTCAGGTGCAGCAACAAGGCAAACAAATTTAACATTTTCTGGATCAACATTACGTTTAACCAATGAATCGATGGCCATGATAGCAGAACCACCAGTAGCTAACATAGGGTCAACTACGATTACTTCACGTTCATCGATATCTTGTGGCATTTTGAAGAAGTATTCTTGGGGTTCCAAAGTTTCTTCATCACGGAACATACCAATGTGTCCTACTTTAGCAGCAGGCATTAATAGTAACATACCATCAACCATACCTAAACCCGCACGTAAGATTGGTGCGATTGCTAATTTTTTACCAGAAATTACTTTTTGAGTCGTTTTCATCAATGGTGTTTCGATTTCAATATCTTCCACTGACAAATCACGTGTTACTTCATAGCCTAAAAACATAGTGATTTCATTTACTAATTCACGGAAACCTTTTGTACCTAAGTTCTTATCACGTAACATAGCCATTTTGTGTTGTACCAATGGATGATCAATTACAACAAATTTACTCATTAATGATTACCTCAATCTTTCTTTATCCTATTTTTTACATTATGCGTATTTGGCTTAAACCTAAAATAGTATACAGAATAAAAAGCGTTCATGCAAGTGTTTACATGAACGCTATAAAGATTATTGTAATGGGAATTTGCTTACTAAGTCTTTCACTTCAGCTTTTACTTCAGCGTAAACTGCTTCATCACCATGGTTTTTGATGATTTTGACAATTAATTTAGCTACTTCAGTTGCTTCTGCTTCTTTAAAACCACGTGTTGTAATCGCTGGGGTACCGATACGGATACCACTTGTTTTAAATGGGCTTAATGTTTCGTTTGGAATGGTATTTTTATTTACTGTAATACCAACTTCATCCAAAGCAACTTCAATGTCAGCACCAGTTACACCAAAATCAACAACTTTCAATAGTAGTAAGTGGTTGTCTGTACCACCAGATACCATAGGGATACCTTCAGCTTCAAATACTGCTTCAAAAGCTTTGGCATTTTTAATGATTTGTGCTTGGTAATCTTTGAAGTCATCTTGTAAAGCTTCACCAAAGGCAACTGCTTTAGCTGCAATGACATGCTCTAAAGGACCACCTTGGATACCAGGGAAAATCGCTGAATTTAGTTTTTTACCATATGCAGCGTCACCTGAAAGAATTAAACCACCACGAGGACCACGTAAAGTTTTATGTGTTGTAGAAGTAACAACATCAGCATAAGGGATTGGATTTGGATGTAATCCAGCTGCTACTAAACCAGCAATATGTGCCATATCTACCATGAAGTAAGCATCTACATCTTTAGCAATTTGACTGATGCGTTCAAAATCGATGATACGTGTATAAGCTGAAGCACCTGCTACGATTAATTTTGGTTGATGTTCTTTTGCTAAACGTTCGATTTCATCATAATCAATGCGTTCATCAACGGGGCTAACATTGTAATTAACAAAGTTGTATTTTTTACCAGAGAAGTTTACTTTAGATCCGTGAGTTAAGTGACCACCGTCTGTTAGGTTCATACCTAATACTAAGTCACCTGGTTCTAAAAAGGCATCGTAAACAGCCATATTTGCTTGTGAACCTGAATGTGGTTGTACGTTTGCATATGCAGCGCCAAATAATTCTTTCACACGGTCAATTGCTAAGTTTTCGATTTTATCTACAACTTCACAACCACCGTAGTAACGTTTTCCAGGGTAACCTTCGGCATATTTATTGGTTGCTACTGAACCTTGTGCATCTCTAACGGCTTGAGAAACCCAGTTTTCACTGGCAATTAATTCAATACCATTTTGTTGACGTTCTAATTCTTCGTTTAATAAATCAAATACAATATCTTTTTCCATTGATTGTTAGCCTCCGTTGTCATTAATAGACAAATTTTTTGGTGTTACGAAAATGAAAATTATTCCATTACCACTGAGCTTGCTTTGATTAAGCGATTGCGATATGCGCTATTTTCCTCTTTATCCGGGAATAGTTCAACCACAATTTGGGTAATTTCAGGAACATCATCGAAGGTTCTCAGTGCTGAAAATAGCGTATGCGTTGCACTGGTAATATCTTCGCCAAGAGAGAAAGTTGCTTGAGCACGACTACCGTATTCAGCAAGGGTTTGTGTTGTTGCAGCAAGAGCAAAAGGCATATTTTGATTTTCTAAATCTTGTAATACATTTGCCATTTCCTCTTGACTGACAGCCATGACAGGTTGATCTGGACTATAGTGAATATATTTCATTCCAGGTGCTTTTGGAGCAGTAGTATCATCACTAGCAATCGTGCCACCCATTAAAATTGGGTAATTGTCCACCACTGTTTCAAGCATAGATTTTGTAATGAAACCTGGGCGTAAAATAATCAACCCTCGTTCATCTGTTAAATCTAAAACAGTTGACTCTACTCCGATTCTAGTTGGATCAGCATTGACGATGCCACCAATTTTACCATCAAAGTCATGTTTGACATGTTCTACTTTAGTAGGACTTGGTTTGCCAGAAATGTTGGCTGAAGGTCCGACTAAAGGGAAACCAGTTAAACGAATCAATTCGCGTGTAGTCTCATGGTCAGGTAAGCGAATACCAACAGTATCCATACCACCTGTAACAACTGATGGGAAAGTATCTTCTTTCACAGGGACAACTAAGGTTAATGGCCCCGGCCAAAATGCAGCTGTTAATTTTTCAATTAATGCATGACGGTCTTGATCGTCATCCTTCATAAAGTCAAAAATCGCTGGTTCATCGGCAATATGCACGATTAATGGATTATCACTAGGACGTCCTTTCACGGCATAAACTGATTTCACAGCATCTTCATTATTGGCAATCGCCCCCAAACCAAAGACTGTTTCGGTTGGGAATGCGACTAATTCACCTTGACGCAATAATGCTGCGCCCTCTTCCAGTTGATTTGCCTGAATGATTTTTGTCATAACAGAGAAAGCCCCTTTCATCTTGTACTTTTATTTTAGCATGTTCTTTTGAAATTGTATCTATATTTTTTAAGAAAATATCCACAAAATACGGTCATTCCCTGTATAATCTTGAATAATGTTTGCTTTTAGCTCTGGTAAAACGGCGTTCACACGTGATAAAAGGCGATTTCCTTGTTTATATCCGAACTCCGCTATAAACTGTCCTCGCGGTCTTAAATGAGCCCGCAAGTCATCAAAAATTCGCCAATAAATGTCAAAACCACTATCTTCAGCAAACAATGCCCCTTTTGGTTCATATAAAATAGTCGACTTAGACATGACATCAGTTTCTTCTTCACCTATATAAGGTGGATTTGAAATAATCACATCGAAGGTTTCATCAGCTATTGGTTCAAACAAGTCACCAGCTAAAAAGCGTATGTCTGTTTTTTTCGCACGGGCATTTTCCTCTGCGACAGCTAAGGCTTCCGGTGAAATATCCGTGGCCGTGATTTGAAGGCTAGGATAATGCATTTTTAAAGTGATTGCGATAATACCAGTACCTGTTCCAATATCTAGCACTTTGGCATCCGGCTGTATCTCGCCTTTTTTAATTTGTTTCAGTACAAAGGATACGAGATCTTCCGTTTCTTGTCGAGGAATAAGGGTAGCTGGTGTGACTTTGAAATCTTCACCATAGAACCAGGCTTTTCCTACAATATATTGCCATGGATAATTTTCATTTACCACTTTATGAATGGCAGCTTCATAAGCTCCTTTTAATTCACTTGGTATTGTGTCGTTTTGATGCATTTGCCATTCAGAAACAGAAAAATCTGCCATATCTAACATTAAATGATAGGAAATCTCAGCTTCTTGGTTATTTTCGTTTAAAAAAGAAGAGGCCCAAGCTTGGACCTCTAAATATGTATTATTAATCATTTAACTCCTCTAATTTATTGGCTTGGTCGGCTAATAGTAAAGCGTCAACGATTTCATCCAGTTCACCATTCATGATACGGTCTAATTTTTGGATGGTTAAACCGATACGGTGATCTGTTACACGGTTTTGAGGATAGTTGTATGTACGGATACGTTCTGAACGGTCACCAGTACCCACTAAGTTTTTACGTTGTGAATCGTATTCATTTTGTTGCTCAGAAGCAAATTTTTCATAAACACGAGCACGTAAAATCATCATGGCTTTATCTTTATTTTGTTGTTGTGAACGTTGGTCTTGCATAGATACAACAATACCTGTTGGAATATGTGTTAGACGAACGGCAGATGATGTTTTGTTAACGTGTTGTCCACCGGCACCAGAGGCACGGAAAATATCAAGACGAATATCTTTTTCATCTAAATCAAAGTCAACTTCTTCTAATTCAGGCATTACCCCTACAGTAGCAGTTGATGTATGTACACGGCCTTGAGATTCAGTATCTGGCACACGTTGTACACGATGCGCACCTGATTCGAATTTCAATTTAGAGAATACGTTATCCCCTTGGATTTGAAGGGTAATTTCTTTATACCCACCAATATCGTTACTTGAAGATTCGATTACTTCTACTCGCCAACCTTGGCTAGTTGCGTAGCGGTTGTACATTTCATAAAGGTCACCGGCAAATAATTGGGCTTCATCCCCACCTGCGGCACCACGAATTTCCATGATGATGTTTTTGTCATCATTAGGATCAGAAGGAATCATCAAACGTTTGATTTCTTCTTCAAGTTGGTCACGTTCATCTTTTAACTCTTTTAACTCTTCTTTGGCTAATTCAGTCATTTCGTCATCAGTAGTTTCAGCTAGTAATTCTTCAGTATCCGCGATACCTTCGATTACCTCTTTATAGTGGGTAAATGTTTCTACTTTTGGACGTAAATCTGCTTCTTCTTTTGAAATGGCACGGAAACGTTGGTTATCATTGATAACATCCGGGTCACTCATAAGCTCTGTTACTTCAGCGTAACGAGCGATAAATGAATCTAATTGATCATTAAACATTGTTTCAACTCTTTTCTATAACTTTAACTTTGCTATTTGTACGTATACTCTATTTAATCAATATGCTTATGCATTTTGATTGTTGCGTTCAATATAAATTTTACCATCTTTTAATGGCGGATGGTGATAATGTTTACGACAAACTGGGTAATAGGCTTCGTTACCACCAATTTGTACTTGTTCACCCTCATAAACAGGTTTTCCTTCAGAAACACGCATGTTCATGGTAGCTTTTTTAGCGCAGAACCAACAAATGGTTTTCACTTCTTCAATTTTATCTGCCAATAATAGTAAATATTTAGATCCTTCAAAAAGATTGTTTAGGAAATCGTTTTTTAGGCCAAATGCCATTACAGGGATATCTAACTCATCCACAATGCGTGCTAATTGATAAATGTGTTCTTTTTTCAAGAATTGGGCTTCATCAATTAAAATACAGTAGATCTTTTCATGTGTGTCGTCCATATAACCCTTTAGGTCAAGATAAACATCTGTATCTTCTGCAATAGCTCTAGCTGCTCTTTCCTCACCAACGCGACTAGATACATTCCCTACACCTGCACGATTATCCACCGCACTCGTATAGACTAAAACATGCTTATTTTGCTCTTCATAGTTATGGGCTACTTTAATGATTTCAAAAGACTTACCACTATTCATCGCACCGTAACGGAAAAATAATTGCGCCATCTAAACACTCCTATACAAATTTTATCGATACACTCAACTATTCATTTTACTTTTAAAGACGCTTCTAGTCAATTTTTATTCCATTTTTCTCCCCTTTTATGCCTAATTAAAGTAGAAACTTTTTTAAAGAAATCTTAAATGCCTTGAATTTTTTCAGAAAAATCATGTCTTATGGTAAAATTGTTCTACGAGAGTTCGAATGAACATTGATTAATGGAGGAACGCCAATATGAAATTGAAAAGCCAATTAGCAACACTCGCTGGGAGAACAAGCCAGCAACTACTTAAAAAATTTACGAGTGGTGGGACCTCTTTACCAGGTAAGATCGCACAACGCATTGACCCTGATATTCTGAAAGCCCTTGGTGAAAACTATCGCGTTGTCATCATCACAGGTACCAACGGAAAAACAGTAACGACTGCCCTAACCGTAAATATTTTAAAACAAGCCTTTGATCATGTCATGACCAATAATTCTGGTTCAAACATGCTACAAGGGATTACTTCTTCATTTATTGAAGATTCAGGTAAGAAATCCGATAAAAAAATTGCCGTACTTGAAGTGGATGAAGCTTCCTTACGTCACATCACAGAACACATCAAACCAGAAGTAATTCTGACTACCAATATTTTCCGTGATCAAATGGACCGTTATGGTGAAATCTACACTACCTATGATTTCATTCTACAAGGTGCAGCAAAAGCGCCAAATGCGATGCTATTCCAAAATGGGGATGCCCCTATTTTCGCATCACGTGAAGTATCTAACCAACAAGTATTCTTCGGTTTTGATAATACTGACAAATCACGTGACTTCTTAGCAGATAACAATACAGATGGTGTTATTTGTCCTAATTGTGAACATGTTTTGCATTACCATGACATCACTTATTCAAACTTAGGTGACTACTTCTGTCCAAACTGTGGTGTTCACCGTCCTGAATTAACTTATAAAGTTGATCATGTTGACGAGTTAACCCCTGAATCAGCAAGCTTTACAATTGATGGCTACCAATACGAAATTCCAGTAGCTGGACTATATAATGTGTATAATGCCCTTGCTGCCTATTCATTAGGTCGTTACTTTGGTGTTTCACAAGCTGATATTGCCAAAGGATTACAAAGTGCCAAACGTATCTTTGGTCGCCAAGAAGCAATTAATGTTGATGGGCATGATTTACGTATCAACCTGATCAAGAATCCAGTTGGTTTAAATCAAATCATCGAATTAACGCTTTTAGAAAAAGCACCATTTACTTTAATTACAGTTTTAAATGACCGCCCTGCTGATGGACAAGATGTTTCATGGATTTGGGATGGTAACTTCGAAAAATTAGCCCAAATGGACAACATCGATACTACTTATGTTGCAGGTATCCGAGTAGAAGACTTAACCAAACGCTTAATGGTTGCTGGTTTTGATACAGATGCCTTAATTAAAGTAGATGACCCTAAAGCTATCGTTGAAGCTGTAAAAACGGCACCTACTGAAAAAGTATATATTCTTGCTACCTATACGGCCATGTTAAATATCCGTAAAGAACTAGCAGAATCAGGTTATGTGAAGGAGCGTATGAACTAATGACTCGAACTTTAAAAATTGCCCACTTATATGGGAACTTAATGAATACATACGGCGATAACGGTAACCTATTAATGCTTGAATATGAAGCAAAACAACAAGATGTCAACGTTGAAACTGAATTAGTTTCAGTTGGTGACGAATTTGATCCAAACAAGTATGACCTAGTCTTCTTCGGTGGTGGTCAAGATTATGAACAAAAAATTGTTGCCCGAGATATTCAATTAAAAAAAGAAGCCTTAACGAGCTACATTGAAAATTATGGTGTAACTATTGGTATTTGTGGTGGCTTCCAATTACTTGGAAAATACTATATCAATGCTGCTGGTGAACGTCTTGAAGGTATCGGTGCCTTAGATCACTATACGTTAAACCAAGATAACAACCGTTTTATTGGCGACATTGTCATTGAAAACGAACGCTTTGGACAAACTTACTACGGATACGAAAACCATAACGGTCGTACTTTCCTAGGTGAAAATACCCAAGCACTTGGTAAAGTCGTTACGGGATTCGGTAACAATGGTGAAGACCAAACTGAAGGTGTTATGTATAAAAATACATTTGGTTCTTATTTCCATGGTCCCCTACTTGTCCGTAATGATCAATTGACCAAAGAAATTGTAGCCCTAGCCATTCAAAATATGGATGCACGTCTAGCCAAAGAAAACCAAACAACTGAAGCTTAATGACTATTTAAACCTTTTGGAGGTGTTGCGATATGTGTGGACGCTACCTGTATGATAAAAGTGAACAAGTACTGCTGGATTATTACAATGAAATACGTCAGCGTGGCGTAGAAATCCCGGATGCTGCAACAGATATCATTTATCCAAGTAGTCCTGTGATTACACTCGGCGCAAATCCAGAAAAGGAAATAGTTCCTGCCCTAACCAAATGGGGTTTTACAGGTTTTAAACCAAGTCAATTATTGATTAATGCGCGTGTTGAAACAGCAAGAGACAAACCCATGTTTAAAGAATCTTTTGAAACACGTCGTATCATCTTTCCAATGTCAGGCTTCTATGAGTTTTCCGCTAATAAAAAAGCATATACTTTTTCTGAGCCGAATAATATCTTATATGTTGGTGGCTTCTATCGTATGTACAGTGACCCCAAGACTGGTCAACGGCAAGCGGAATCCATCATTATCACAACGGAACCGGATACAGTTGTTGGTCAAATACACGACCGGATGCCTTTATTGATTGCAGAAAAAGATGTGAAACAATGGATTTTAGATGACACATTTGCTTATCAATACCAACATCCTGTCCACCAAAATTTACAAGCACAAGCAGTATAAAAAAATCCTGGACCACTGAAATGTAGAGGCCCCCAAAAGTT
>NZ_RKMG01000017.1 GCF_003797145.1 Aerococcus agrisoli | reverse complement strand
AACTTTTTGGGTCCACTATACAAAGTCTCAGCTTTTTTGTTTGTGCGATTTCAGTTGTTGACGAGTGACTAGTCTGCACGCAAAGCTTCAGCAGCATCTTTTTTCGCCGCCATACGAGCAGGAATGTGACCGCCAAGTACAGTTAATACAGTCGAAATGATCAATAAGATGACTGCATGTCGTGGATCTAATTGCGCTACATTTTTCAAGTCTGTCAGATTTTCGATAATCGTATTAATTGGGAATGTTAAGGCATAGGCTACGGCAACACCCAATAGGCCCGATAGAACACCTAGAATTAATGTTTCAGAGTCAAACACACGGGTAATATCTTTCTTACGTGCACCTAAGGCTTTCAAAACACCAATTTCTTTGGTACGTTCAAGGACTGAAGTATAGGTAATAATCCCAATCATAATCATTGATGTCACGAGTGAAATACCTGCAAATGCAACAAGCACATAAGTTGTGGCATCCATCAAACCACCTGTTAACTCAGTCATGGTACTTGCTAAATCGGTATAAAGAATTTTATCTTCTTCAGCTTTATCCTCGTTATAGGCATCTAAGTAATCCAATACTTGATCTTTCGTTTCAAAATCTTTTGGATAAATCATGATAGAAGTCGGCATTGCGTCTGCACCTAAACTTGTTAAGGCTGTTGCTTTAGCTTCCTCATCTAGGGTTTGACCGGTAATCACTGATAGGTCACTATCTTTTTGCGCTTGAACAATGGCAGAATCTTGGCTATCAGCAATTACTTCTTGCGTTAATGCGTTCGAATAGTTGATACCTTGATTTAAGATAGCCATCGTTGCATCTTCTTTTGGACGAATTACAGCAGCTATACGTAAGGTTTGATTCGAGTCATTGTCATAAACTACAGCTATATCTTGATTTGGCACAAAATTACCTGTAGGCAATTCTTGATAGTAGGCATCATTACTTACTAGGCTAATTTCAGTGCCGATAATGTCGTCAAAATTGATGGCTTCCCCATCTTCATAACTAAAACCTAAGTTGTTTAAGGCATTGATATTGACGTTATTAAATTTATCTACAACAAGCACAAGGTCTGTTGTTTCACTTGGCAAGTCACCAGCTAGTACATCATAATTTTCGCTCAAGAAGGCATTGTCATCACCCTCTGGAGATTCTGGGAAGGTAGAAGCACCCGTTCCCATTTCAGTTGCATAGAAGCTTTGAATATCTCCGGTTGCAGAATCTTGTTCATAATTAGAGAAGACAACTGATTGCACTTCTCCATCTACTTCACGTAGCATATTCATTTGAGCTGCATAGGTATAATTCAGGGCTGCAATAAGTGATGGATCGATATCTTGAACATAATCTACATATTCTTGCGTAAGGTTATTTTCATGTTGATTGGCCGTAGCTTCATCTTCACTAGCAATGACAGTATCTGTAGATGGATAAGCTGTTTGTTCTTCATTTGAAATCGTGATTGCGGTCGAATTATTCGCTACACTAGCCACAGTAATTGGATATTGCGCACTCGTTTCAGCCTGAGTTGCATCAATTTGTTTTTGGAACCCATTTGATAAAGATAAAACGACAGCAATTGATATAATCCCAATGCTTGAGGCAAATGACGTAATAAATGTACGCCCTTTTTTCGTCATAATATTTTTAAACGAAAGATTCAAGGCAGTTAGATAAGACATACCAGTGCGTTTCATATCTAATTTAGCGTCACCATCTGTATTATCATAAGGATTTGAATCATCTAATACTTCCCCATCCTTAAACTTGATAATACGATTTGCATATTGATATGCCAAGTCTGCATCATGGGTAACCATAATAACCAATTTTTCTTGCGCTAGCTCTTGAATCAATTCCATAATTTGTAGCCCAGTTTCTGAATCTAAGGCTCCAGTCGGTTCATCACATAACAACACATCCGGATCATTAGCTAAGGCACGTGCTATAGCCACACGTTGTAATTGTCCACCAGATAATTGGTTAGGTTGTTTGTTCATATGGTCTTTTAAACCAACTCGGGTTAAAGCTTCTTCTGCTTTCGCATGTTTTTCAGCCTTGCTAACACCTGATAAGGTCATTCCTAACTCAACGTTGGAAATCACATCCAGATGACCAATAATATTATATGATTGGAAAACAAAGCCAATTGAATTATTACGGTAGGCATCCCAATCAATATCCTTAAAGTTTTTGGTAGATTGACCATTGATAATCATATCCCCTGAATCATATTGATCAAGGCCACCAATCACATTTAATAAGGTCGTTTTCCCAGAACCAGAAGGCCCTAGTATCGCCACAAATTCCTGTTTTCTAAATGACAACGATACATCATTTAAGGCGTGCGTTGTTGTGCCACCCACAACATATGTTTTCTTTAAATTTTTTAATGCTAACATTTTGTTTATCTCCTTAGTCGTCAGTTAACTCATACTGACAGATGACGAAATGATTTATCAAAAAAACCTAGTTTGATTGTATCTTATTTATACAATCTAAACTAGGTTTTCGATTTCTTAAGCTTCTTCAATCGGTAAATCTTCAGCTAAAAATTGATCCCAAGCAACAGCTTGTTCTGTTTGCACGGTTACAATCCATTTTTCTTTTTCATCTAAGGCATTTAGAATTTCAGGTTCGTCAACTAATGCATCATGACGTTCAACAACTTTCCCTGAAATCGGTGCTACCATATCCGTTACTGCTTTAGAACCTTCTACTGAGAAAAAAGGTTGATCTGCTACAAGCTCGTCTTCATTTAAAAAGGTAAAGTAAGAAACTTCTCCTACCGCATCAGACCCATACGCAGATAAACCAATACGAACTTGACCATCATTTAATTCTTCAAGATAAATGCCATCTTCTGTATATACTTTGTTCATTGATAAGACTCCTTTATTTACATTACTTGAGCTTATTATACTACTAAACTAGTTTATTGAATAATTTTCTAGGTACTAATTTATTTACCCAACGAACAGCTTTTACAACTGGGTTCTTCGCCAAGTCTTCTTCTTCAACTTCTTCATTATACCGTATCGACAATACAAGACCGATACTCAACATTGAAGTTACTAAAGCTGTACCCCCTGCAGAAATTAAAGGTAATGGGATACCAGTTAATGGTAATAGTCCAATTGACATCCCAATATTTTCAAGAATGTGGAAACTAAACATCATAACCACACCTGACACCATCGATGCATAGAAAGCATCATGTGCACTGAAGGCAATTGAAATCATTTGGAAAATTAAAATAAAGTAAACTAGCACCACGAAACTTGAGCCAATAAAACCAAAATTCTCACCAATGGTAGCAAAAATCATATCGGATTCTCGAACAGGTACGTGTACTTGGAAGACACCTAAACCCTTACCTAGAATTTGACCAGAACCGATAGCTTTCAAACTTTGAGCTAACTGATATGAATCAGTAGCTGAATTACCAAATGGATCCAACCAAGAATCGATACGTGCAAATTGATAATCTTGGAAACCAAGAGAATACAATAGCTCACGTTCATATACTACTAGCACAATTAAAATAAGTGCAATTAAGACGAATGTAAATAATGCAGGTAGAATAATATACCATGTAATCCCGGAAACAAAGATAACCCCGATAAACATCATCAAGAATACAATCGTTGTACCCAAGTCATTTTGGGCAATAATCAAGGCTAACGGTGGCAAAGTCCATAAAGTTAATTTGATTAAGAATTTCAAATCAAATTGGATACGCTCACGTGCTGGCATTTCTTCAATATTGCGTTTTCTCGCCTCATCATTGTAGCCATGTACAAGGTAGGCCATCATAATAATATAAGCAACTTTCATTAGTTCTGATGGTTGTACGGATAAGGGACCAATCGTGATCCAAGATCGCGCCCCATTCGTAATCGCTAAATCTCGGTCATAGAATATCAAAACCAATACCAAAAGAAGTAAACCTAAACCATAAGCAACTGGTGCAAATTGATATAAGGTATCTCTATCCAATTGCATCACAACCGCAGCCAATACGGTACCTATTGCAAACCATGCAATTTGCATAATTGTCGCGGAATAAGATCCAGAATCATATTGTAAATATGTAGTGGAGAAAATGGTCACGACACTAACCATAGCTAATAACATGACACAGATAACGATAGTAGGATCAACTCTTCTCGTTGTTTTCTTTTTTAAGCGTCGACTTGTCGAACGTTTTTCCAAATTAATGCGCCCCTTTAATCTATATTTTCATTTGCTCTAGCGGGGTTTACCGTTAAAGTTATATCTGCAGCTTGGCGTTTTAATTTGCCTAGCACAATGTTTTGTTCATCCATAATTGGGAAGTGGTCTGATGTACTCGTATGATAATTAGGGCTTGTATCTAAAAATTCTTCAACATGTTTTAATCGATAGACCAAGTGATTAATTAAGGCACCTGCAATAATGACAATTGAGGTCAACCATAGATAAATCATCAAAACGATGAATACACCGATTGTCCCATTTGATACTGAGGAACCACCAAAGTTCGATACATAAAAACTAAATCCACCTGATAACACAGCACTTAATAAGGTAGCAGCTATTGCACCTGGTACCGAATATTTTATCGGATAATTATGTTGTGGAATAAATTGGTAGATAAAAGTAAATACAATGATTAACACAACAATGAGAATTGGCCATTTAACACTAGAGAAAATAGCAAATAATTCCATTGGCAATTGGATAAATTGATTCACTGTTTCTAGTAAAGTCTGACCAAACACGAAAATCACACTTAGTGCCACAGCCACAATCACTAATACAAATGCAATTGCAAAAGAAATCAACCTAGAAACAATAAAATTGGGTTTATCCGTTACACCATAGGTCCTATTCAAAATATTTTGCATGGTCCCAAAAGCAGTGGAACCTGACCATAAAATTAATAGAAAGGAAACAGACAAAGCACCAGTCGTATCTGATCCTAAATAGGATTGCAGTGTTGGAATAATGACCGGTTCCACTTGATCAGGTAGCAATGTTTCAAGTAGAGAAACGACCGATTCTGGATCAAATGGTAACATCGGAATGATATTTGCAATCATCATTAACACTGGAAAAAGTGATAATAGGAAATAATACGACATCTCTGCAGCGCTGCCGGCAATATTCGCTTGATTCACAGATGCCATGGTCATTGGAATAATTTTATCTTTAAAGTTTCCCTTCACATTTACCACCTCATTCTTTACTTTAATACTACTCAATTTAAGGCTAAATAACAAGTTTTCATCCGTTAAAATCAAGTCTTATCAATGAATAGAAAAGACTGATAGATACTAGAAAAAATCAGACATACTATTGCCCAATATTTCTAGATCATCAGTCTTAAAATTGATTGCATGATACAGCTAAAATTATTCTGCTAGACTTCCAGCGTTCTCCCAATTACCAGTAGCCATGTCCATAGACATTAAAATACCTGAATACGCATCATAACGATACACTGTAATCAAATTCGCATGCCCTTGTCCATCTGGTGATTGACGATACACATCGATTTGCGCCAAATCTTCATTAATTAAAGTTGGCATAAAGAAATACTCATCTGATTGGAAAGCATTTTCTGAATCAGTAGCAATTAATGGTGCTGCTTCAGCTAAAATTTCGCGTGCACGCGTGTTATCATATGCGCCTGCACTTGCTTGACCGTCATCGGCAACTTGACCCTCAACTTCACTAGAAGGTACCGCCTGAGATGGTGCTACTTCAGTTACTGGTTGTGCAGCTACGATAGAAGACTCAATTTCTTCAGCTGAAAGTTCAGGTGCATCTGCAGCTTCACTCGCAACAGAATCAGAAGATGACACATCACCCTCAACACTTGAATCACTTTCAACACTCTCGTCATCTGCAGTTTCAGATGCTACCGCACCATCTGTTGAACTTGTACTCGCATCATCACTATCGCTAGATGCATCTACAACATTTAAACTAGCACTAGAAGATGAAGATTCAACCACTTCTTCTGAAGAACTAGACGCTGGGCTATCTGCATACATACCTACAGAAGAATTCACCGAATCACAAGCTGCAAGTGATAAGGCTAAAATAGAAACACCAATAAATGAATATACCTTTTTCATACGCTACCTCCCAATATTCTTATAACCATTTTATCATAGTTAAGTGAAAATTCATGCTTATTTATACCTTCTTTACAAAAGGTTAACTTTTAAAAAATCAGTTCCAAAAAGCAAATATACATTTTTTTGTATAGAACTCTCGGCAAACTCAATTTTAAAATAAAAACAGGCTCAAATCAATGATAAATGTCAGTGATTTGAGCCTGTTTGTTTAGTGTTGAGAGTGGGATTCGAACCCACGACCTACGGTTTAGAAGACCGTTGCTCTATCCAGCTGAGCTATCCCAACATTCGTTGTCTTCCGTGGAATGACAACTACTAAATTCTACACTATCTATCAGACTTTTGTCAATAGAAGGCAGGCTAATTTTCAGGTAATTGTATGTATTTTGGTTTAAAAACCCGAATTTGATACATTTGCGTATCTTCATCAAAGTACATTTCATCAAAATAAATACGGTCTTGTAAGCTCAACCACTGCCCTATTTTACCTGGATCTATCGTTAACTCTACGCGTTCATATTGTTCTTTCAGACCTTCAATAATTGCTTCTTGCAAGTCTTCAATAGAATCTTTTGAACGTGCTGAAATTTGTACATTTGGCTTATTGAAGCTTAATTTTTCACGATCTTCTACAGAAATTAAGTCCATCTTGTTATAAACAAACAGATGCGGCACATCAAGCATGTCTAAATCTTTTAAAGTTTTCAAAACAACAGCTTCTTGTTCACGCGCATAAGGAGAAGATGCATCAATAACGATTAACATCAAATCTACTTGTCGACTTTCTTCCAAAGTTGAATGGAAGGCATTAATGATTTTAGGCGGTAAATCCTGTATAAAACCAACAGTATCCGTAATCGACATTTTGAAATGATTATTCAAAGAGAATACACGTGTTAATGGCGTTAACGTTGCGAAAAGTAAATTTTCTTCAAATGTACCCGCATCAGTTAAGGCATTCGTAATTGTAGATTTACCAGCATTGGTATAACCGATTAAGCCAAGTTGGAATACATCGCCTTTTTCACGATTCTCTCGTGTACGGCTTTGGTGTTTTTCTACTTCTTTCAACTCACCTTTAATTCGTTGAATTTCAGCACGAAGCACACGTCTATCCTGTTCGATTTTTGTTTCACCAGGACCACGCGTACCAATTCCCCCACCTAATTTAGACAAGCCAATGTAATTACCAGCTAGTCTAGGTAATAGATATTCATTTTGTGCTAAAGCTACTTGTAATTTCCCTTCTTTAGAAGTTGCACGCATAGCGAAAATATCCAAAATTAATTGAATACGGTCAATGATTGGAAAATCAATAGCTTCTTGTAAATTATTATTTTGTGATGGGGTTAATTGTTGATAGAAAATAATCAAATCAGCTTCATTGGCTTCTGCGTGCATAGCCAATTCTTCTACTTTACCCTTACCAATTAAGGTTCTGGAATCAAAACGTTCACGTTTTTGGGTTAACACGCCAACCACTTCCCCACCTGCTGTCGTCACTAATTCTTTTAGTTCTTCAACTTGCATAGTTAACTGACGGTCACTCACTGTTTGGGTTTGTACTGCTACTAAAAATACTTTTTGCATATTTACTCCTCTGACTGTTTGCCTAGGAAGGATCATATCACTTATTTAGCGAGAAAATCATTTACCAAGGTTAAAACAGTATCTAGCCTTTCAGGATATTCTACTAGATTAAACCAGTGAACACCATCCAGACGATTACGAATCCAGGTCAATTGCCGTTTAGCATAATGACGTGAATCTTTTTTTAACTCTTCTAAAGACGCTTCAAGCGTCGCTTCATTTCTAAAATATGGGAATAATTCTTTATATCCAATGGCTTTCATGGACTGTTGGTCGGGATCTAAGTTTTGCGCTAACAGCCATTGTGTTTCCTCTAATAAGCCTTCCTTTACCATCATATCTACGCGTTGGTTAATACGTTTATATAAAAGTTGCCGGTCGGTATCTAAGGCAATTAACAACAAATCATAGGGTGATACATGATCTTCATGCGTTTCTGCTTGATCAGAAAATAATCTGTCTGAAAAAGTTCCAACTTCCAAGGCACGAATCACACGACGTAAATTATTTGGGTGAATGGCTTCAGCAGCTTTAGGGTCTAAAGCTTGTAGTTTAGCGTAAACTGCATCATTTCCCTCTTTGGCTGCCAAGTCTGTCATTTCTTGACGAAAGGCCGGATTCTCAATTTCTTTCCCACCCAGCGACAAATCATAAATAAATGATTCAAGGTATAAGCCAGTACCACCTACTAAAATAGGTACTTTACCACGTCCAATGATATCTGTCATAGCTGCTTCTGCATCAGCTTTAAAACGGGCTACAGAATATCCTTCACCCACATCTACATAATTAATCAAATGATGCACAGCTTGGTCTTGCTCAGCCAAACTTGGCGTTGCCGTACCAACATTCAATGATTGGTAGATTTGCATGGAATCTCCATTAATAATTTCGCCATTGAATTCATTTGCTATTTTTATACTGAGCGCTGTTTTCCCTACACCAGTTGGTCCGCCAATAACGATTAATTTGGCTTTCATTCAAACGCTCCTATCTTATCCTTTATTTCTTAATGATTCTTTGAAATCACGATCTTCTTCAATCTGTTCTGCAGCTGCTTGTCGTGCTACATCAGTTATATTTGAACCCGTCAGCATACGTGCTACTTCATCAATTCGTTCGTCCTCTTTAAGTAGGCTAACTTTTGTGAAAGTACGGTCAGCATTTTCTTGTTTGGAAATAAATAGTTGATGGTCCGCCATAGAGGCAACTTGAGGTAGATGGGTAATACATAAAACTTGTGCTTTCAATGCAATTTCAAACATCTTCGTTGCGATAGCTTGCGCTACACGTCCTGATACCCCAGTATCCACCTCATCAAAGATAATTGCCGTAACGCCTGAAGCGTTTTGGAAAATTGTCTTCATCGCCAACATCAAACGTGATAATTCACCACCAGATGCTACTTTTACTAGAGGTTTAAAAGGTTCGCCAAGGTTGGTAGCAATCATAAAGGCCACATCATCAATACCATATGCCCCAAGCTCATCTAACTCTAGGATATCCACTCTGAAACGGGCTTTCTCCATGTATAAGGCCTTCATTTGCCCTTCAATGGCATCAACTAAATCACCTTTCACGTCGCGACGTACCTTAGATAATTCTTTCGCCAATTTCAGTGCGTTTGCTTTTTTAGCGGCCAAATTATCTTTTAATTTTTGTTGGTTAGATTCACGATTTTCAATCTGTTTCAGTTCTTCTTGGGCATTGGTCATATACAACAGAATGTCTTCTGAGTCTTCCCCATACTTGCGCTGCAAATTCTTGTAAACAGCCAAACGTTCTATAATTTCATCCAAACGGTTTGGATCATAATGTAATTGATCAACTTGGTCTGAAATACTAGATGCTAAATCTTGCAAGGCATAATAAGTACCCGTAATTTGTTCATAGAAATCAGCATAGTTTTGATCAAAATCACGAATAGTTTCCAATTCGCCCACGGCTTGCCCAATCAAATCAATCACATTGAAATCAGCATTAGAAAGTAAATTATTTGTTTGACCCAATGCATCTGCGATTTTTTGGAAATTTTGTAATTGATCACGCTCAATAATGAAATTATCTACTTCGCCTACAACCACATTCGCAGCTGTTATTTCATTAATTTGAAATTTCAACAGGTCCATGCGTTGAGCAGCTTCTTGTTCATTTAAGTTTTGACTTTCTAATAAAGATTTAGCTTCCTTATATTCTTGATAAGCCTCTTGATATGCTTGTAATTTTGGCCCAATTTCTTGTTTGGCAAAATGGTCTAGCAAATGAATATGATTACTTGTATGCATTAATGATTGGTGCTCATTTTGTCCATGGATATCTACGATATAGGTCCCTAGTGTTTTTAACATTGAAACAGTCATTGAGACACCATTGACTTTGATCGTATTTTTACCATTCATATCTAATTGGCGCACAATCATTAACTGTGCATCATCGAACGGAATATTATTGTCCGCTAACATAGCACGGCCTTCAGCAGAAAGGTCAGGCATAAAGAAGATACCACGTAAGTCAAACTTGTCAGTGCCATAACGGATAAAATCAGTTGAACCGCGACCACCGACTAATAAGCCTACTGCATCGATAATGATTGATTTACCTGCCCCGGTTTCTCCGGTTAACACGGTCATTCCAGAATCAAAATCGATTGTTAAATCTTCGATAATCGCAAAATTTTTAATAGTAAGATGCTGTAGCATTTACAATCCTCCCTACTGAATGACATTTGTCCCAAAAAATTAATGGAACATTGTATGTGCCTCTTCAATTACGGCATCAATATCAATATCTGCCCCAATTTGGCCTGGTTCACCTGCTGTGTTCGATAACAACATCAGGAATTCGATATTCCCAGTACCACCAGTAATTGGTGAAAAAGTGAGGCCAACTACATCATAACCAAGACCAATCGCGGTATTTAGTGTATGTGTGATGACGTCTTTATGTACTTTTTTATCACGCACAATACCTTTTTTCCCAACTTTATCTTTACCAGCTTCGAACTGTGGTTTCACTAATGCGACCACTTGCCCATCTGTTTTTAAGATGCTTCGTAATGGTGGCAAAATTAAATCCAATGAGATAAAGGATACGTCAATTGTAGCGATATCAGGTTGGCCTTTGGTGAAGTCTTCTGGTTTAGAGTAACGGAAATTTGTTTGTTCCATTACTACAACACGATCATCTGAACGTAATTTCCAGTCTAATTGATTGGTACCTACATCAAGGGCGTAAGACATGGCTGCACCATTTTGTAAGGCAACATCAGTAAAACCACCTGTAGATGAGCCGATATCTAATACACTTTTTTCGTTAAAATCAATTGCAAATGATTCCATGGCTTTCACTAATTTAAGCCCACCGCGAGAAACGTAAGGTAAATCTTCACCTTTTAGTGTAAGTACAGTAGTCACTGGTAGTTTTTCCCCCGGTTTATCTACTCGCTCTGCTTTATCAGTGAATATTTGGCCTGCCATGATATAGCGCTTAGCTTTTTCTCTTGAGTCTGTCAAACCTTGACGGACTACTAAAATATCTGCGCGGTCTTTTTCCATTTTATATTACCTTACTTTCATTAAATCTTTAGGAATGTCAGGAAACCAGCCAATAACTGATCATCAAAGCTTTCATCAATATCTTTTATCTGTTGCAACAAGGTACGACATTTAGTCGTATTGGCAAATAATGCCTCTATCGCACCATTAGTACCTAAAATACTAGGATAAGTATTCTTCGTTAATGCTGCATCAGAATGTTGGAATTTCCCACGGTCATCATCCGACCACATAACTTCTTGCAAATCATTTTGTACTTGATAGGCAATCCCATATGTCCAAGCAAATTCATCTAATAATGCTTTGATTTCTGCTGAAGGATTGGCAATTTGATACCCTGCATAGATTGCATAATGCAGTAATTCACCTGTTTTATTTTTGTGAATCTCTTTCATTTCTAGCAAATCAATTTCTTTGCCTTCCGCTTGTACATCACCAATTTGACCTGCTATCATTCCTTTGCTACCGGCTGCATCTGCTAATTTATTGATTAAATCTAATTTCACTTCTGCATTAGTGATAAGGCTATCTTTTCCGATTAAAGCAAACGAATCTGTTAGCAATGCGTCACCAGCTAGTATAGCCGTTGCTTCATCAAAGGCTTTATGATTGGTTAATTTACCTCTACGATAGTCGTCATTATCCATTGCTGGTAGATCATCATGAATAAGGGAATATGTATGAATGTATTCCAAAGCTATTGCAGTCATAAATCCTTGCGTTATATTTTGACCTAGTGCTTTCAGTGTTGCTAATAATAACATTGGTCGGATGCGTTTCCCACCCGTATTTAAAGAGTAAGCCATTGATTCTTGAAGAATAGATGGTGTTTGTGCTTTATTTTGCGCTAGCACATCATCTATTTTTTCTTGAAGGATTGGCAATGTTTCTTCGATAAATTGACTTGTTTCCATTACTTGTCACCTTTATCTGCAGGTGTTTCAAAATTTTCTAATTGATCTGATTCAGTCATCAATTTAGTCATTGTTTCTTCAGCGTTTTCTAGTGTTTGACTACAGAATTTACTTAATTCCATACCATCTTGAAAAGCTTGCATAGAAGCTTCTAATTTAATATCGCCACTTTGTAATTGATTTACGATAGCTTCTAACTGTGCTAAGGCTTCTTCAAATGTTAATTTTGATGTATCTATGGCCATCTGTAATTCTCCTTTATTTCTTGATAATTTGCTTCTTATCGATACCAGTAATTTGAGCTGATACTTTACCATCAGCAAATTGAACCGATAATTGGTCTCCAATATCAACTTGCGCAATTGAATCCACGGGTACTTGTTTATTCGTCACATAGGCAAAACCTTTACTCATCCGTTTGAGCGGAGAAAGTAAATCAAGTTGAGCCATTAAATTGTTCACTTTATACTCATGCTTGGTTAATTGATTCACTTGACCTTGCTTCAATTGATTCGTAATGTATTCAACTTGTGTTTTATAACGTTGAATACTTACTTGAGGACTAACTTGATTTAACTTGGTATCTGCTTGGTTAAATCTTTGTTTTCTCCCTTGCAAAAGATTGCTTTCCGCTTGAACAAGTCTTGTCACCAAGTTTTTCAATTTTAACTGATGACCTTCATATAAGCGTAAAGGTTGTTGGAAAACATAAGCATTTTTTTGCTCCAATAATCGTTGATTCAAATATTGAATGCGATTAGCTTGCGCACGGTATAATTTCGCTTGTAATTCTTGAATACGTACCAATTCTTCTGTTAAAACGGGTGTCGCGATTTCTGCTGCGGCTGTTGGTGTTGCCGCGCGCTGGTCACTGACAAAATCCACTAACGTCGTATCTGTTTCATGACCCACGGATGAAATAACAGGAATAGTCATATTGCTGACTGCACGTACCACTTTTTCCTCGTTAAATGGCCATAAATCTTCAATAGATCCACCACCACGTCCAACTATAACTGTATCATACTGACCATTCGCTTCAATACGACGCAAATTGTTCACGATGTCATCAGCAGCATATTGACCTTGTACCACTGTTGGATAAAGCGTTAATTGAACAATAGGAAAACGACGCTTCACTGTTGTAATAATATCACGAATCACAGCACCTGATGGCGAAGTTACAATCGCAATATTTTTAGGATATCGCGGTATCGGCTTATGCTCAAAATGGAATAAGCCTTCAGCTGTTAAGGCTTGTTTCAATTGTTCATACTTTTGATACAAAGCACCCACGCCGTCTGGTTCTAAATGATCGATATATAGTTGATAATTTCCTGATTTATTAAAAACACCAATTCGACCTACTGCTAATACTTTCATACCATCTTCTAGATCAAATTTAAGCTGATTAAAGGCCCCTGAAAACATCACACTGGATAATACAGCCCCATCATCTTTTAACGAGAAATATTGGTGTTTAGGACGTTTTCTGAAATTGGATACTTCACCAGTCACATACACTTGATGAAGATATGGGTCTTTCTCAAATTTTGTTGCAATATACTGTGTTAATTGACTAATCGTTAAATATTGCTTATCGGGCAAAATCATTCACTTCCTCAAGTTTGTCAATCATTTGCTTAAATACCATTAATTTTGTAACAGGACCCACACCACCTGGAACAGGCGTGATTGCATGTGTTTTTGGTGCTACACTCGCATAGTCTACGTCACCATGTACTTTACCGTTTTCGTCATAAGTTGTCCCAATATCAATGACAGTTGCACCAGGACTAACCATATCTGCTGTAATATAGTTTGGTATGCCGACAGCGACACAGATAATATCAGCTGATCTGGTTAATTCTGCTAAATTTTGGGTTTGGCTATGTGCAAGTGTCACAGTAGCACCTTTTTGTAACATCAATTCAGCAAGAGGTTTACCTACAATTGTTGAACGACCTACCATTACTGCACGCTTACCTTTAAAAATTGTGTTTACTTCTTCCATAAGGCTCATAGCTGATAACGGTGTATTTGGAATACGTGATGGGTGATGAGAAAGTAAATTACCTAAATGAATAGGGTGAATCGCATCTAAATCTTTATTCATATCGATAGCCATCGCAACTGTCCGGTAATCGATTTGTTTAGGCAATGGTAATTCAATCATGATGCCTTGAACACTATCATCTTGATTATATTTTTCAAGTTCAGCAACAAATTCCTCTGTGCTTGTATTCGTTGGTAAAATGACCAACTCATTTTCAATACCAATTTTATCAGCAAATTTTTGCTTCACTTTTGCATATGCTGCACTTGCTGCATCGTCACCACATAATAAAATAACAGCTTTTGGTTGCACACCATTTTTTATTAATTCAGCCACGCGTTGTTTTAAGAGTGCGGTTTGAACTTTTACATACTCTTTAGATCTAATTTCAATCATTTTTTCACCCCATCATTTTGTCTTAAACACAGTATATCGAATGTTATTCAATAATAAAAGGGACTGAGCACCATACTCAGTCCCTCTCTACTCAAAAGTATTTATGCTTCTGGTAAATCCTCTTGTAAATCTTCGACATTTTCAACTAATTCTTCAAAAGCATCAGTTTCTAGCTCAACTTGTTCAGTTGCTGCATCACTTGCTTTTTCCGCTTTTGTTTCATTCACATCATTTAAAATGTTTGAAAGAACCCCGTTAATAAATTTACGTGCACGATCATCTGAGTAAAACTTCGCTAATTCAATAGCTTCATTCACGGCAACAACATTAGGTACATCCTTGTCGTCCGTAAATAAAATTTCAAACACAGCGACACGCAAAATTTGTAAGTTTATTAATTCTAAACGTTGAACAGACCAGTTTCCTTGAATATGTTTATCAATCATTTGGTCAATTTCAAAACGATTAGCCTTTACACCTTCAACTAAGACGCGTAAATAGTCGGGAACATCGATATCTTCTGCAAGAACTTCATCTTCATCTAAGATTCTATCGAAGTGATTTTTTGCAGAGAAGTTTTCAATATTTTCTTTTAACTTAGTTGCATAATTCTCAAATTCGACAAATTCTTCTTCAGTTAGTTCTTCAAAATTAACCTTTTGACCCAATTTATCATGGTTATGAATAATATGGTTGAAGGCTTTTTCTAAAGATAACTGTGGATTGAACTCTTGCTCGTAAGATATTAATACAGCGAGTTCTCTTATTTGTGATGGCCCTAAATTCATACTTGTTCCCCTTAATGCTAAAATTATTTGCTTGTTTTTTCCATATACAAGCTAGTTACGTGCACATTTACAACATCAATCGTAATATCCGTCATAAATTTAACTTGGTCAATGACTTGAGTTTGAATGGCTTGGGCAACAGCGATAACACCAACACCAAAATTTAATTCTACAGACATATCTAAGACCATTTGATCAAGTTCATTTTGATGTAAAATGACACCTGCATCACGGTGAAAAATATTTTGAATCGTTTTTGTTGCACGTCGAATTGAACGCACACCTTTGATTTGTAAAGCTGCTGTTGCAGCGATATTTTCAATTACTTGTGGTGCAATCTCAATCGCACCTGTTGCTGGCATATTATTGTGCTTGTAAGCTTCAATTGTATCCGCCATAGTCATTCACTCCTTAACCCAAATTATGCACGTGACATGTATTCTCCACCGTCAGTGTTAACAACTAGTTTGTCACCTGCATTGATGAAGAATGGTACGTTAACTACAAGACCAGTTTCCATAGTTGCTGGTTTAGTACCACCTGAAGCAGTATCACCTTTGATACCAGGCTCAGTTTCAGTTACTACTAATTCAACAGTTTTTGGTAATTCAACACCAATAACTTCAGCACCAAAAGTGATGACTTTAACCATCATGTTTTCAAGCATGAATTTCAATTCATCTTCGATTTGTGCTTCTTGAATTTCTAATTGTTCATATGTTTCAGTATCCATGAATACGTGAGTTTGACCGTCTGCATATAAGTATTGCATTTCACGGTTTTCAATATGAGCAGTTTCTACTTTTTCACCTGCACGCCAAGTTTTTTCTAATAAAGCACCAGTACGTAAGTTTTTTAATTTTGAACGAACGAATGCTGAACCTTTACCAGGTTTTACATGTTGGAATTCTACTACACGGAATAAGTTACCGTTGTCTTGAATAGTTAAACCATTTTTAAAATCATTTGTTGTAATCATTTGTACATCTCCTAAAAAAATTTAATCATATCGAATTATACCATACTAAAATGCATCCTTGCTTAAAAAGTAGGATGCATTACGCGTTTTTTCTACTAAACTACGATTAAGTGACGTGGTGCGTGTGTTAACACGATGTTACCATCGTTAGTAAGGATCATATCATCCTCAATACGAACGCCACCAATTCCTTCTATATAAATACCAGGTTCATTGGTAATTACCGTATTAGGACGTAGAATTTGTTTGTTATGCATGCTTGCGTTTGGTCCTTCATGAATATCAAGTCCAATTGAATGACCTAATGAATGACCAAAGTCATCGCCATAGCCTTGGCTTGCAATGAAGTCACGGGCAATTTTGTCCATTTCTTCACCAGTAATACCAGCTCTAGCTTGTTCGTTTACTAATTGATTTGCTTGATAAACGATATCATAGATTTCTTTCATCTTCGCTGATGGTTCACCTACTGCAATTGTACGTGTAATATCAGACACATAACCTTTGTAGTAGCAACCGTAATCCATAGTAACGATGTCACCATCTTCAATTAATTTTTCAGAAGCCACACCATGAGGCATTGCTGAACGATAACCTGACGCAACAATTGTTTCAAACGAAACGCCTGAAGCACCTTGGCTACGCATGAAGAAATCCAATTCATTCGCCACTTGAATTTCAGACATGCCAACTTTGATATATCCAAGAATATGATCAAATGCTGCATCAGCAATTTCACAAGCGCGTTGAATAATCGCAATTTCTTCTTCATCTTTAATTTGACGTAATGCTTCAATCATCCCAGAAGCTGGAATTAATTTTGCAGAAACGATATCTTCTAACTCGTCAAATTTAGCAACGGTCATAAATTCTTCTTCATAACCTAATTGAACAATATTTTCTTCGGTTACGACTGATTGTACAAATCTTAATGGACTTGTATGTGCTGCAGAACCACCTGCAATAATCACTTCATACCCGATACATTGTGCTTTAGCTTGCTCACGATATCTAAAATCCGTAATAAAGTATGCATGATTACTTGTAATCAAGGCTGTACCACTTGTACCAGTGAATCCACTGATATATCTTAAATTAAAAGGATCAGTGACATAGTATGCATTAATACCTTCAGCTGCCATGCTCTCTTGCAAAGCACTTATTCTCTTTTCCAAACTTTTCACCTCAAATTGACTAAAATAACTTTCTTATATAAGAAACTCTTCTATAGCCCAATTATTATAGCACAGATACGCTTTTAAGTGAACTTGACCTGATTTTTGCTTGAATTTACTGCATTTTTACTTGCTTTAATCAGGCCACTATGTCCTTTTTTACTTTTTCAATTTGTAAAATCATATGTATAAGTTTGATTATTTTCGAAATGAATTACTTGGCATGAAAATTCTTCACCATTCCATAATACATTCACTTCACCTTGATCAAAAGCAACCAACCAAGATTCTTCGATTGCCTCAGCAGTAGATGATATGGAACTGGCAGATGATTCAGTACTTGATGTAGACGTTTCAGATGAAGCACCACTTGATGAAGAACTAGCAGTTGACTCACTTACTGATGTAGACGTTTCAGATGAAGCACCACTTGATGAAGAACTAGCAGTTGACTCACTTACTGATGTAGACGTTTCAGATGAAGCACCACTTGATGAAGAACTAGCAGTTGACTCACTTACTGATGTAGACGTTTCAGATGAAGCCCCACTTGATGCCGTCCCATCGCTGTTTGTATCATTTTCTATAGTTAACTTAATTTTTTCCATTGCAAGTCTTGCCATGGTTTGACTTTCATAGGCTAAAGCAATTTCCTTATTAATTTTTACTTGGCTTTCATACATGCTTAAATTCGACAAAAATAAAGCTGTCAGCAAAGTCATATACAAAAGTGTCGTAAACAAGATAAAACCTTTTTTATTCATATCATACCCTCGGTTTCAGAGGAAAAATAAATTGATAGGATTTCCCAGTTTGTAAAGTTATGGTGATTTTAAAAATATTATCTCCTACTTTTTCTACACCAAAACTTTTAGCATCTCGTATTCTAGGCACATAACCATCATTTGGCTTTTCGATAATCCACGGCACCCCACTGCTATCACGATAATATTGGTATAAATTTAAGGTGCCATCCGGCCGTCTAAATTGAATAGTAATAATGGAACTTTTATAAAAACTTGCTTCTTGATTTTTCTCTAAAGCTTCTAGTATAAACATATCTACATCATCATAAGCCATGATTTCAAATTGATAGAAGAGATTCAATTGGCTATTTATGGCGACCATAAAGATTAGCTGGATAAAAAGATAGAAAAATAAACCATAAATAGCTTCTAACAAGGTAAAGCCCCTTTTACTCCAAGGTTTCCTTTGAGATGTTAAAAATTTGAATTTGCTTAAATTGTCCATCTCTCATATCCTCCACTTTACCAGTTTGAAAATCCACCAAAATGCCAGTATGCAGGGAAATCCCATGTTGTCTCGCATTAACTTCTTGAAACATTTCTCTCGTTTGCGCTAGTTTTGCTTCACTATATCTAAGTTGCTGTATTTCTTGCGTTTGGTTACCTAGAAGCAACAGAACCATAGACATAAATAATGTAAAAGCAACAAGCGCTTCCCCAAATAAATATCCGCCTTTGCTTGAAAGTATTAGACTAATATACTTATCTATTCTCTTCTTCAATTTTGTAGCTCCCCCCTCCAACAAACTGAAATACTATGAAATACTTTCTAGTTGGTGTCTCGAAATATATGGTTTGTGGATCAACAGACTTACCAGATTGATTCAGGGTTAAAGACCTGTAGACAGGAAATCTAGCTTCTGTTGGGAAAGTGTAGGTGTCTTCAGGTTTTGCAGGCGTTGAAGCTGATAACTTGAATTTCACAGTATTTTTTGAAAACTCCATTATCACTGTTCCCTCAGACAAGATTCGTTTTTTATATTCATATTCATAACGTTGCATCACATTATGCAGCATTACTTTCGATTCATAATTCACCCGAGCTTGGTGGGCGTATGGTATCGCCAGTATTAATGATAATGAGATCAACATCAGTACAAAAACCATCTCAAGGAGAGTAAAAGCTTTATTCAACTGTTTCTTCATGTGCCCCTCCTTGAGAATTTTACTAAATGTATAGTATGAACGGATTATTCAGTAGTGGTTCCTGCAGCTGCTTTACTACTACTAGCAGCCTCATATGCATCAACTTGTTCTCCTTCGAGGTATCCATCACTTTCCAATTCTTCAAGAGTAGCCGAAGATTTATTTTTTGCTAACTTATACAGCTCCATCTGCGTCTCCACATTTTTAATTAAAGCTTCATCAGTAGTTTTCTTAGCACTATCAGCCTGGGTTGACATATTGGGGATAACAATTAATAACAGTGCCGCTACAATAATAAGAACCAGGACCATTTCTATAAGCGTAAAAGCTTTCTTATTATTCATACTTTGCAATTTCTTTTTCAATTTTTTCACGAACATGATTTCCTCCTAAATGCTTTCAAGCATGGTTAACATAGGTAGCATGAGTATCAAATAAACAACTACTACCGAAATAGCAACTGTTAAAAACAAAACGGACTGCGTAATTTTTATCTTTTGATCAATATCAGCATAAAGTCTTTTCAAGGTTCGTTGACTATATAAACGCGTTTTTACAGCTAGTTGATTTAAGAGTTCTCCTTGCATAACGACTGCAGAAAACTCATTTGTAAATACATTTATTTGCTTCAAACTGTCTGAAAATTCCCTGCCATGTAAATATTGTGTTTCTAAATAAACACCAAATGCGTGCAAGAATGGCACTTCATTTTGTTGTTTTAATGAAGTAATAATCTGCTTCACTGAGTAGCCTAGTTTAAAAAGTTGGCTAAACTCATATGCAAAAAACTGGGTGTAATACAAACGGAACAAGGAGCCAATAATCGGTAATTTCACATAAACTTGTGCCTGTTTAAGTGGATCTGTTTGTTTTTGCCACCAATAAAAAGCCATGCTTAAAACAAATATTATCCCTAAAACTACACTCGCTATTATCGGCAAATGTTCTAGAAAGAATATGAGACTTGCTAGAAGTTGGGATGACCCATTTTGCATAAAAACTGCTAGTTGTGGTAAGAGAAACACCCTTAAACCAAACATCAAAACCACCATCAAAAGCATTAGCATTATTGGGTAAATCATTACAGAACGCAACCGTCGCATATGGATATCTTGTTCTTGGATATACTTTGCAATTTCTTCTAGACCATATCCAAATTGTCCGAATGACTCAGCTACCTTAATCTGATATACAATATTTCCCTTAATCTTCATAAAACCAACGAGCTCGTAAAAATGATGACCATTTTCAAAACCCAATGCCATTTTTTCAAAATCTTTCGCTTGTTTTGGGAAAATAATAATCAAAAAACGACAAATATCGATTAACTGAAAACCTTCTTGTAGCATTTCAGCAATATATAACAGAACAGCTGCTTGCAATGATGGTTTCCACGATGTTGTAATTTCAGTCGTGAGTAACTGTTTCCACTTGATATTCCTCCATGGTTGCTTTACTGATAAGTCCATAATCCATTGCCTCCTTTAGTAAGGCATTTAATGATTTAAAATTAGCTGGCATATCCTGTTTTAATATGAATCGGCTTAAATCTTCACCGTGTAATAGCTCAAATAATGCCAATCTGTCTGTGACCTCGTCATTACTTTCATTATGAATAGGAACCAACCGTTGCGCTGTAACTAATAGTAAGGTCTGCAATAGTTGCTCATTGGTAATCCCTAATTCTTTCAAACGCCCAATGACTCCAAAGGTATTTTTGGCATGTACAGTGGCAAGCACTAAATGACCTGTCAATGCCGCTCGAATAACCATTCGCGCTGTTTGTTCACTTCGAATTTCCCCAATTAAAATAATATCTGGATGATGCCGTAAACTGGCACTTAGCAAGCGGTCATAGGTAATATCCGCTTTTTCATTCACCTCAGTTTGTAAAAATTTAGGTTCTTTTATTTCAATGGGTTCTTCTATAGTAATAATCTGACTAGTCCTCTGTTCATAAGCACTTCTCAGTAGCTGATAAATGGTCGTAGTTTTACCGGATGAAACTGGACCCGAAAATATCATTAAGCCACTTTTCCTACGCATATATGAATTCAACACCTGGTAGGCCGCCTCATTCATTATCGATGGCACAATCTCTTTTAACTCTGACGAATGAAAAACACGTATCACTAAAGATTCATGCATCAAATAATTTGAGATAGAAGACAAACGTAGTTCAATCTTTTGATCATCAATGTCGTAAACAATGGCCCCATCCTGAGGCATCCGGCGTTCACCTACATCCATATCCGCAAGATACTTCAGATAACGTATCATCTGACCACCAGTTTCAAAATCAATGGTTTTCTCTAATTTCAATTGATAGCCATCTCTAAGAAAAACATAATATGATGCGCCATTTGGCAAAATATGAATATCGTCACTTCGCTTTACAATAGCCAATTGAATTATGGTATCAATTATTTCTTTCACACCACCACCTCCATTTATTCATTTCCGGTCATTTAATTTATACGTATAAATGATAAGAAAACGCTATTATGTTTCAATTTATTTTTTTAAAACATGCAAAAAAAAGCTGAACTGAAAATTCTAACGATTTTTGCATATTATGACATTGATTTGGTTTGGGAAATTTCGCTAAATGCTATACTTTAAGTTAGGCCGCAAAATTTTGGCACTAAAAAAAGGGAGGGAACTGCAATGGATGAAATTGTTAATCGTTTATACCAAATAGAAGTTTCAGCGATAGAGGCTGAAGACACGGTTCAAGATCGCAAATTAGCATTAAAAAAAGAATTTGACGATAAGAAACATGCACTTTTAGAAGCAACTGAAACTGACTATACGGCTAAAATCGAAGCACAAAAAGAAGCTTTTAGTAAAGAAGATTATGAAACTACAAAGGATCTTTCTGCTAAATTTTCCCGTAAGATGCAGCGAATTCAAGATATTCTTGACAATGAACATGAGGCTTACGTACAACGCTTCATGGAAAAAGTAACGAAGCTTGGAGTAGATGAAATTGAATAATTATACTGCAATAGATACGAAAATCCATGCAATGCGGAAGAATTTATTAACGACTCAAAAAATTGATGCGTTAACTGATATTCATACTTTGCCTGAATTGGTAAATTTGATCATCGAAAATCCTTCCTATAAACAAGCATATGAAGTACTCCATACAGATGTTACTTCTCGTGAAGAAATTGAATTAATGTTAAATTATGGGAATTTCTTTGAATTTTTAAAACTGTACAAATTTGCATCGATTGACCAACGTGCATTTCTAAAACGATATGGCATGTTTTTCGAATCTTGGTTCATTAAACACACTTTGAGAACTGTAGTGAACTTTGGTGAAACGAAGGTAATCATGAGTCCTGCAACCCATTATCTTGATGATAAACGTGGATTCCGGACAAGTGATTTAATCATGGCAACAGATGTTAAATCTGTAGTTAACAGTCTTTCAGACACAGTTTACGGCCCTTTCTTTCAACAATATAATGATCTATTTAAACAAAATGATTATAATCGCTACGCTTTTGAAATTGCGTTTGACCAATATGTCATTCAATCAATTTGGAAAGCCGGCAAGAAATATTTAGATGGTGAAGCGTTAAATGGTTTTAAAAAAATATTTGGGGCACGTTTTGATATTTTAAATATCTTTACAATCTATCGTCTAAAATTCTTATATCAACTAAGCGATAACGATGTAACAAGTGCCTTAGTAGATGCGAAAAGTCGCTTAACAGATGAATACATTGATCGTCTGTTACAAGCACCAGATATTCGAAATTTGGAAAATGTTGTTGCTGAACTAGGATACGGTGAAATTTTTGAACATCTTTCTACTGATCAATCGCTACAACGTTATGAAGAAGAATTCTTAACGGCATTACAACATCACTTTGCAATCCGCGCACCAAAATCCATGTTTTCTATTTTTAACTATTTAGAAGATAGTCGTCATGCCTTGGTTGCACTAGAAGAATTAACTGAAAAAATTGCATATAAAAATATCTCACCAATAGAAAGGAGTTTTAATCAATGATAACTGAAATGCGCTTAGTCAATATCACTGGTCCTCGCGACGATATTGACCGGATGGCAGATCAATATTTGACACGCTATCCTATCCATTTAGAGAACGCGTTGAAAGAGTTGTCAGAGATTCGAACACTTCGTCCCTATACAAGTCCAAACCCTTATGAACCTTGGGAAGAACGAATTGATAACTTATTAGATTACACAAATGTAGAACATGGTAAAGACATCCATTTGGATAAACCATTTACTTTTGAAAATGCTCAAACACTTGTCAAAGATGTTGAAAGCAGTTTAGAAAAAGAACGTCAAGAAATTGCAAAGGTAGAAGCAGAATATGCAGATGCATCTGATAAATTCCAAAAATTCTTACCTTTCCAATCTATTGACTTTACGATTGATAAAATTTACCAAATGCAACATATTAAATTCCGTTTTGGTCGTTTCACTCGTGAAAATTACCGTAAATTCGAAAAATATGTAAAAACAATGGTACCTGCTATCTTCGTGAAGAGTGAAGAAACTGAAAAATATGTATACGGGGTATACTTTACCCCCGTTGAAGCACGACAACGTGTAGATGCTTTATTCTTCTCACTTGCATGGGAACGTATTTACCTACCTGAAGAAACTGGTAGTTTTAGAGAAATCACAGCTAAATATCAACAATTGGTTGAAGAAACTGAAAGTAAACTAATTACATTAAAACGTAAAATGCGTGCATTAGTGACACCAGTTGCGCCTGACTTATTAGCTGCGAAAAGTCGTTTACTAGATCTTTCTCAAGCATTCGGTGTCCGTAAATTTGCTGCGATTACGCGTGAAGAATTTGCACAAAAAGAAACACGTTACTTATTAATCGGATGGATGGCTGAAACGGATGCACAAAGTCTTCGTAACGATGTAAAAGATGATCCAGACGTCACAATGTATATCGAGGATAAAGATGACAATCAACATTTGAATCCTCCTACAAAAATGAAAAACAACTTCCTTATCCGCCCTTTTGAATTATTAACCAAAATGTACGGGGTTCCTAATTACCGTGAAATAGATCCAACTACAATCGTAGGTATTTCATATTCATTACTTTTTGGTGCAATGTTTGGGGATGTAGGACAAGGATTACTACTATTCCTTATCGGTATGGTCGGTTTCTTCAATAAGAAACTTCGTCCAATCGGTATGTTGGCCCCTATTGGTGTCAGCTCAACGATATTCGGTTTTCTATACGGTTCAATTTTTGGTTTTGAAGACGTCATTCCAGCCCTATGGTTACACCCAATGACACATATGACAGATGTACCATTCTTTGGTAGTTTGAATACTGTCTTTATCGTAGCTGTATCCTTTGGGATGTTCCTCATTCTTGCAACTATGGTGATGAATATCGTTCAACGTTTTAACGCTGGCGAAAAATGGGAAGCTATATTTGACAAGAATGGTATTGCCGGTTTTATTTTCTATTTCGTATTAGTGTTTATGTTAGTGCTTTATATGTCTGGTAACACAATTCCAGCAATTGGTTTATTACTATTCATCTTAGCTATTTCATTAATCACTATTGCTTTCAAAGAAGAAATTGTCGCAAAACTTGAACACCACACTGAAGAACATGGAGATAACGTGGTTATCAAAGGGTTATCAATTTTCTTCGAAACATTTGAAACACTATTAACATATTTCTCAAACTCAATTTCATTCGTCCGTGTAGGTGCTTTCGCTATCTCCCACGGTGCTATGATGAGTGTTGTACTGATGTTTGCTGGTGCTGAAAACGGTGGAAACATCAACTGGTTAGTAATTGTATTAGGTAACTTGTTTATCACTGGTTTTGAAGGTTTAGTTGTTGCCATTCAAGTTTTACGTCTTGAATTCTACGAAATTTTCAGTCACTTCTATCGTGGTGACGGTATTGAATTTAAAAATATTTGGATTAAAGATTAAGGGAGAAAATAAAAAATGAATACAGAATTATTAATTAAATTAACTATGGTTGCTACTTTCGTATTAGGCTTCGTTTTACCATTCGGATACTTCTATAAGGGTCAAAAAACAAAAGATCGTTACAAAAAAACTTTAACAACTAACATTGTTTTCGTTGTTGCTGGTATTCTAATCGCTATCGTTTTAGCATATAACCCACAAGTTGCATTAGCAACAGCTGGTGAAGCTGCTACAACAGCTGCTTCTTCTGCAGGTTTAGCTACAGGTTTAGGTTACATCGCTGCTGCATTATCAACAGGTCTTTCATGTGTTGGTGGTGGTATCGCCGTTGCTTCTGCTGCATCTGCTGCCTTAGGTGCTATATCAGAAGATGGTTCAATTTTCGGTCGTTCATTAATCTTCGTTGGTTTGGCTGAAGGTGTTGCACTTTACGGTTTAATCATCTCATTCATGATCTTAGGTCAACTATAATGAAAACTTACGTAATCTGCGATAATTTAGATACTTTGACTGGATTGCGACTAGTAGGAATTGAAGGCGAAATTGTAGGCAGTAATCAAGAGTTTACCGAAGCTTTTAATAAAGTTTTAGATGATAAAAATATTGGTATTCTCTTCATTTCACCTTCCCTAATTGACAGTAATCAAGATGTGGTAAACGAGGTGCGTTTTAATCGCTCAACACCACTTATCACAACAGTTCAAGGTGCGCATGAATATCAAAATGCTACCAATACTATTGCTGAGACAATTCAACATGCAATCGGTATCCAATTATAGAATGGGAGTTTAAGCAATGGATTTAGAAGATAAATTTGCTTATTTTGAAACGCAAGTGAACCAACAAGCGCAAGACGTGATTGATGAACAAGTGAATCAATATCAAGCTACTTTGCAAAAAGACTACGACGAATACAAACAATCTATTCGTCGAGAATACGATGCAAAATACGACAACGCACAAAAAGAAATGCGTAAAGAATTTAATAAAAATATTTCTCAAAGCCAAATTCACCAACAAAGAGAGTTATACATTCAAGAAGAAAAATTGAAAAAATCTTTATTTAGTGAATTTAATGCTTCATTACAAGAATATATGCAAACACCTGCATATAAGGATCAACTCGTAACGATGATTCAAAATGTGAAAAAATTTGCTGATCAAACAAATGAAGAATTTGTTGTTTACATCAACCAAACTGATGCAGAACTTTTGGATTTCTGTCGTGAAGAAACAGGATCAAATGTGCAAATTTCTGACCGTGACTTCATCGGTGGTGCTCGTGGTGTGTTAAAAGAACGTCAAATTTTAATTGATTATTCATTCACTACCCTACTAAGCCACGTCGAAGAAGAATTTACTATCAAGGAGGTTGAAGGATAGAATGACAAATGAAAATTTAATTTATGCTATTTCAGGTCCTATCGTTAAAATCTCTGGTCCAACTGACTTATCAATGCAAGAGATGGTACACGTAGGTGAAGATAAACTAGTTGGGGAAGTAATTTCTATCAACGAAAAAGAAACTACTATCCAAGTTTATGAAGAAACTGCTGGATTGAAACCTGGTGAAAAAGTATACGGTACGAGCATGCCAATCAAAGTTCAATTAGGTCCTGGCCTAATCAATAACATTTATGATGGTATCGAACGTCCGTTAGTTGAAATCGAGAAAAAATCAGGTTATATGATCAAACGTGGTGTCCAAGTTGACTCTTTAAACAAAGAAAAACTTTGGCATGTGACACCTACTGTTACTGTAGGTGAACAAATTTCCGGTGGTACAATCATCGCTGAAATTCCTGAATCAAACGCAGTAATGCACAAAGTATTAGTGCCCCCTACTATCGTGGGTGAAGTTGTTGAAGTTGTAGCTGAAGGTGACTACACAATTGAAGATGTACTTGTTAAAGTCCGTCGATTCAATGGTGACATCGAAGAAATCAAAGCTTATCAAGAATGGCCAATTCGTCAAGCACGTCCTGTTGCTTCACGTTTTGAATCAACTACACCATTGGTTACTGGTCAACGTATTATCGACTCAGTATTCCCAATTGCTAAAGGTGGTACAGCCGCGATTCCTGGTGGTTTCGGTACTGGGAAAACAACTATGCAACATCAAATCGCAAAATATGCTGACGCCGATGTCATCGTCTACATTGGTTGTGGTGAACGTGGTAACGAAATGACGGAAGTTCTAGAAGACTTCTCAAAATTGATTGACCCTCGTTCAAATGCACCATTGATGGAACGTACAGTTTTAATCGCCAACACATCTAACATGCCCGTTGCAGCTCGTGAAGCCTCTATCTATACTGGTTTAACAATTGCTGAATACTACCGTGACATGGGTTATGATGTTGCCATCATGGCAGACTCAACTTCTCGTTGGGCAGAAGCCTTACGTGAATTATCTGGTCGTCTAGAAGAAATGCCTGCTGAAGAAGGTTTCCCAGCATACTTAGCTAGCCGTATCGCTACTTTCTATGAACGTGCTGGTTACATGCGTACATTAAACCAAGGTGAAGGATCAGTTTCGATTATTGGTGCCGTATCACCACAAGGTGGGGACTTCTCTGAACCAGTTACACAAAATACCAAACGTTTTGTGCGTTGTTTCTGGGGTCTTGATTCAGAATTAGCACATAAACGTCACTACCCTGCTATTAACTGGATGAACTCATATAGCCAATATGTAGATGACTTAGGTGCATGGTATACAGCAAACGTTTCTGATAAATTCTTAGCAAACCGTGCCGAAATGATGGCCATTTTGCATGAAGAAGATCAATTGATGGAAGTTGTTAAATTGATTGGTTCAGACGTTTTACCAGATCATCAAAAACTTGTTTTACAAACAGCTCGTGTTTTCCGTGAAGGTTTCTTACAACAAAATACCTTCCATAAAGTTGACTCTGCTGTACCTATGGCTAAACAAGAAAAAATGATGGATGTTATTTTGTACTTACATCACCGTGCCAAATCATTGATTCAATGGGGTATGCCAATGTCTTATGTGAATAAATCAAGTATCTTTACTGATGTTATCAACATGAAATACAATACCTCAAATGATAATTTAGATGATTTTGATCACTACTTTGAAGATATTGATGCATTCTACGAAAAAGCAATGCAAGAAAACGGTTAATAAGGGGGAAATATAATGGCAATAGAATATTTAGGACTAAATTCCATTAACGGCCCTTTAGTTGTTATTGATGGTGTTCGAGGTGCTGCTTACAACGATATCGTTAAATTTCGTGTGAATGGTACTGATGAAAAATTAGGTCAAATTATCTCAATGGAAGGCGAAAAAGCAGTTGTGCAAGTATTTGACTCAACTACTTCAATGTCTTTAGATAATACACATACACAATTTACCGGTCATGGTCTAGAAATGGAATTATCACCTGCAATTCAAGGACGTGTCTTCGATGGTATCGGCCAACCAATTGACAATTTAGGTGCAATTCACTCTGACATCAAACGTGATGTGAACGGTGCACCATTAAACCCAGTTTCACGTGTATATCCTCGTGACTACATTGAAACAGGTTTCTCATCAATTGATAGCTTGATGACTTTAATTCGTGGTCAAAAATTACCAATCTTCTCTGGTGATGGTATGAGCCACAACCAAGTTGCTGCTCAAATCGTAAAACAAGCTAAATTGGGTGAAAACTCTGATGAAGAATTCGCTGTTGTTTTCGCCGCTATGGGTGTAAAACATGATATTGCGGACTACTTCAGACGCTCATTTGAAGAATCAGGAGCTATGGACCATGTAACAATGTTTGTGAATACTGCGGATGATCCTGTAATGGAACGTTTGATTACACCACGTGTTGCCCTTACAACAGCTGAATACTTAGCTTATGACTTAGGTAAACACGTATTAGTAGTATTAACAGATATGACTTCATTCTGTGAGGCTTTACGTGAAGTTTCTTCTGCAAAACAAGAAATTCCTTCTCGTAAAGGTTACCCAGGTTACTTATATTCAGAATTAGCAACTATTTATGAACGTGCTGGTATCGTTAAAGGTAGACCAGGATCTGTAACACAAATCCCTATCTTAACAATGCCTAACGATGACATCACTCACCCAATCCCTGATCTTACTGGTTATATTACTGAAGGACAAATCGTTTTAGACCGTTCATTAGAAGGTAAAAATGTATACCCTCCAGTTGGTATTTTGCCATCACTTTCTCGTTTAATGAAAGATGGTATTGGTGATGGTTATACTCGTGATGACCATTCAGATGTTGCCAACCAATTATTCGCATCATATTCTGGTGCCAACGAAGCAAAATCATTAGCTTCAGTAATTGGTGAAGAAGAACTTTCTGATATCGATAAATTGTACTTAAAATTCGGCGAATTATTTGAACAATATTTCGTTGGTCAAGGTCAAGATGAAACACGTACCATTCAAGAGTCTTTAGATTTAGGTTGGAAGCTATTAGGTATTTTCCCACGTGAAGAATTAACACGTATGGATACTGAAGTCTTGGACAAATACTACAAATCAACTACAGACGAAGTTTTAAACCAAAATAACGCTGAAAATCCCCTAGTTTAAGGTGGTGACTCTTAATGGATATTAATAATACCCCTACTAAAGGGAACTTGATGCAAATCAAAAAAACATTAGCTCTTTCTCGTAACGGTTATCAATTAATGGACCGTAAACGTATTATCTTAATGAATGAATTGGTTACCCTATTAAGTAGAGCATCCGGTCTTCAAGATGATTTAAAAGAAGCCTACGCAATCGCTTATCAAAAACTAGCCATTGCCGCTTATGAAAATGGTATGTTAAGTACGCATGAAGCTGCTACCAATGTTGACCCAGATGATGGCGTCAAATTACGTGTACGTAGTGTTATGGGGTCTGAAGTACCTGAAGTATCATACACAGCAAGAGCCATGAAACCTGCATATTCATTCTATGACAATACCGTTGCTACCGATGAAGCACGTTTAGCATTTCGCAAGGTGAAAGAATTATTAATTCAAATTGCTGAAGTTGAAAATGCTGCTTATCGTCTAGCGAATAACATGCAAAAAACACAAAAACGTGTAAATGCCCTTCAAAATGTGACGATTCCACAATTGGAAGATGCGAATAAATCAATTTCTTCTGCACTTGAAGAAAAAGAACGTGAAGAATTTACCCGCTTGAAAGTGGTTAAACGTATTTTAAATAGTAAATAATCACTAATATCAACGGTCTGAGAGCTCAATCTCAGACCGTTTTCTTTACTTCAAAATATACAAAAAGACGAGCTCAAGAGTAAAACTCCCGAACTCGTCTTTTTTATTATCCTAATGCTATTTATTCAGCATCTGGTAATTCAGTGTTGTAATGTACGTTTTGAACGTCATCATCATCTTCAAGTAAGTCGATTAGATTTTCTAATTGGCTTACTTTATCTTCTGCTAATTCAACCATGACATTTGCAGCCATAGTGATTTCAGCTTGAGCTAATTTAAATCCTTGTTCTTCTAGGTTATCACGAACAGATGTGAATTCTGAAGCTTCAGTTGTGATTTCAAATACTTCATCAGAAGTAGTCATATCTTCCCCACCAGCTTCAATTACATTCATTAGCATTTCGTCTTCATCGATATCTAAACCTTCACGTTCGATTGCAATGTAACCTTGACGTTCGAACATGTAAGATACAGCACCTGTTTCAGCTAATGATCCACCATTTTTGTTAAAAATTGTACGTACATTAGTTAAAGTACGGTTTGTGTTATCAGTCAATGTTTCAACTAAGATTGCGATACCACCTGGGCCGTAACCTTCGTAAGTGATTTCATCATAGTTTTCACCTGCATTGTTACTTGAACCTTTTTCGATAGCACGGTTTACGTTATCGTTAGGCATGTTTGCAGCTTTTGCTTTATCCATAACTAAACGTAATGAAGGGTTGGCTTCTGGATCTGGTCCACCAGCTTTTGTTGCTACATAGATTTCACGAGATAATTTTTGAAATACTTTGGCACGTTTTGCATCGGTTGCACCTTTTTTATTTTTGATCTTGCTCCATTTATTATGTCCTGACACGACAAATTCCTTCTTTCATGTTAATTTCACCTAAAACAGTATACCAAAATATTGATATATTGGCAATTTAGGCTATTCTGTTTTATGATTTGGCACCATTACATCTAAAAATGATGGTAATACTTCAATATCAATCGGTAAAGCAGGTCCAACTTCCCCGTCGATATTGGCTTTTACTTCTGCTTCGTCGTCATCTTTAACGCTAATAGATACATGTTTTACGTTATACGTAACCATGTTATTTGCTTCAGAAATATAACCACCATTTAATTCATGGATTAAATTAGGTAATTCAGTTAAAAGGTTTTCTTCTTTTAAAGCCATGACATGTAAAAGACCATCATCTGGTGTCGCATCTTGAATCATATTTTCAACTGACCCAACACTATTGGTTAAGGCAACAATAATCACTTTCGTTGAGATTTCAATTAATTCATCATTGTCGAACACCAATTCATATGTATGTTCTTTGTCTTTAAAAAGTGCACGCATTGAATCACGTACATATGCGAAAAAGCCAAATTTTGATTTTTCTTCACTTGATGTTTCCATAACTGCTGATGGAATTGCACCAATAGCAGCAACATTACAGAAATAAGCGTCATTAATTTTCGCAATATCAATTTTACGTGTTGTAAAGTCTGCTAATTCTTTCGCTGCAATTTTAGGATCAAGATTAATCCCTAATGCACGTGCTAAATCATTAGCAGTACCTAATGGAATAAAACCAAATGGGATTTTATTCTCTGCCTCAGCCAGTCCAGTAATACCCTCATTAACGGTACCATCACCACCTACAACGACAACACCATCGTATTGGTCATCAGCAGCTTCTTTAGCCCAGTTCTTAGCATCGCCCGCACCTTCAGTCATACGTGTTTCTACTTCGTCATATGATTTCCCTAATGCTTCTTCTAAGTCTTCTTGAATTTCTTTACCGCTTCCTTTTCCGGAAGATGGATTGATGACTAACATCACTTTTGTCATTTTGATGACCTCCTTGAGTATTTTTCTACTCTTATTCTACTAAATTCAACTACAGATAGCTATTTTTGACTAAAAGTTATAAAAATTCTTTGTATCTTCAATGAAAAACCCTAGTTTTTTTACATTGTCTTTACATGACTCAAATCTCATAGCACGAATGTCTTAGTTTTGATATAATAAGAATCAAATCTTGCTATTTTTACAAGAAATATGCTATAGAAATGTGTGTGGCCGTTGAAAAAAAATATAGAAGAAAAGAAAGTTCGTGGGGAAAATATGACGACTAAGGATAGAACTGTGTATTATCTGAATGTCTTCTTCAAAGTCCTGTCTAAATTAGCCCTAGTGGTAATTGTGACGGCTGTACTTGGTGGAAGTTTAGTTCTTGGTCTTGGCTCTGGATATTTCCTTGGTTTGGTAGAAGATATGCCTATTCCAACTGATACTGAGTTGGCGAGTGCCGTATCCAATGCGGGTGAAATTTCAACCATGCAATATAGCGATGGTTCTGAAATCTCTAGTATCCGTGCTGACCTTGTTCGGGTAAATACTACATTGGACAATGTGAGTCCATATATTGTGAATGGTTTAGTTGCAACGGAAGATGAGAACTTCTTCGAGCACGAAGGTGTTGTGCCATCTGCTATCATTCGTGCAGCAACATCGACATTTTTAGGTGTTGGTGGTTCATCTGGTGGATCTACGATTACACAACAGTTGATCAAGCAAAAATTATTAACAAATGAAGTTTCATTCGATCGTAAAGCGAAAGAAATTTTATTAGCGCTTCGATTGGAAAATCACTATTCAAAAGAACAGATTTTACAAGGTTATCTGAATGAATCTCCATATGGTCGTAATAATAAAGGTGAAAATATTGCGGGTATTGAAACTGCAGCACAAGGTATTTTTGGTGTTTCTGCCAAAGATGTTACCCTTGCTCAAGCAGCATTCCTAGTTGGGATTCCACAAAATCCTTATACTTACACACCTTTCCTTCAATCAGGTGAGTTAAAAGAATCTGATTATTTAACTGATGGTGTTACTCGTAGTCATGAAGTGTTACAACGTATGCGTTTAACGAACATGATTACTGAAGAAGAATACCAAACAGCAATCAATTATGATATTACACAAGATTTCATTTCACCTGCTTCAACTGAAGATGTGCCTGAAGAACGCAATTCTTATATTTATCAAGCTGTTGAATTACAAACAATTGAAATATTGATGGAACAAATGGTTGAAGCTGATGGTTTAACGATGGCTGACGTAGATGCTAATGTTGACTTATACAATCAATATTACGCTGAAGCAGACAGTCAAATGCGTAATGGTGGTTTAACCATCAAAGCAACTGTTGATCCAGAAATCTACGAAACAATGAATACGACTGTTCAAGAATACGCAGCTTCATTTGGTACAACTTATTACTCTGAAACGACTGACGAAGCAACAGGTGAAACTGTTGAAGTTGTCGAACCAGTTCAAAATGGTACCGTCTTATTAGACAATGATACTGGTCAAATTTTAGGATTTGTCGGTGGTATCGACTTCGATATGAGTCAAGTTGACCATGCGCTTAGTGTCCGTCGTCAACCGGGTTCATCAATGAAACCTATTTTGACATATGGACCAGCCTTGCAAGAACAAATTGCTGGACCAAATACCATGCTTGCTGATACTTACATGCGTGTGGAACAAGCTGATGGTACTATCTATGAACCAACAAACTTTGGTACGTCACTATCAAATGGGTTTGTAACAGCACGTTATGCCCTTTCAAACTCAATGAATAACCCTACTTTGTATCTATACAACGAGATGTTAAAACAAGGTGTCGATATTCAATCATATGCTTACAAAATGGGCTTACAAGATGCGATCGCGTCAGATGAATTTGGCCATATCGCTCTTTCGCTAGGTGGTACTTCAACTGGGCCAACAGTATTGGAAAATGCTGCAGCTTTTGCCACTTTCGCAAATGGTGGTGTCTATGTTGAACCTTACCTAGTTGAGACAATTACTGATTCGAATGGTAATGTTGTTTACCAACATCAAGCACATAAAGAGCGTGTCTTTGATGAAGATGTCGCTTATGTTATTGCCGACGTTTTACGTGATGCAACTTCTGCTGGATCTATGGCGATTTATAAAGCCCAAATGGATGCCGATTTAGATTGGATTATGAAAACTGGGACGACTGAAAACTTTAGAGATTTATGGGCTAATGGTTCAACACCAACTGTTACCCTTACATCATGGATTGGATACGATAATACAACGCAAGAACGTGACTTATATAGCCAAGATGAAAATGCAGTTTACGGAACACCTGCACAACGTTCCTTAAGATACTGGACGACATTAGGTAACCGCTTGGATTACTATTATCCAAATACCATGGGTTCTGGTGAAATTCACGAGCAACCTGACAGTGTCCACGAAGAAACTGTCGTTACAGCCACAGGAACCAAGGCTGGTAGCTTTAGCGGACCTTATGGCACTACTTATACTATCCCTTCAACTGCAGCTACTAACACCGAGTTATTTACTGCTGCGATGGAACCTGCTGAAGCACACTTCGACTTCGCAATTGATGGTAAAGTAGATGAATATGTGTCAGTACTAGAAACTTACCGTTCTAAAACAAATTCTTCAGTGAATACAACGGTTCAAGGTGTATTACAAGCCTACCGCCTACGTTTAGCTGAAACTGAAGCACGTCGACAAGAATTAGCCGAAACAAATATCGAGGAAGATGGTTAATATTAACCCTACCTCACAACAAGAAAACCACTTAGGAATTGATCCTAAGTGGTTTTTTGTATGCTTAATATGTTTATTATTAGATTTCCATGGCGTCTAAAATAGCCATATCTTCTGCCGAAATTTCAAAGTCTAATTCAGCATTAGCGATGATATATTCTTCATGGACAGATTTAGGTAAAATGATGTGGCCTTTTTGTAATGGGTAACGGTAGCATAATTGCGGAACAGATACACCGTATTTATCAGCGATTGCTTTAATATCTTCGTTACCAAGTAAACGACCAGTACCTAATGAAGAGTATGCTTCAATAATAATGTCGTTAGCTTCACAAAATGCAACGATTTCATCTTGTGTATCACCAATATGGTATTTGATTTGGTTTACTGCTGGTTTAATTTTTGTGTTATCTAGTAAGTTTTGAATATCCGCTACGTTGAAGTTAGATACCCCAATTGCACGAACTAATCCTTTTTCATAGATTTCTTCCAAAGCACGCCAAACTTGTAGATTTTCTTCAAAGAAATTCCAGCGTTTTTCATCTCTGGAGAAGAAACGCCAAGGTGTAGGACAGTGCACTAAAATCAAATCAATATAATCAGTGTCAAGATCAATTAATTCTTGATGAAAATCATCCATTACTTTTTCATAAGTTTTAGAGTCACCACGAACCTTACTTGTGATAAATACATCTTCGCGTTTTAAGCCTGAAGCTTTAACACCAACACCGATACCTTTAGCATTTTCATAACCAACTGCACCATCAATGTGTTTGTAGCCATTCTCTAAAGCAAATTTCACCGATGTAACAGCATTAGCTGTTGGTGTTTGCCAAGTTCCTAAAGCGATTTGCGGGATTTCTACCCCGTTGTTTAAGGTTAAGGTTTTATTTAATAAATTCATGTTATGACCCCTTATAAATTGATTTACAGCTTTCACTGTCTTTCCATTATAAATCAGCTAAATTTGTACACAAAATGAAAACCCTTAACAAATAGATATGTTAAGGGTTTTCCTATTTTATTACTCGATTTCTAATGATTTAACTAATCTATCTTTTTTCCTTTATTAGCGAAATAGACAACTATTACGCCAATAATCAAACTAGTAACCATAGCTATTAACATACCCACACCTTCATTTGATAAGGCAGGTGCTACAATTGCAGGAACATATGCTGTACCCTGTACATTAAAGAAACCAACAATTGCACCACCTATAGCACCTGAAACAATAGCACCCCAAAATACGATTTTACTAGAAAGCATAAATGGATAAGCAGCCTCCACAAAAGTCCCGAAGATGACATTAATCAAAAATCCTGGTAATGCAATTGCTCTATCCTCTTGATTTATTGGGAATAAAATATTGCCTAATGTAATTCCTGCAGATACCATTACCAAAGCAACCATATCAATTGCACCTAAGAAACTCATGCCATTTGCTTCCATTTCCAATAATACGATAGGTAAAATTGCAGCATGGTATATGCCACCCATAATTGCTGGCCAAATTAATGCACCTGCAACTATTCCAGCTAGAATTGAATTGAAGTCTAATGCGGCTTGAATCACATTTCTAATGCCATCTCCAATTGTTACTGCTATTGGTGCTAACAAGAAATATACAAGTAATCCAGCAATTAACCCTGAAATACCACCCGCAATAATATTAGCCGTTGTACCAGGAACATTCCATCTAAATGAAATTTTTATCAGATAAATCGCTAAGATACCGGCAATTATACCTGCCAAAATTCCACCTATAATTCCACCATCTACAGACAAAGCACCAGCAATAATTCCGGAAACAATACCAACTTCCTCCAAACCTGAAATTTGGTAAGCAGCAATTGTAGCAACAATAACAGGTAATGCTGCAATCAATAAATCAAATACAGTACTCAAACCCGAAAATGCAGGTATTTTACTAATTGCTAATATCAATGCCATAGCAATAAATCCCGGTAACGATGACATCATAATCCCTCGTATATTAATACGTTTAAAAATATTACTTTGATCCTTTCCAGAATCAATTTTTCCTATTACGGGAGAATATTTTAGGTTAAACTCTTTGGCAAAAGCTGAAGCGACGGATATAGCTCTTGTTCTGTTAGTAGTCCCGGTTGTTCCAGACATTGCAATAACTCTGACTCCACTAGCCTGAATTTTACCCATTGCAGTACCCCCTGTACCAGTTACAGGAATACCTACCTCTACAGCTGCTTTCACAGATGCATCATTAATACCTTCTGGATCAGCACTTACATAAATAATGCCATCTAATTCTTGTGCAACAATTTTTGATGCTAACGCTTTATCCAATTCAATTGCCTTGTCATTTATGATATTTAATTTATCTAAATTAGAATTTACAATGGTTCCATTATTCAAAGTGTAAATCTGAGCCATTGTATCATCTGTTATTTTATCCATTGAAGTGTCAGTCCCGATAAAAATCAAATCACTAACTTCAATTTCAGCAGCATTTAATTGAATAATTATTTCAGAGATTAATTTATGAGGGTATTTGCCACCTAAATTAAATAAATTTCCACCACTACTTCCTAATAACGCTACTTTCTTCATAATACCCTCCTTATGGTTCTCACCTATTTATAATTAAACTTTAATATTATACTTACAAATTTAGTATATCTTAATTTCCAGAAATGCCAATATATTTTTGAAAATATTTTCATGCTATTAAATATAATTTCTAAAATTACTCTTCCAAGCATAGCTTTTTGTAAAACAAAAAAGTTGGATCCATTACTGGATCCAACTTTTCATACATCTATAAAAATTTAAACATCTTAATCGTTTGAATATTAGTTTTTCAATGATTGGATTGGCGCAGGAATACGACCACCACGGTTGATGAAAACATTTGGTGAAGTACGGTTCACTTGCATTACAGTACCTTCTCCGAATAAACCACCAAAGTTCAATGATTCATCATCTGAACGACCGATTGCAGGAATCACACGTACAGCAGTCGTTTTAGAGTTAATCATACCAATTGCTGCTTCATCCGCGATAATTGCAGAAATGATTTCTGGTGTTGTGTCCCCAGGGATAACAATCATATCTAGACCAACTGAACAAACAGCTGTCATAGACATTAATGTTTCAAGGTTCAACGTACCATTCGCTGCAGCAGCAATCATACCAGCATCTTCGGTAACAGGAATAAATGCACCTGATAATCCACCAACGTGAGATGAAGCCATGATACCACCTTTTTTAACAGCATCATTTAACATTGCTAATGTAGCAACAGAACCGTGTGCACCAACTTGGTCTAAACCAATCTCTTCAAGGATATGTGCCACTGAGTCCCCTACAGCAGGTGTAGGTGCTAATGAAAGGTCAACGATACCGAATGGTACACCTAACATCTTAGACGCTTCAGTACCCACTAATTGGCCCATACGAGTGACCTTGAATGCAGTTTGTTTAATTGTATCAGCAACTACTTCAAGTGATGCATCTTTAGGTAATGCAGCAAGCGCGTTACGTACAACACCAGGTCCAGAAACACCCACGTTGATTACTAAGTCAGGTTCACCTTGGCCATGGAAAGCACCAGCCATGAATGGATTATCTTCAACTGCGTTACAGAATACAACAATTTTAGAAGCACCCATACATTCATTATCTTGTGTTAATTCAGCAGCTTTACGAACTACTTGACCCATGATTTTAACTGCATCCATGTTGATACCAGCTCGTGTAGAACCAATATTTACTGATGAACATACATGATTTGTTTCAGCCATCGCTTGAGGAATTGACTCAATTAAAGCCATATCTCCAGCAGAGAAACCTTTATGCACTAAAGCAGAATAACCACCAATGTAGTTAACACCGATATCTTCAGCTACACGATCAAGCGTATGCGCATACTTCAATGGGTCACCACCTGAAGCAGCAAGTAATTGTGAAATTGGTGTTACAGCAATACGTTTGTTAACGATTGGAATACCATATTTTTCTTCAATTGCTTCACCTGTTGCAACTAAATTTTTCGCAGCATTATAAATCTTGTCATAGACTTTTTGACATGATTTGTCGATATCAGAATCGGCACAATCAATTAAGGAAATACCCATTGTAATCGTACGAATATCTAAATTGTTGTCTTTGATCATTGAAACTGTTTCAATGATATTTTGCATTTCTAACATATGTTTTCTCCTTAATTGACCTTAAATTTTATGCATTGCGTTGAAGATATCTTCGTGCATGACATAAACTTCCATGTCAACAAGCGAATCTTTCATTTGTTGTTTGAATGCTTCAAACTCAACTGTTAAGCCATCGATGTTCACGATCATCACCATTGTGAAGAAATCTTGTAAAATTGATTGGTCTACATCTACGATATTTGCCCCAACTTTTGCACATTCAGTTGCCGCTGTTGCTAAAATACCTACTTTATCTTTTCCAATTACTGTAATTACTGCTTGCATATGTATATACCATCCTTAATTTTTATACCCTTAAAAAACACGCAATGCTTATTTTCTTCAGAATATTTTTTGATTTTATTGTGTAAATAATTTACTGTAAAAAATAACTGTTCATACCAATAATAATCTCATCCTATTATAATCGAAATCTCTTGAAAACTAAATGCTAAGCTAAAAATTTCACGAAATCAATGTAAATACAGGGTTATTTTGAAACATTTCAAACAATCATTGCATTTATTCGAATGAAATTATTCAACAACTTGCTCTGTCCATGCTGTTTCCAAGTAATCGGCATAGGTAAATTCATCCGTATATGTATGCATCCGGGTCTTCAAATCACTAAACCAACTTGCTAAACCATCCCCGTTATCTTTATACATTGCTAGTGGTTGGCTTTCATACATTACCTGATTATATGTTCCCGCAAAATAAGTTGGCATAAACTTCGGATCTACCACGTTTACTTCACCATTCGCATCCCGTTCAAAAGTTACCTCATGAATCCCCGCAACTTTATTCGCATCTTCCACCTGTCCTGTCATAAAACTCGCTTGAGAATACATCACATATGTGTCACCATCATTCAGCCAATTTACCGGTTGTACATCATGCGGATGCCCGCCAATAATTAATTTCACGCCTGCATCAGCCAAAGCTTGGGTAATCGCAATTTGTTCACCGTCTGGTAAAGTACCATATTCTGTTCCTAAATGAAGTGATACAACAACAGCATCCACTTGGTCTTTTAATGCTTCAACATCATCAAGCATATCTTGTAAATAAGCATAATTCACTACCCACGGTTCATCCTCAGGCGGCATCATACCATTGGTGCCATATGTATATGCTAAAAAGCCAAGCTTTATCCCATTCGTATCTAATATACGCGGCGAATTCTTGTCATCTTGACTGGCATAAGCGCCATAATACATTATTCCTGCTTGATCTAAATAATCCATGGTAGTATAAGCACCCTCCGCAAATTGATCTAAGGTATGATTTGTCGCAAAAGATACAGCATCAATACCGGCACGGCGCAAGGACCCCAAAATTGACGATGGCATATTGAAATTAGGATATGTTGAAATTGGTAAAGTTGGGTAGGCAGCAGGAATTTCTAAATTAGCTACCGTAATGTCAGCATATGAAGTATACGGCGCAATTCGAGCAATCATGGGGTCAAAATTATATTCATCGACACCGAGATCTATGTTGCCAACATCACTTCCTGCGTTAATTTGGTTTTGCTCATTTAAAGCAGCAATAGCACTCAAATTACTTGCCGAATCTAGAAAGAAATTGCTCGATGTATTCGCCATCTCAGCAACTTCCGAATGAATTAATATATCCCCTACAGACCGCAAAACAACTGTACCCTCTTGCCCTTACCATAAAGCCGCATATTCTTTTTGAAGCAAATCAGATAAGAAGGCTGGGGTCTCAATTTTGTTTGTAGAAACACTCATTGATGCACTTTCTTGGCTAGCAAGTGAACTTGACTCGGCAGCATCGTCGCCGTTCATTTTTGCTTGAAACGCTAATCCTATACCACTTAAACAAACCACAAATATCACCATAATAGCAATAAGGATTTTGTATCCACCTTTAACTTGTTTCATGATTCCCCCTCCCTTACACAGTAATCATAATGGAAGTGTTTTCAAACAACAATAAGAAGTTTTCGATTGAAAAGTACAATATAAAAAAAGATCAGACATCTCTGCCTGATCTTACAAATCATCTTAGTGTTTAGTAGAATCTCTCAACACAAATTTATGTGGTAAAGTAACGTGATTTTCTACGTCTTCTTCTTTATGCATTAATTTCGTTAAAATACGCATTGAAACGGCACCAATATCATACAATGGTGGTTCGATAGAAGTTAATGACGGACGTACAATTTCAGTTAATGCTGTATTGTTTGATGTAACAATCGCAAATTCTTCTGGCACTTTTACGCCATTATCCACCATGAAGTTCGTTACTTTAACAGCTAATTCATCACCAACAACAACTAAAGCATCCGCCTTAGAATCTTTAATGTGGCTAGCAATTTCTTCACCATTTTTGAAGCGAGAGTCTGCTGTTTCAAATAATAAATCTTGATCTACTGATTTACCTGCTTCTTCTAAAGCTTTTACGTAACCGTTGTAACGGTCAGTATTATTAGTGAAATAAGGTTTTGCAGCTAAGAAACCAATGTGTTGGTAACCTTGTTCTAATAAACCTATAACTACTTCGTAGAAGGCTTGCGTATAGTCGATATTTACAGATGGAATTTCATTTTTCGTATCATTTAAACCAGCTAATACGAAAGGTGTGTTTGTACGATTAATTTCTTCACGTACCGAATCAGATAATTGGTGACCCATGTAGATGACACCATCTACTTGTTTAGCCAAGATATTTGATAATACTTGTGATTCTTTTTTATTATCCGCATTATCTAAGATAATGTTGTATTTATACATTGAAGCAATGTCATCAATACCTAATGCTAATGAGTTAAAGAAGTTGTTCGTAATATCTGGTAATAGCACCCCAACAGTTGTTGTTTTCTTACTTGCCAACCCTCGTGCTACTGCGTTTGGACGGTAGTCTAATCGTTTAATAACTTCTAATACTTTTGCTCGTGTAGATGGTTTTACATTTGTATTCCCATTAACCACACGTGATACTGTAGCCATTGAAACTTGCGCTTCACGCGCTACATCGTAGATAGTGACAGTTTGTTTATCCATAGTTAAGCTCCCTTTTTCATATTTTACGTTTTGTTTTCATATTTACAATGCCAAATATAGCATTAAAAACGCGTTCTTGCAAACGTTTTCTTCTATATCCCGTTTGCTTTCATACACATTTTCATATTCTATCAGTATTTGCAAAAATAGACAAGTAGTTTTCATCAATTTTATGAAAATATTGCATTGTTTTCATTTTTATATACAAAAAGACCTATAAACGCCCCTATTTATAGGCTTGTTTATAGGTCTCGAAATTTACTTTACTTGAAAGTAAACATTATTTTTCTTTTACTTCTTGTACTTGTTCTTTCACAGCATCAACATCTTCTTTGATTGGTTGGCTATCTTCTTTTGCTACTTCTGTAACAACTTTCGCTTCTTCAGCACCAGCTTTTACTTCTTCTTTAGCAATTTCAGTAGCTGCTGTAGTTGTATCTTTGGCTGCTGTATAAGCATTTGCAACTTCTTCGCGAGCTGTTTGGTATTGTTTGCTCGCTTCTTGTGTTGCTTCGTTTAATTGATTTTTTAACGCTTCAGCAGATTCAGATAAGTTGACACGGATATCTTGTGCTGCTTCAGTAGCTGTTTGGTAAACTGCATTTCCTTTTTCAGAAACGATATCCGCATAATCTAAGGCAGTGTCACGAATAACATTTGCTTGTTGGTTTAAATCATCGCGTAGTTCACGACCAGATTTAGGTGCAAATAATAAAGCTGCAACAGCACCTGCAGTACCACCGATAATAGCGCCTAATAAGAATGATCCAGTATTTCTTGACATGTAGAATTCCCTCTTTCTAATTCAATTTTAGTATGGTTTAGTTGTAGAATTTTCTTGTGCTTTGCGCACTTGATGTTTTTTGTATAAAGCTTTGGCAGATTTACCTACCTTTTGTATTCCAGAAACAGTTGGTTGGCCTGATACATTCGCTACCTTCACTGTTGCAGTAGCTTCTTCGCTAGCTTCAGGTGTTTCTGTCATCTTGCCTTTAATATCATCCACTTTGGTTTGCGCCGTATTGGTAATATTTAATACAAGATTACGTGTTGAATCATTGACATCTGAAACAGTTACACCAATATCTCCAATTGCCTTAAACAATGGATCTACTTGAGCTACTTTTCCATTTACATCATCCAAAAGTACATTGGATTTATTTAGTAACCCTTGAACCTCAATTGAAAGTGCATCCACATCTTTCGTTACTACCTTAACTGATTCATTCGCTTCATTCACAATCCCCGTAACTTCTTTCATGGTTTTTGTCAATTCACGTAAGAACAAGATAATGTAGACGACTAAAGCTGCAAATGCAATCGCTGCGATTAAGCCTGCAATTTGGCCTCCTGTCATGTACAAATCACTCCTTTTTCATTTCCACATTATACGAACCTGGAAATATAATATAACTATAAAAGTATTTTACCATACCATGCAAAGGCTTTACAAAAATAATCACGTATATTTATCATGAAAAAAACACATTTACCTAGTAAAATCATTTAGTGACGGACTTGCAAATAACTTTACAAGTCCAAAAGTCTTAGATACTATGAAAAGGAAGGCTATAAATGGAAAGGATGATTTATTTGAAACAATGGTGGCAAACCTATGTAGAATCCATTGATTATGCAGGCATCATTTCGGATATTGTATCGGTAATGGTGGAATTAGTCATGACCATCGTCGTATTTTGGTTAATCAAGAAAATTGTCGACCGTATTGTTGACCTCTATTTTGAACGAGATGCCAAACGTATTGAAAACCGTGAAACAGGATCACTAAAACGTAACAAAACGATTCACAAATTAGTTGAAAACGTCGTGCAATATACCTACTTCTTCCTATTAGGTTACTCAATATTAGCAATTATTGGCGTACCCGTTGCGACACTAATCGCTGGTGCCGGGGTTGCTTCACTTGCCTTAGGTCTGGGTGCACAAGGATTTATTACAGATGTCGTGAATGGCTTCTTTATCTTATTAGAACATCAATTTGGTGTTGGTGATTATGTTACAATCGCTGGTTTATCAGGAACGATTATCTCAACAGGCATTCGTACGACCGTTCTTAGTGGAGATGACGGTTCTCGTCACTACATCCCAAATCGCAATATTACGAACGTAACCAACTCATCGAATACAACCAAACATGTATACATCGACCTATATGTTGATCCAAATACTGACTTGAAACACATCGAGCAATTAATTCAACATAGTTTAGAAGCAACAGTGGCCGACGAACGCGTAATGGGGCAACCAAATATTTGGGGTTACCAACGAGACAGTTTTGGCCGTCTATTCTTCCGCGTTGTGCTAAATACTAACGATGCTGATAAGATGCCTGTCCGCTCTTACTACTATGAAAAACTGACACGTACACTTGTAGAAAATGGCGTGACCCTACCCGTTTACGATTCTCGTAGACCCGGTTAGTTTTTTGTGAAAATCACCATACTAAAAAAGCGATTGGCCGAGGCCAATCGCTTTTAATTTACAATCTATTGTCTCATCAACGACGATGTCGACTTTTAATTTAACCGATTTCGTTAATAACTTCCCAATCTTTATTATAGAAAGTCACTTCTTTTTGACCATTTGTCCAATCTAAAATGGCGAATGATGGATAAGAATATTTACCTCTAGGTTGGCTAATAGAGCCTGGGTTAATCACTTTAACCCCATCAATATCTTGTTCATCCATCTTATGTGTGTGACCATATAAGACAACCTCAGCATCGTTTGCTTTGGCTAAATCAACTAATTTATCAACGCCACGGTTGGCATCATATAAATGACCGTGTGTAACCACAATTTTTCCTTCAGGTGTTGCCAATGAAATCGCATCTTTAAAGTGGGCATAATCCATATTTCCTTGAACAGTATGGAAAATTCCCCAAATTGTATCATCTTCAGCTAATTCAGAATCTCCACAATGAATGAATACATCGATATCGTCGTCCGATTGTACGATTAAATTCAACAAAGCTTCATGATCCCCATGATTGTCACTAGCGATTAATATCTTCATGTAAATTCAACTCCCCATTTTCTAAATCTTTTGCTAATAAACGAAGTGCATTTCCGCGGTGGCTTAAACTATCTTTTTGTTCAGCCGACATTTGTGCGGTTGTTTTGTCTTCGCTCGGTACATAAAAAATAGTATCATAACCAAAACCATTGTCTCCGCGTTCTTCACGTGTAATGAAGCCATCTAATGTACCATGATATGATTTCAATACTTGGCCTTCGGCGTTGGCGACCACTAGATAGGTATGGAAACGTGCAGTTCTTTGGTCATCAGCTACGTCAGTTAATGCAGCTAACAATTTTTTCCGATTATTGGCATCACTTTTTTCAGGTCCAGCGTAACGTGCTGAATAAACGCCAGGAGCGCCATCTAAAGCATCTACTGATAAGCCGGAGTCATCTGCAATGACTGGAATATTTAAGTCTTTCGCAGCGGTTGTCGCTTTAATTGTCGCATTTTCAATGAAAGTTTCGCCTGTTTCAGGAATTTCTGGGTAGTCAGGGAAATCTAGTAAAGTTTTCACTTCAATGTCGTACTGAGCAAACAGGCTTTTAAATTCCTTGGCTTTGCCTAAATTGGCTGTTGCAATCATTACTTCTTTCATTTGTTAACCCCTTTTCATGTTCGCTTGAATGGTTTCTAGTTCACTAATAGTGACACGTTCTACGTGAATGTCACCCTCCAACCAGTCATCAGCTATCTCTTTAAATAATTCAGGTGATCCAGTCGTATAATAATTTCGCCTTGTTGGTGAGTCATCATCCGATAATTTTGCAATATCATTATAATCCAACAAGATGGATACGTCTGATATCGTTTCTTGACCCGAATCTATCAAAGTTACTGTATTGCCCAATGTTTTTTGAATTAAATCACGTAGCAATGGGTAATGGGTACAACCTAAAACGACTGTATCTAAGCCTTTATTTTTTAGCGCTACCAAAGCTTCAGCAACAACTTTTTTTGCTAGTGGTGTATTGTATTGTTGGCTTTCAACTAAAGGCACAAATGGTGGACAAGCGAGCGACGTAATTTTTAAAGTCTTATTTTTTTGACGCAATGTTTTCACATACATGCCACTTTTAATTGTTCCTTCAGTACCCAATACACCGATTTTACCATTTTCAGTATATTTATTGGCTGCACGTGCACCTGGTTGGATAACACCAATAACAGGAATTTCTACGCGAGCTTTAATTTCGTCTAAACATACGGCAGTCGCTGTATTACACGCAATGACTAATAGTTTAATATCTTTTGTTAAAAGAAAATCTACCATTTGATTGGTAAATTTCGAAATTTCTTCAACGCTTCGCGGTCCATAAGGGCACCGAGCGTTGTCACCAATATATATGATTGATTCGTTAGGTAATTGGCGCATGGCTTCTTTTACAACGGTTAGCCCACCAACACCTGAATCTAAAAATCCAATTGGTCTATTCATTTTACCCTCCCACTCAATTATTCAAAGAAAATGCAAACTGAATAATTTATGTTCTATGGTACAATTATAGCAGAATAATGGGGTTCACTTCAGGATTTCGCATTTATTAAAAGTATTTTAACAATCTGCATCTTGAGGCAAATCGCGTTTAAAAATGTAATCTTTTTGATTGAAATGGAGGATTTTCTGAATGAAAATTGCACTAATTGCTCATGATTCAAAGAAAGATATGATGGTTACTTTCGCACTAGCCTACCAACCGATTTTAGCCGAGCATGAATTATTTGCCACGGGTACAACAGGTCAACGGATTATTGATGCCACTGGTTTAAACGTACATCGTTTCAAATCAGGTCCACTTGGTGGTGACCAACAAATTGGTGCCGCTGTCTCTGAAAATGCAATGGATTTAGTTATTTTTATGCGTGATCCATTGGCCGCTATGCCTCATGAACCTGACGTGAATGCCTTAATCCGTTTATGTGATGTATACAACATCCCACTTGCAACCAATATTGGTACTGCAGAAGTTCTTATTCGCGGTTTAGATGCTGGATTCTTAGATTGGCGTGCCCAATATGAACAAGGCCGTATGAATCGCGACATTTTAGAAAATATTGAAAATGGGAATGCTGGCCGTAAATTAATTGAATAAAAACTTGCTAAGTTGAACCTGTTTCTTTTTCGGTTTGCACTTTTTTCATAATATCACTTATAAATTGAAAAACCTATTCGTTTTATGGATAATAAACTTGTAAAAGCATTATTTAAAGGAGTGTAGAAAAATATGGCCCATCATTATTTTGAAGACAAAGAAGCCTTTACACTAGTAGGCGTGAGTACTGAATTAGTCGCTGATTACACAGATTTTGAAGAAATCAACAAACAAAAAGCTGCCTTCTGGCAAAAAGTAAATGAAGACGGCACAGTTCAAAAATTAATCGATGAATCGATTGACGGTCACCTATTTGTGATTAATGAAGCCGTAGATAATAAAATGATGCATTCTGTTGGCGTCCAATCTGACCATGAAATTGATGGTACAGTTAAAGTTACGGACTTCCCTGAAGGTAAATACTTAATCATTGAAGATAAAGCCGATGATCGTCAAACATTGAATGACTTATTAACCTATGCAGCATTTGGTCAAGTTTTAAACGAAATTACCGACTACGCTTATGTTGGTGGCCCAAATGCAGTGGTTCATATGGAAATCAAAGAAGACCAACACCTTGGTCAAATGTGGTTACCAGTTATAGCACAATAACAAATACTAAAAAAGCCGTGTGATGTTTATAGTGGACCCAAAAAGTTA
>NZ_RKMG01000016.1 GCF_003797145.1 Aerococcus agrisoli | reverse complement strand
CCAACACTATTTATTATAGAACCTTGTTTATGAGAAAGACGAAAATTGTACTTTTTTTGTATAATTTTCGTCTTTTTTTTTACATTTTTTCATACATATGGTTTAATGGATATGTACTATTCATTATATTTATTTTTATTTTAATTTTAGGGGGAAAAAACACATGTTAAAAGAATTCCGCGATTTTATCGCTAAGGGTAATGTATTAGATATGGCTATCGGGGTTGTAATGGCAACTGCTTTTACTGCTATCGTTAATTCATTAGTAAACGACATTATTATGCCATTTGTTGGTTTGATTTTAGGTTCAACAGACTTCACTTCAATCACAGTAAACATCGGTTCAGCTGTATTAACAGTAGGTAACTTCATCCAAGCAATCATCTCATTCTTGATCATCGCTTTAGTATTGTTCTTCGTTATGAAAGCTGTTGCTTCATTGAAGAGCCAATTTGCTAAAGAAGAAGAAGCTGCTGAAGAAGAAGAAGTTGCACTTGTTGATAGCCAAGAAGTATTATTAACAGAAATCCGTGACTTATTACGTGAACAAAACAACCGTCAATAATTTGCTTGTTTTAGTTTAATTTAATGAAAAATGAATAGTCCTATATGGTTTGCGCCTTGTGCAAAAACCACATGTCTACGAGACATTAAATAAAGAAGAAAGTTGAGGTGTGGATCGCATCTCAACTTTTTTTGCGTTTTTGTTCGAAAGTATTAGAAATCTTTGTTTGAATTGTGATAGACTGACCAAGGATAACAAATTGCGTATAATTGATCAGCAATTCCATACACCATGGGATTGCTGGTCTTTTTTATGCGAGATTTTTAGGAGGAAAAAGGAAAAATGGATTTTCATATGAAATTACCACGTTCAGGTAAGGATTTTGTCATCTTTTTATTAATTGTCTCATTAATTTCAGTGAACACGATTGGGCCAACCATTACTATGTACCAAATGGGTTTTAGTTTGGAAACATGGAAAATGACCCTTAAAGTATTGCCATTTATTTGGATTGCAGTTGTGATTTTAGTTTTACTCACACATCCAATTGCGGAAAAAATGACGCAAAACTTTTTGTCAGAGGGAGATAGTTTTAATGCAACATTAACAGTAAATATCTTGTTCAATGTTTTCTTGATGTCTATCTCCATGACCATTATTGGTACTTGGATTGGTATGGGCCAAATTTCTTGGTTGCCATTCCAAACATTCCACATCAATTGGCCAAGAAACTTTGCGATTGCCTTTGCCATTGAAGCATTAGTGGCACAACCAATTGCACGCCAAGTTTTGTTTATGATGCATAAACGTCAAGACGCTCAAGCGGTAGCAGAAGATTAATTTTCAGCAGTAAAAAAGAGGAAGTCATCACGCAATTGCATGAGGACTTCCTCTTTTTGTGTTGCAGACTTAATCTCGACTGATGTAGTTGCCAACGGGGTAATCGCTTGGATCTAGTTTTGTTGCCTCTCCGTTAATCATGCGCGCAAGTTCTCGACCAATTAAGGGACCTGTTGTTAAACCACTGGAACCAAGACCACTCGCCACATATAAATTGGCTTGGTCAGGTATTGGCCCATAGAAGGGCGCATAATCACTGGCATAGGCGCGGGTGCCGACTTTTAATTCATTCACAGGAAAATCGGCTAATTCCGGCACAAGGGCATAGGCTGTGGACAAAATGTCCGCCAATTGACTAGGTTCTGTGGATAAATCATAGCCTTTTTCATCCTCATGGGTGGCACCAATGAAGATTTTGCCATCAAGATGAGGGATAATATCGCCTTCACCTTCTGGCATGATTAAAGGAATTTGACTTGTGTCCCAATCGGTTTGGATGACTGCTAGTTGGCCTTTTTGTGGTCTGATGTCCACTTGATAGTCGTGACCTATTAAGAGACTTGGTAACCAAGCACCACTAGTTAAAACCACGATATCATAGGATTCTTGGTCTTCTTTCACGATAATTTCATGGTCGGAAATTTTGTCTAATGACACTTTCATATCCTTCACACGTAAACCAAATGTACGGGCACCAGCCAGTAAATCTTGGCACAAGGCTTGGCCGTCAACAACGGCACCGGCATCGGTTTGAATCAAATCACCGTCGTAGCGCCAAGCTGGAAATGCAGCCTGTTGATAACTTGGGGATAACTTGTGAATTTCTTGAATTAATGGTGCATCCACTTGGCGTTTTTGAGCGATTGCCATCAAATCATCGATGAGTTTGGGTTTTTTCTTCAACAGCCAAGTTGTTTTTTGTTGATAAGCTGTGGTCTCGATGCCGGTTTCGGCTAGGTCTGCTAGTAGGTCTCGGTAAAAATGGGCACCGCCATTGGCTAGACGATACCAAGGCTTGTTGCGACGTTTGGAAAACCAGGGACAGATAATCCCGGCAGCTGCTTTGGTTGCTTGGCCGTGGCCATCATCATATAGGGTTACGTCGTGGTCTTGGGATAAATAAAAGGCAGCGGTAGATCCTACCATCCCGGCACCAATGATTGCAATCTTCACGTAAATTGCTCCTTTTACATATACTACTTATTTCTTACGTTTGTGATCATTTGTTGCTTTGTGGTCTTCTTTTTCTTGACGCTCTTGCATTTCGCGGTAGGTTTTACGGTTCAAGATTGGGCGTTTCAGCATTAAAGTATTCCACAAGTTGTTCAAGCGCATTGGTTCGTCAGAAACGGGTGAGCCGTTTGCTTCGTCATTGTTTAATTCGGCTTCCTTCACAGGCGTTGGTGTGCCGTCGCTGACTCCTGCTTGGCCAGTCATGTAGGCATCTACAGTAGGTGCAGCTTCAGCGGCAGTATTACTTTTCGCCACACGGTTTGAAATCCAATCGTCTACTTTGTCGCCGACGTTGAAGTATTCGGACAAGATGTAGTAGCCAAGGAAGATGGCGTCGATGAACCAGATGAACCATACGGGTAGGTTGAATTGGGCTACGCGATAGGTATGGATGACATATGGTAGGACGACGACTAGGATGCTAGCGAATACGGCTGAGAATAGGTACAGGATGTTGAAGTCTTGATACCATTTACGGCCGAATGATGTGTTGCGTCGGAATTGGACCCAGAAGAATAGGGCTGAGAAAACGACGAATATTTGCAAGGGTAGTCCTAGTCCTGATACTGCGACCGGCATTTGAATTGCGGATGCAAAGTCGCCCCACCATGCGTAGCCTGCGATGAACATGTATATCGCGTAGATGGTAAGGGTTAGTAGTACAAAGGCTACTACGCCAGGGATGTATTTGCGGATATCGAAGTCGTAACGAGCGATGTTTAGGCGGCGAAGGGTTAGTTTACAATAGTCTTCACCTGACATGCCTAGGACTTCTTCGGCAGAGATTTGACGTAATTCTGCGATTTGCAGGCGTTCGATTAGTTTACTCAGTTCTTGGTAAATGGCTGTTTGTCCAGGGGCGCTGGTTAGGAAATAGGTTTCGCAATCGTCATAGAATGAGCGCATGTCTTCGGATAGGGCTGCGGCTTTTTGACGGTTTTCGTTGCGCAGGGCCAATGCCTGGTCGTTCACCATGTCGGTATTATATCTACGTTGTGCCATTTGATACACTCCTCATTAGGCAATTTTATCAAAAGTAAGTTTACAGCATGAAAACTGTCGATTACTTTTCATTCTTTATTATAGCTTATCTAAAAAACCAAGTGTAGCAATAAAGAAATCTTTACTAAATCTGTAATTGTTTATATAGGTGGATATAGAAATAGATTCAGTAGGGTCAGGTTTGGGAGATTTATTTCTTGGATTTCACAAAATGATAATATAATTATAAAAAGAAATAAAACATTAGTTTTTTTTAATATTGATGTTAGTATAACTGTTAAGTCGAAACGTGTTAAAGAAAAGTTTGCATTGAGGAGGTTCTATGAAGAAATATTATTTGAGGTATTGGCGGGAGAATGCTTTGTTAGTTGGGTTGATTTTCATTGGGGCAGTTGCCCAAATATTGTCTAGCGTCCTGAATGCAAATGTATTAAATGCCTTAATTGCTTTTGATTGGCAAGCAATGTGGGTGGGAATTTTATGGGTGACGGGTTTACAACTCTTGTATGTGGTCAGTCTTTTATTTAAAATTCCCTACCAAGCTTATGTCACACAAAAGATGATTACAGCTATTCGTAAGGACATCACGCAATCGATTGAGCAACTATCTTACCAAGCTTACCATGAGAAGCATTCTGCTAGCTTAGCCTCATGGTTAACGAATGATATGCAAACGATTGAAACAAATGGTATTGATGCGGTTTATGAAATGATTACCTTAATTTTTATGGGTATTGGTGCCATCATTGCTTTACTGTATTTCCATTGGTCCATTCTGTTATTTTCACTTGTATCATCTGTCATTACCTTGTTATTGCCACGATTGATGACCAAACGCGTTCAAGCTGCGACCTTAGCTGCGACAGAGGAAGAAGAAAAATTCATGCAGGTAATCACGAATTCCCTACAAGGATTTGACACCTTATTTTCTTATAACTTGTTGTCACGGATTACCAAGCGTATAGCGCAAGGATCTAAAGATGTGGGGAAAGCGACTGTCCACCAATATAAGCAAATGACTTATTCAGCTATTTTAGGTGCAACCGGCAACGTATTTGGTCAAATCGGAGTTTGGGGACTAACTGCCTTTTTAGCTTTCCGTCAAATTGTGCCGATTGGGTCGATTATTGCCACAGATGGGTTGAGTTCGCAACTCTTTAATAGTGTAGGAAACATTAATAATTACTGGATTCAAGTCCGGATGGTTGAGCCAATATTTGAAAAATTCGATAGTATCCAGGCTAATCCAGACAAAGTATATGTACCTTTTACAGCAGGAGAACCCACCATTCACTTGGATGAACTTGCTTATGCCTATGGCGATAAGGCTATTTTTGATCAATTGAATTATACTTTCGAAGCTGGTCATAAATATGCCATCGTTGGGAAAAGCGGGTCAGGGAAAACAACCTTACTCAATATCTTAAATGGGAAGTTGACGGATTATCGTGGTTCCGTCCAATTGATGGGCAACGAATTAAGAGACGTGGATGGCTATGATATTAGACAAGAAATTATCTATTTAGATCAACTACCATTTATGTTTGAGGGCAGTATCCGGGATAACGTCACCTTGGATAATGTATTTTCAGATGAAGAGGTTTGGGCAGCACTCGATAAAGCGGGTCTTACAGACCTAGTTCAAGGTTTAGCTAATGGTTTGGATACAGATATTGGTGAAGCAGGCCGTCTTTTATCTGGTGGGCAAAAACAACGTCTGGCCTTAGCCAGGGGCTTAATTCATGGCAAACGCATCATTCTCCTGGATGAAGGTACGTCTAGCCTTGACCAAGAAACGGCTTTAAAAATTGAACAAGACCTTTTGGCAAACCCTAACTTAACGGTGATTATGATTACCCATCATTTACAGGATACTATCGCAACAAAACTAGACGGTATCTTAAGCCTAACCCCTGATTCATTTGGTTTAGCTGAAAGTTAGTTAGACAGCTTATTGGTGAGCAGATTATTCTTCCACTGGTTGTGGGCTGAGCGCTTTTTCTCTCATACTATGCTGGTCCCACGGCTTTAAGGAACGTACACTGCAAGGACGAAAAACGAAGATTTCATATTTTATGTTTAAAAGGGCTAAAGTCTTTGATTTTAGTCCTTTTTTCATGAAAACACTTCAAGCTTTACATACATGACCTACTCATCATGAAAGATTAATGATAGAATACAAACAAATATCTAAATTTCCAAACATGAGAGGATGTTCCCAATGACGATCAATAAACGATTAGCTCAAATTACCAAATCCGAAATCCGCGCCTTTGACGCCAAGGTTTCCAATATTCCAGATTTATTAAACTTCACCATTGGAGAACCCAACTTCGATACGCCCACTTTTGTGAAAGAAGCGGCCAAACGTGCCATTGATGAAAACCAAACGCACTATGCACCTTCAGATGGCCTACCTGAATTACGCCATGCTATTGCGGACTACTACAAACGCCGTCAAAATCTTGATTTAAATTGGGATCAAGTATTGGTGACTGTTGGGGCTACGCAAGGTTTTATGATTACCATGATGGCCTTATTGAACGAAGGGGATAAAGTATTTATTCCGTCACCTTACTTCCCTTTATATGGTTATGCTTCTATTTTATCAGGCGCTGATACCATTAAATTTGATACATCTAATGATGATTTCACTTTGACTGCTGAAGCTTTGGAAGCCCAATTATCAGCTCATCCTGAAATTAAATTGGTTATGTTGAACTATCCAAACAACCCAGCTGGTACGACTTACACCAAGGCGCAAATTCAAGAACTTGCTGCAGTGTTACGTCAACACCCGGATGTTTATGTTTTGTCAGATGAAATCTATGCTGATTTAGTATACGGCGAACCGCATTACTCAATCCTTGAAGAATTGCCAGAACAAGTCATTTTACTAGCAGGTGCATCAAAATCTTTTGCCATGACTGGTTTCCGATTAGGGTTCCTACATATTCCAGCTGACTTATATGAAGAATTCTTTAAAATCTTCCAAACAATGGTCACATGTGTGTCTACGCCAGATCAGTGGGCAGGTGCCGCAGCTTATAACCAAGGAGACCAAGCCGTTGACGATATGCGCGATGAATACAACCGTCGTCGTCAATTAATTGTCGGTCGTTTAGAAGCTATGGGTATCGAAGTACCTGAAGCAGCCGGTGCCTTCTACGTCTTTCCGCGTATTCCAGCTGTTTATGGCGATGATGACGAACGTTTTGCCTTAGATTTAGCTGAAAAAGGTAAGGTCGGCGTCATTCCAGGTTCTGCTTTTGGACCAGGTGGTCAAGGCCATTTCCGTTTCTCATATGCTGCAGCGTATGAAGATATCGCAGAAGCCATGAACAGAATGGATGCTTTCATGCAAACATTAGATAAGTAACGCTTATCTGTAAAAAATATGTGTCCGGGATATGCCGGGCACTTTTTTTGTCTAAACGACTTGGTGCGGATGGTCTTTTTCCGACGATTCAAAAAGCAATGTTCAAAATATTGTGGCGAAATATTGGTCACAATAGACAAAGATAAAAGGCTTCAAGTAAAATGGAGCGGAGAAACGTTTTTAGGGGGGATTCGATGAGTGAATCGAATGAAATAAAGCAAGTGAATTGGGTTCGTGACGTCATCATATTTTTAACGAGCCAAGGTATATCCTTATTTGGTTCCTCTATCGTCCAATATGCTATCATGTGGTATATCACGATTGAAACCGGCTCGGGACTTATGTTGACCTTATATATGGTTTGCGGTTTTCTACCAACTTTCCTACTGTCACCATTTGCGGGTGTGTGGGCTGACCGCTATAACCGAAAATTATTAATTATGTTGGCGGATGGGGGGATTGCGATTGCTACCCTTGTCTTGGTTTATTTCTATAGTATTGGGTACCAGGAAATATGGATGTTGCTGATTGTGGCGGCTATCCGTGCCTTAGGTGCTGCTATTCAAACACCGGCAGTCGGTGCCGTTTTACCACAAATCGTGCCAAAAGAACATCTGACACGAATTAATGGATTGAATTCCTCTATCCAGGGAATCTTAAACTTCGGATCACCCTTAATTGCAGCCGCCTTATTTGCAGTGTGGCCCTTATCACAGATATTCCTAGTAGACGTGGTGACGGCCGGTCTAGCCATCTTTACCATGTTATTCCTAAAAGTCAAAACCCACGATAAAGCTAATCAAGAACAACAAGCGAGCTATATGGATGACTTTAAATTAGGTATCCGCTACGTTTGGGAACACGAATTCCTACGCAATCTCTTTATTTTGCTAGCCTTGTATATGATTATGGTCGCTCCTGCGTCCATGTTGCCGGTACTGGTAGTTACCCGTACTTATGGCGATGAAGTATGGCGATTATCAGCAATCGAAATCGCCTTTTCTGCTGGTTTTGTCCTTGGTGGAGGTATCATCTCCTGGTGGGGTGGTTTTCCAAACCGTACAAAAACCATCTCGATAGGTGCTTTTCTACTAGCGGCCTGTACCTTGGGGTTAGGTATGACGACCAATTTTTGGGCTTATGTCGTCTTGATGGTCCTAACTGGAATTGCCGTACCATTCTTCAATACACCAGCCATGGTGCTCATTCAGGAGCACGTAGAAGACGCCTACCTTGGACGCGTTTTTGGCGTTATGTCCATGATCAATACCGCAATGTTACCACTTGGCATGTCTCTATTTGGTCCACTCGCTGATATCATGCCAATATCCATCATTCTATTATTTGCCGGCTTTGTGCTAATGATTATTGCCTTTGGCTTTAGCCGAAATAAGGCGCTCATCGAAGCGGGCAAACCTTTAGCCAAGATTGATGCTTAATATTTTGTCAAAAAGTCATGCATATTTTTTAATATGTATGGCTTTTTTGTATGCAATCAAAGGAAATATCACAAAACTTCAAATTTCATCAACCACTATAAATCTATACATATCAATGGTTTTCGTCTATTCGTCAAAATATATTTGTGAATGGTCAAAAAAAGTCAGTGAAAAGTGTTGACAAAAAGTAAGTGCCTTGCTATACTATGTTCATAAGTTAATTCGAATTCGAGAATATGGAATTCGGAATAATATAAAATTTTCACAAACTTTATCACAAGACAACTAAGGGGTGAAAAAGAATGACTAACAATTCTTCAGGGTGTAGTTGCAGCTAAACGATGTTGGCGCTCACCAATGAAATAAAAACGTATATAAAAAATAAATCACAATTAAAACGAAACACTAAAAAAACAATGAAAAATTATTTATCTTACAAACAAATAACAATTCATTATCACAACGTCACTAAGAACAATAATCAAACTAACTAACTAACAAAACTAACAAAACTAACACGATGAAAAAATAACATTTAACCTTTGAAAGGGGTTCTCAAATTATGAAAAAAGTATTTATCTCACCAGCAAAATATATCCAAGGCGCAGGCGTTTTAGCAACAATCGGTGAAGAAGTCGGAAAAATGGGTAACAAAGCATTTATCATGGCAGATAAAATCGTTTGGGGTATCGCAGGCGAATTAGTAGAAAAAAGCTTCAAAGACGCAGGCGTTGATTACCACTACGAAGAATTCACAGGTGAAGCTTCTAAAGGTGAAATCGAACGTATCGCAAACATTGGTAAAGATCTAAACGTAGACGTAGTCGTTGGTTTAGGTGGTGGTAAAACATTAGATACAGCTAAAGCTGTAAACGATGCTTTAGGTACTAAAATCGTGGTTGCACCAACAACTGCTTCAACAGATGCACCAACAAGTTCATTATCAGTCATCTACTCTGACGAAGGTGTATTCGAAGGTTACAAATTCTACAACAAAAACCCTGATTTAGTATTAGTTGACTCACAAATCATCGTAGGTGCACCAGCATTCCTATTCGCATCTGGTATGGGTGACGCAATGGCTACATTAGTAGAAGCAAAAGCATCTCAAAAACGTAATGCAACTACAATGGCTGGTGGTAAAGCAACATTAGCTGGTACTGCGATCGCTGAAAAAGCAGAAGAAATCTTGTTTGAACAAGGTATCGCAGCTTACAAAGCCGTAGAACAACACTTAGTAACACCACAAGTAGAAGCAATCATCGAAGCAAATACTTTACTATCAGGTTTAGGATTTGAAAACGGTGGGGTAGCGGCAGCACATGCAGTCCACAACGGTTTCACAGCTTTAACAGGTGACATCCACCACTTGACTCATGGTCAAAAAGTAGCTTACGGTGTCTTGGTACAATTAGTATTAGAAAGCCGTTCAGAAGAAGAAATCTTGAAATACGCGAACTTCTTCAAAGCAATTGGTTTACCAACAACATTAGCAGACATCCATTTGGAAAATGCATCATTCGAAGACTTAGTGAAAGTCGGTGAATTAGCAACTTCTGAAGGTGAAACATTACAAAACTTTGACCCAGAAGTAACTGCAACTGACGTTGCTTACGCTATCCAAGCAGTAGACGCATTAACTTCTAAATAATCAAACCAATACAAATTGACTAATCATTAATAACAAAAGACATTCAAGCCTAGCCATCGCTTGAATGTCTTTTTGTGTTTTTGGGTAAAGCTATAAGATCTTTTCAAAGGGTTTCCGTTACGGTTGGGGATCGTAACGGATGACACTAAAGATTAAAACCTAAGGTTGCATGTGAGTTGCAGCCAACTTCTTTGCATGTGTCCAGATGAGCGACTAATCGTATACGAGCGTGTCCATTTTTTGAGGAGGGTGGTGACTTATTCAGGCAAATAAGGCACAGACTCACTACTAATGTGATTTATTTTAGACAGAAAACCCCCATCACAATAAAAAAACATCCGCGCCCCTTGAAAATAGGTTCGTGGATGTTTTTGTTAAATGAAATTATTTCCAGTCAGCGTTTTTCATTTGTAGGATTTGGTTGACGCGGCGACGATCCCAATGTGGCCAAGTGTTTGGTTGGCCAGTTTCGAGTGTTTTCAAAGTAGCCATGTCTTCATCAGACAGGGTGAAGTCGAAGACATCGAAGTTTTCAATCATGCGGTCGCGGTGCGTTGTTTTGGGAATTACGATGCGGTCCAATTGTAATAGGAAACGTAAACCGACTTGGCTGTTACTTTTTCCATATTTCGCCCCAATTTCCGCAAGTACGGGATGCGTGAAGAAATCATGTTTCCCTTGAGCGAGTGGTCCCCATGCTTCAAAGGCAGTGCCATATCCTGACATGGTGTCTGCCAATTCATCTTGTTGATGGAAAACGTGTGATTCCACTTGGTTGACTGCTGGTACAGTGTCCACAAAGTTCACAAAATCTAAGTAGCGACCTGGGTAGAAGTTGGATACCCCAATAGCGCGAATGATTCCTTGGCGATGTAACTTTTCCAAAGCACGCCAAGCACCATAATAGTCACCGAATGGTTGATGTAATAGGACTAAATCAAGATAGTCGGTATCTAGTCTTTTCAATGAACCGTAGACAGCATCTGCGGTTTTCTCTTCGCCAAAATTCGTTGGCCAAATTTTCGTTGTCAGGAAAACCTCGCCACGAGGGACGTCTGATTTATCTAGAGCCGAACCAACAGCTTCCTCATTTTGATAATATTGGGCTGTATCGATAGAGCGATAACCAACCTCTAGTGCATCAAGAACAGAACGTTCACATTCATCAAAATCATTAATTTGAAAAACACCAAAACCTAGTTTAGGCATGGTAATACCATTATTTAAGCGAATATATTCCATGTTGCCACCTCCGTTGTCTTTATTATATAAGAAAAGACTTACATATTCATGATGTAAGCCCTTCATTTTTATGATTATATTTGGTCATCCCCGTCGAAACCCTCTGCTAATGGCGTCAGTTTACCACTTTTGGTCATAGCATGGATTTGCTTCAAGATTGGTTCAAACAAGGTAATGTTATTGCGGTTCTTACCATAGAACAATTCATTTGGTAAGAAAATACGTTCATCTCCGCGTTGTTGACCAGTAAAGGCAGCAATTAAGCTAGATGCGACAGATAATTCCACCATGTTGCCACTTTTTTCCACCAATTCAATCTGCGTACGTGGTTTTTCGGCACTCGGACGATAGAAGTCATATGGTAAATCAAAACGTGAATTTAAAGCCACGTAGTAACGGATGTCGTAACCCAATTTACCCACTAGATCAATCAAGACTTTTAAGTCCTCTTGATTTTCTTCTTCGCTATAGGTCACTGATTTAAATGGTTTTCGATCAATAAAACGCACAGCCAAATCTTTTAGAATTGGGTCATTGGCAAAATGAATCCAGTGTTGGAAGTAAGTTTGTAAAACCCCATCATCTAAACGAAGATAGTCATCCAAGGTCCAATTTTGCATGAAGAATGGTTCCAAGAATGGTGCATGCGTTTCGTGGTCTAGATAAGGGTCTTCTGTTAAAAAGAGTTCCTGTGCTCTTTTAAGCAAATGATTTAAAAGCATTTCCATACCTCGTGATACAGGGTGGAAGTAAACTTGCATGTACATTTGGTAACGACTGGTGATATAGTCTTCTACCGCATGCATCCCGTTGTAGTCGAAACGAATCCCATCTTTATAAGGATGCATGACACGTAAAATACGGCTCAAATCAAAATTCCCATAATTGGTCCCTGAGAAATAAGAATCGCGCAATAAATAATCCATCCGGTCAGCGTCAATTTGACTAGAAATCAATTGCACAACTTGCGGGTTTGGATAAGTCTTATTGATGACAGAAGCCACTTGATTCGGAAAATCTGGGCTAACTGAACGTAAGACATGGTTGACTTCAGTATCTTCAGACAAGATGATTTGTTGGGTAATTTCTTCATGATTGGTATTAAAAATACTTTCGAAGGTATGGGAAAAAGGGCCATGCCCGATATCATGTAGCAAGGCTGCACATAGCACAACCAAGCGTTCTGAATCATCCCAAACGCCACCATCTTCTATTGAATAATTGCGGACAAATTTATCACAAATCTTGCGGGCAATTTCATACACGCCTAGGGAATGGCTGAAACGAGAATGTTCCGCCCCATGGAAGGTGTAAGAAGCTGTACCCATTTGTTTGATACGGCGTAGTCGTTGCATTTCTTTGGTGTTGATGAGGTCCATAATCACTTGTTGTTGCACATGAATGTAGTCATGGACGGGGTCCCGGAATACTTTTTCAGGGATGCGTTTACTTGCTTCGGCAATACTCATAACAGTCTCCTTTGGTGAAAGTCATTCACTCTATATATACGTTATATTTGCAGAAAGTAGCGATAAAAATTAATCTTTGCCTAAAATATCGTAGATTACTTGATTGCGCTTCTGCATGCGTTCTAGGTATTCGCTCGTTTCTATTGTTGTGACATCACGGTTTTCAACCGTCACGCCGTTGACTTTAAAAGCAGTCAAGAAATCATCAATAAAATCTTGTACGCTGTCGATGGCGGTAAAATCGCTGAGGTTACGCATGATATCTGGATCTACTTGCGGATAACGATCCTTGTCATCTAGGTCTGCGCGACCAGCGGCATACATGTCTCGAACTACTTGCCCGCGGTTGGCTTGGTCTCCGGTGATTGAAATGTAGACGTAAATTCCTACCGCATGACCAATACGTCGTTGGGCGATGCCGGCTATTTTTTTCCCACGAATCGAAACATCAAATTTCCCAGGGCAGTAAGATGTCTCGATTTCGCCGACTTCCAGCTGGATGTTGTGGGCGTCCATGGCTTCTTGCATCAAATCAACGATGAGTTGGTAGGCGTCATCGATAGCCAGACGTTTGTGCTTGGTATCTAATAAGAGGGTGAAATTGACTACGTTTGGGTCTGAAACGACCGCTAAACCGCCTGCAGGACGTACGACTGGGACGATACCCGTGTTGTCATGCAAATGCTTTACAGCAGCCGGTAAATCAGGCAAACGTGTGTCCATACCACCAAGAATAACAGTCGGGCTCGTCGGCCAAAAATGTAAGGCGAGCGGCGCATCAAACTGTCCGCGGTTAATGGCATTCAGAATGGCATCGTCAACCGCAAATGGCGCCAATAACTGATCATGGTCCGCCAAAGATAGAGGGACGTTGTCATGGTAAATATCTTGATATACAGCCATTTGTAATGGTTGATCCGTTGGTAGAAAACTATCGAATAGCATAAGTCGATCCTTTCGTCACTTTTGCCTACATTATAGCATAAAAAGGCTTGCAATCGTGATTTCAAGGCGGTTTCTCGCGGTTGATTACCTTTGACCTTGGCTTGAATCATGGTAAAATAGAAAGGATGAAAATTAGAGGAGGCTACCCTATGGCTGCGGCTGGGAAAAAAGCAATACGTGTTCAAGTGAACAATTACATACAACAAGCGCGAGACGGCGAACAAGTGAGAGAAGTATTCACAACCAACACAAGTGGTTTTTACTATGAAGTGGGTTCTGCTTTTTATATTGAGTACCTAGAAGAGATTACAGAAGCGCCAGTGAATGTGCGTTTGAAATTTATGGGCGACCAACAAGTGGTGATTCGTCGCCAAGCATTTGGTACTGAAACGACCATGACTTTGGTCAAGGATACGATGACGGATATCTTGTACCCGATTGCCAACCAACACACGATTGTGTTCCAAGGTATGCTAACAGATATGAAGGTTGAAGTGGGCGACAACCAAAAAGTGGACGCGGATATTAGCTATAAACTCTATCAAGCAGGCGAAATGATTGGTCAATACCAAATCGCATTGCAATCAAGGGCCCAAGTGTAGTAATATATAGTGGATATACTAGACGATTAATCACAGAACGTTGGTTATAAGGCGAAAGGATGAACTAGCAGTGGAATTAAAAGGATTAGCTGGTCAAAACAGAGAACAGTTATCAATGATTGAAGTAGCGTACGAAATTTTAGTTGAAACAAACAACGTATACGAATTCAATGATTTATTGGCTGAAATTCAAGACTACTTAAACATGTCTCAAGATGAATTAGAAAGCAAAATGGCAAACTTCTATACAGAAATGAACTACGATGGTAGCTTTATTTCTTTAGGTGAAAACCGTTGGGGCTTACGTGAATGGTATGCTGTTGATTCAATCGATGAAGAAATTATTTCTTCAATTGATGATGAAGACATCAAATCTAAACACAAAACAACTAAGAGCTTGTTTGCGGCTACTGAAGATGACGACTTAATTGACTACGCTTCAGATGACCCAGAAGACGGCGATTACGTAGATGACGAAGAAGAAATCTACGACGACGAAGATGAAGATGAAGAAGATGAAATCGCAGCTTACTCATCAGATTTAGGTGACTTAGGCGACGATGAAGAAGAAGACGACCTAGAAGATGGCCTTGAAGGCGATTTATCATTGGTTGACGACGAAGAAGACGACGAAGAAGATTTCTAGTCGATAATAAAAACGTGATCTAAAATGAAAATAATGTTTTTTCTTGACTCACAATGACAAATGCATTATTATTCTTTTTGGGCACTTTAGTTTTCAACTAAGGTGATTGAACACGTTACTCCCTGTCTTTCAGCTTGAAAGGCGGGGGTTTTTTTATTTTTTCAAAGGAAAATATTTATTCGATTCTCCCTTCTTAGCACAGTATAAAATTTTTAGGAAAAGGAAGGATATCATGACAAAATATATTTTTGTAACCGGTGGGGTTGTTTCTTCAATCGGTAAAGGTTTAGTAGCAGCATCATTAGGACGATTATTGAAAAACAGAGGTTTGAAAGTAACTATCCAAAAATTTGACCCATATATCAACGTTGACCCAGGGACTATGAGCCCTTACCAACATGGGGAAGTATTTGTATTAGATGATGGTACTGAAACTGACTTAGACTTAGGTCATTATGAACGTTTCATTGATATCAATCTGAATAAATATTCAAACGTTACGACAGGTAAAATTTACTCTGAAGTAATCGAAAAAGAACGTCGTGGCGACTACTTAGGGGCAACTGTCCAAGTAATTCCACATATTACAGACTCAATTAAAGACAAGATTTTGCGTGCCGGTGAAACAACAGGTGCTGACGTTGTCATTACTGAGGTAGGTGGTACTGTTGGGGATATTGAATCTACACCATTTATCGAAGCATTACGTCAAATGCGTAGCCAAGTTGGTCCAGAAAACGTATGTTACATCCACACAACTTTAATTCCTTACATTGCAGCTGCAGGTGAGTTGAAAACAAAACCTACACAACACTCTGTGAAAGAATTACGTGGTATGGGTATCCAACCAAACATCTTGGTTGTACGTACTGAAAAACCATTGCCAGACAACATGCGTCAAAAAATCGCACAATTCTGTGACGTTGAAGAAGATGCAGTTATCGAAAACCGCGACGTTGAAACTATCTATACATTGCCATTACGTTTACAACAAGAAGGCTTAGATGACAAAGTTTGCGAAGTATTAGGCTTAGATGAAACACCAGAAGCTGATATGCGTGAATGGCGTAACCTTGAAAACCGTGTATTGAACTTATCTAAGAAAGTGAAAATCGCTTTAGTAGGTAAATATGTATCACTTCAAGATGCTTACCTTTCAGTTGCTGAATCATTACGTCATGCAGGTTATGCCCATGATGCAGAAATCGATATCGACTGGATCGACTCTGAAACAGTAACTGCTGAAAATGTTGAAGCAATTTTAGGTCAAGCTGACGGTATCCTTGTACCAGGTGGTTTTGGTAACCGTGGTATCGAAGGTAAAATCGAAGCAATTCGTTACGCTCGTGAAAATAATGTACCTTTCCAAGGTATTTGTTTAGGTTTACAAGTAGCGTCAATCGAATTTGCACGTAACGTTTTAGGCTACAAAGATGCGAACTCAACAGAAATCAACCCGAACACAGAACATCCTGTCATCGACTTGATGTTGACACAAGCTGGTGTTGAAAACATGGGTGGTACACAACGTTTAGGTCTATACCCATGTGCCTTAAAAGAAGGTTCAAAAGCACGTGAACTATACGACAACCAACCATTAGTTGAAGAACGTCACCGTCACCGTTGGGAATTCAACAACGACTATCGTGAACAATTTGAAGCAGCTGGTATGGTATTCTCTGGTACTTCTCCTGACAACCGTTTAGTAGAAATTATTGAAATTCCAGAACACCCATTCTTCGTGGCATCTCAATTCCACCCAGAATTCGCTTCACGTCCAAACCGTCCACAAGCAATCTTCAACGGTTTCGTTGGCGCATCATTAGAAGCAAGTCAAAAATAATAGAGTGTGACAAAAGGCGTTTAGATCCAAGTCACTGGAAGATTTATGATGTGCCACTCAATGAGTGGCGCGAATGAATCTGAAGTGAAGATGGATCTGCCTTTTGGAACAGGTTTTAACAGAGTGCGACAAAAACCGCTAAAATTGAATTATCGTTATAGAAGCTGGAACAAAAGCCCGTAAATACAGGTGCCAACAATTCGTTATAAGAGTTGTTGGCGCCTTTTTTTTGAAAAATTCTTTTTCATTGGAATTTGTTATTAGTTTCANNNCCGTGAAAGAGCATGAAATCGAGATCGTGGCTCGATTTCAAACCGGGAGACCGTGGCTCCCGGTGGTGCCACGGCTATAAGGACCGTACACAGTAAGGACGAAAATCGTAGATTTTATACTTTACTACCAGCATCTTTTTTATGGGAAATAATTAGAATTTCCTAAAAATAAGTGTTGACTCTGTATGGATATCTCTGTAAAATAGCCAACAGAGTAAAAAAACGGGGAGAACTGAACTAGCGAAACAAAGATGGACCTTTTTATTAGAGCTGTTCGCCAATATTTGTACCCATATCAATAAAAGCGAACATTTTTTATAACCGGCATCGGCTAGTATAATCAGCAACCTGTTTTCGTTGTTGGTTATTTTTTTTGCCCATTTTTAGAAAACAAACTTGTATTTATGGAAAGGAAGTGCCCTGTGGATCCGAAAAAACCGATTATTGCCCTAGATTTTTCCAACCAAGAGGACCTGTTTCATTTTTTAGATCAATTTGAAGGTCAACAACTGAATGTGAAGGTTGGCATGGAGTTATTCTATGCGGGTGGTAAACCCTTCCTAGAGCGTATTCAAGCGCAAGGACATGATATTTTCCTAGACTTGAAATTACATGATATCCCGAATACTGTAGAACGTGCTATGGCCATTCTAGCAAGCACTGGCGTTGCGATGGTAAATGTACATGCAGCAGGTGGGAAAGAGATGATGGCAGCCGCTTTACGTGGTTTAGAGGCCGGATCCAATGGGAAACGTCCATTATTAATTAGTGTGACACAATTGACGTCAACATCAACTGAACAAATGAATCAAGAGCAAGGAATTCCTGGTGAGGTATTAGATTCAGTTTTACGTTATGCCGAGTTAACAAAAGCAGCGGGCTTAGACGGCGTTGTGTGTTCACCATTAGAAGCTGCAGCGATTAAAGCAGCTTGCGGACCTGATTTCTTGACCGTTACACCAGGTATTCGCTTGGAAAGCTCTGTAGCAGATGACCAAAAACGTATCATGACACCAGCCAAAGCATCTCGCAGCGGGTCAGATTACATCGTTGTTGGACGCCCAATTACCCAAGCTGATGATGCGGTAGCGACCTATCAACAAATTGTAAGTGATTGGTCAGGACAAAAATAAGGAGGATTTTCATGACATTATCAAAAGCGGACTTAGTTGCCCAAAAATTATTAGAAATTAAAGCTGTAAACTTTAGCCCAGATGCACCTTATACATGGGCAAGTGGTTTGAAATCACCAATCTATACAGATAACCGTTTAATCATGTCATTCCCTGAAGTACGTTCAGTTATTGAAGATGCTTTAGCAGAATTAATCAAAGAAAACTTCCCGGATGTTGATATCATCGCAGGTACTGCAACAGCAGGTATTCCGCATGCAGCCTTCGTCAGTGACCGTTTAAACTTACCAATGATTTATGTACGTTCTTCTGCTAAAGACCATGGTAAACAAAACGCTATTGAAGGTACTTTGAAAGCCGGCGATAAAGTTGTCATCATTGAAGATCTAATCTCAACTGGTGGTAGCGTCATTAAAGCAGCGGATAAAGTCCAAGAAGCAGGTGGGGAAGTATTAGCTGTTGTCGCTATTTTTGACTACTTATTACAAGCAAGTAAAGATGCATTTGAAGCAGCAGGTTACCCATTACTAACTCTGACAAACTATGTCAAAATCCTAGATTATGCCGTGCAAGATCCAAAATTATCAGCACATTATGATAAATTGATGGATTGGTATAAGGATCCTAAGGCTTGGTCTGACCTTCACGGTTAGGCCTCGCGCTTAATTGAATATCTTTTTAGTCGACTACTAATTGCAATTAGACCTTATTTTTTTTTGCCTATTTTTATTTTGGTATAGCGAAAATGAGGAATTTACGCCAACTTTACAATATAAAGGAGCATATAATGGAAAAAATAAATGAAAAAAATCTTCAAACGGCCGACGTTACAAAGCCACTAAATAAATCACAACGCAATGCACTTATCGCGGCAATTGTCGCTTCAGGTACAGACGATTTAAACGTCATGTTCCTAGCTTTCTCAATGTCATCAATCATCGCTGACCTAGCAATTTCAAGTGTTGCAGCTGGTTGGATTGCAACCATCACAAACTTCGGTATGTTAGCTGGGGGCTTGGTTTTCGGGGTGTTAGCAGATAGATATAGCAAGATGAAAGTCTTCTATTTAACAATTCTAACTTTCTCAATCGCAACAGCATTAATCTTCTTCACGCCAAACATTCAATACTTATACCTATTACGTTTCATCGCGGGTATTGGTGTTGGTGGTGAGTACGGTGTAGCCATTTCAATCATGGCTGGTTTAGTACCATCTAAACAACTTGGTCGTATTTCGTCCCTAAATGGTATTGTTGGACAAATTGGATCCATCACTTCAGCATTGCTAGCAGGTTTTATCGTACCGGCATTAGGGTGGAGAGGTTTATTCCTATTCGGTCTATTACCAATTCTAGTAGTTGTCTGGGCGAAATTAACAATCAAAGAGGACGAACTAGGTATCAATACAGATGAAGTAGTTGAAGATGCGGCAGCTGAAGAAATTGTTGGTGCGAAACCAGCAATTAGCGATTTATTCAAAACGCCAGCTTTGACATACCAAACAATCATTTTAATGGTGATGACGACTGTGCAAATTGCCGGTTACTTCGGTATGATGAACTGGCTACCAACTATCATGCAAGAACAAGTTGGCGTAACTGTATCAGGATCTTCATCTTGGATGATTACAACAATTCTTGGTATGTGTTTGGGGATGTTAACATTTGGCCAAATCTTAGACCGCATAGGACCTAGATTAGCTTATGGTTCATACCTAATCGCTTCAGCCATTGCAGTATACTTATTTACTTTCGCAAATTCAGGTGCAGCCATCTTAATCGGTGGGGCAATTGTTGGTTTCTTTGTAAATGGTATGTTTGCTGGATACGGTGCGATGATTAGTCGCTTATATCCTTTTAAAATTAATGCTATCGCAAACAACACTATCTTGAACGTAGGTCGTGCTGTAGGTGGTTTCTCAAGTGTAATCATCGGTTACATCTTGGATGTATCTAGCGTATCAATGGTAATGATTTTCTTATCTAGCCTATATATCATTAGCTTTATCGCGATGATGAGCTTGAAACAATTAAAACGTGCAAATTTTGAACAACACCAATTACATATTCAACATAAAGTAAACGACTAATGTTTTATAAAGGACGATTATGACCTAGTGATAATTAGGGAAATAATCGTCTTTTTTCTTTTTAAATAGTAGAATATAGGTCTCGATACTGAAAAAAACAGTAAAAATAAACATTGCAATTATTGCACTTCAAACTTTATATAACGAATGGTTACGATTACATAGGGTCATTTTATGGCAAAATTTAATACTTGATTTTTCTTTGTCAAAACGCTTGTAAAGTGTAAACGATTAGAGTTAAAATAAGCTCGAGCACATCAAAATTAAAACTCAGGGGGAACTTTTTTATGCCATTAGAAAATATGGTCGACATGCTTGCAAAAGCAAAAGACGGTAAATATGCAGTAGCACAATTAAATATCAACAACTTGGAATGGACTCAAGCTGTATTAGAAGCAGCACAAGCAGAAAACTCACCAGTAATCTTAGGTGTTTCTGAAGGTGCCGGCAAATACATGGGTGGCCCAGAAGTTGTAGCCGCTATGGTAAAAGCTTTAGTTGAAAACATGAATATTACTGTACCAGTTGCTTTGCATTTAGACCATGGTTCATCTTTTGAATCTGCTAAACGTGCAATTGACGCTGGATACACTTCAGTTATGATCGACGGTTCTCACCACCCAATCGATGACAACGTAGCTATGACTAAACAAGTTGTAGAATACGCTCACGAACGCGGTGCTTCTGTTGAAGGTGAAGTTGGTACTGTTGGTGGTACTGAAGATGGCGTTACTGCTGGTATCAACTACGCAGATAAAGAAGAATGTAAACGTATCGTTGACGAAGCTGGCGTAGATGCTTTAGCAGCTGCATTAGGTTCAGTTCACGGTCCTTACTCTGGTGAACCTGTTTTAGGTTTCGATGAAATGAAAGAAATTTCAGAATACACTGGTGCACCATTAGTATTACACGGTGGTTCTGGTATTCCTGAAGAACAAGTTAAGAAAGCAATTGAACGTGGCCACGCTAAAATCAACGTGAACACTGAATTACAAATTGTCTTCACAGCTGCTGTTCGTGAAAACTTAAACAACGACGACAAAGTTTACGACCCACGTAAAGTGTTAGCACCTGGTAAAGCTGCTATCGTTGAAACTGCTCGTGAAACTTTACGTATGTTTGGTTCAAGCAACAAAGCATAATTCACTTTTTTGAGCGAATAACTTGTTTTATATAAACATGTTGAGCAATAGCCTTTGGGTTATTGCTCTTTTTTTGTATTCATATGTTAGTAAAATGCGCTGAAATGCGTAAATACGGTCAAAATTGATAGCTAAACATGAACATTCATCCCCTTATAGGTTATAATAGATGGACAAAGGTTAGTTGACTTTCTGTATTTTTTGCAAAGAAAATAACACAGAAGTTAAAAAATCCATTAAAATTGGCGACTTTGCTAGTTATATGGCTTAGAATTAGGTATAATCAACCATGCATTATTACGCTAATTTGGACAAGTGGACTAATCGTTAGGACAAACTTGTCCTTTATCTTATAGATAACAATCTGTGAAAGACTAAAATTGAAAGAAAACAAAACAAAAAACAAAAATGATGAGTGAGGGGTTTTATAATGGAAAAGTTTATCATCAAGGGTGGTAATCCTTTAAAGGGAGAAATTACGGTTTCCGGAGCTAAGAATAGTGCGGTTGCCTTAATTCCCGCAGCGATTATGGCAGATTCACCTGTTGTAATTGAAGGTGTACCAGAAATTGATGACGTATTTGCTTTAATTGAAATTCTTAAAGACTTTAATGTAGATGTAGAATTTAGTGAAAATGTCATCCGTATCGATCCAACGCATATGGAAAATATTCCAATGCCAAATGGTAAAATCCAAAGTTTACGTGCGTCATACTACTTTATGGGTGCCTTGTTAGGTAAATACGGCGAAGGTGTCGTAGGTTTACCAGGTGGTTGTAATCTAGGTCCACGTCCAATGGATTTACACTTGAAAGGTTTTGAAGCCTTAGGTGCGACAGTAACGAATGAACTAGGTGCGATGCATTTAACAACAGATGGCAAAGGTCTAGTAGGTGCTGAAATCTACCTAGATGTTGTCAGCGTTGGTGCAACAATTAACATTATGTTAGCTGCATCTCGTGCACAAGGTACGACAATCATTGAAAATGCGGCGCGTGAGCCTGAAATCATTGATATTGCAATGTTATTAAACAAAATGGGTGCAAAAATTAAAGGTGTTGGTACATCAACAATCCGTATTGAAGGTGTAGCTGAAATGCACGGTACTTCTCACCAACAAATTCCTGACCGTATCGAAGCAGGTACTTATATTGCGGCAGCTGCTGCATTAGGTGACGGTGTTACCATCAAAAATGTAATTGCAGAACATATTGAAAGTTTCTTAGCGAAATTGCGTGAAATGGGTGTAAAAATGGACATCACTGATGATGCAATTTACATTCATCCAACAAACGGGGAATTAAAAGCTGTCGATATTACAACAGCACCATACCCTGGGTTCGCAACAGACTTGCAACAACCAATTACACCTTTATTATTAACAGCAACAGGTTCAGGTAAAATCCTAGATACAATCTATCCAAAACGTGTGAAACATGTGCCAGAATTAGCACGTATGGGTGCAAATATCTCTGTTCAAAATGATCAAATTTCATATACAGGTCCAAATGCCTTTACAGGTGCTACTGTGACTGCTTCTGACTTACGTGCAGGTGCTGGTTTAGTAATCGCAGCGTTAATGGCTGAAGGCGAAACAGAGTTATTTGGTGCAGGAAATATCTTACGTGGTTATGATCATATCGATAAAAAATTAGCAGCAGTCGGCGCAGACATCGAGTTAGTTCATTATGACTACTCTGCCCTAGACTAATATCATTCCTAAAGTTATTTAAAACATCTGAGTCCCTACTGTTACATAGGGACTTTTCCTATTTTTAGGGCAAACTGTGTTTTTTATTTGTAAATGCACAGGTAAAAAAAGCTTTCTCAACCGATGAAGCTTTCCTCGGCACATCATCGTTACCATCGATGTTGCAGCCATACTCCACAGAAATGAAGGTTCTATTATGTCAACAAAAGAAATTGAAGAACAAAAAGAAGCCGAAACATTAAGATTAAACAATCTACAGGCTATGACGTTAAAGGATATCTATGAATATGCGAAAACATACAAGATTCCTTACTACAGTCAAATGAACAAACGTGAATTAATCATGGCCGTTTTGCGTGCACAAGAAGTAAGCCAAGGGTTCATGAATGTTGAAGGTGTCTTGGATATCACGGGCACTGATTTTGGTTTCTTGCGTCCAATTAACTACTCTGCGAGTCAAGAGGATATCTATATCTCCAACTCACAAATTCGCCGCTTTGGTTTACGAAATGGGGACTTGATTTCAGGTACAGCTCGTCCACCAAAAGCTAGTGAACGTTATCTAGGTTTGATGCATGTATATGCTGTGAACGGCAAAGACCCAAATGAAGCGAAAGAACGTGCTCATTTCCCGGCACTTACACCAATTTATCCAGATCGTCAGTTGAAACTAGAATCAACGCCAGGACGCTTGTCAGCCCGTATGATTGATTTGATTTCACCGGTTGGTTTCGGTCAACGTGGTTTAATTGTGGCACCACCTAAGGCAGGGAAAACCACTTTAATGAAAGAAATTGCCAATGGGATAACGGCAAATCATCCAGAAGTCGAATTGATCATGCTATTGATTGATGAACGTCCAGAAGAAGTGACGGATATTGAACGCTCGATTAAAGGCGAAGTTGTATCTTCTACCTTTGACCAACGTCCAGAAAATCATGTACGCGTTGCTGAATTAGTATTAGAGCGTGCCCGTCGTTTGGTTGAAGATAAACGTGATGTTGTGATTTTGATGGATTCCATCACTAGACTAGCACGTGCCTACAATTTGGTAGAAAAACCAAGTGGCCGGACATTGTCAGGCGGGATTGACCCAGCAGCTTTTTACAAACCTAAGAAATTTTTCGGTTCCGCTCGAAACATTGAAGATGGGGGAAGCCTAACTATTTTAGCAACGGCACTTGTCGACACTGGTTCACGCATGGACGATATGATTTATGAAGAATTCAAGGGAACAGGGAATGCAGAAATTCACCTAAACCGAGATTTAGCGGAAAGTCGCGTCTTCCCTGCAATCGATATTCGTCGTTCATCTACACGTCGCGAGGAATTATTATTAGAGGAATCAACCTTGAAGGTTTTATGGAAATTACGTCAAACCATGAAGGGCGATATGTTGGTATATACCAATGAAATGCTGAAAGAAATGAAGAAAACAGAAAACAATGAACAATTCGTGGAACGCCTTGGTGCCTTCCTAAACAAGGATAAAAATAAGCATAAATCTTAAAAATATACTTGAAAGTGATAGCTCATTGTGATAGACTACTCGTGTTATGTTAAAAATAATCTCTGGGCTGAGGAAGTTCAGGGCGAAAAGGAGAGTACAAACTTATGAAACAAGATATTCATCCAGATTATCATCCAGTAGTATTTATGGATACTAGTACAGGTTTCAAATTCTTATCAGGTTCAACAGTTTCTTCAAACGAAACAGTTGAATGGGAAGATGGTAACACTTACCCATTGATCCGTGTTGAAACTTCATCTGACTCACATCCATTCTACACTGGACGTCAAAAATTCACACAAGCCGATGGTCGTGTGGACCGTTTCAACAAAAAATACGGTTTCAAAGACTCAAACGCAGATCCAGAAGCATAAGCTTCAACCAATTAAAAAGACCTATTGCTCCGGCAATGGGTCTTTTTTTGTTGCTATTGTAATATTCATAGCGCCAAAAAAGGGGTTGGACTCATCCAACCCCTCAAGTACGAACCGAAGTTTGCGCACCTTTATTTCTTATAGTATATCTCTATATGTTTTTATTTGTCAATGTATTGGTTTAGACTCTTAATTATATTCTTGTTTTGCGTATCTACTATTTGAAAAAAAGCGGGAGTAGGTATATTTTTATACAAATTTTCTGTTAAATTTTCAAATTCTTTTACAGTTCTTCTTAAATCCTTTTTTGGAATGCTCAATTTTTTCAAAAGAACAATAGCTAGAATTAGATATTCAGTTATTGTTTCAAATTCAATTCGGTTTATGCCTAGCACATTTTGAAAGTATTCTTTAACTTGTTTGCTGGGCATTGATTTCTTAAAACGACAGTCAAAGATTATAGAATTATGCATAACGGCATTTCTTAAATCGGAAATTAGAAAAATAAGTGATTCAAGTATTCTACCGTCCTCATTAAAACCCGAATGATGCAAATTGATGGTAGAGGTGAACTCTTTTCTTACATCACGTCTTATACAAGATATAAAGTTACCAAATTCTCCTAGCGATATAACTTCGAAATAAGCCCATAAAGGTAAAGGTTTTTCTTTATGGAAATAATGATTGATTATTACGTTTTTATTTTTATAATTGTATGCTATGGTTTCATCCATTTTCGTTCGGAGTTGTAGTCTTTTGTTATGATATTTTTGAATGTCAGAAGATTTAGTATAGTCTTTATATGAAGTTAATTTATGTTGATAAATATGTTCAAGGCTAGGGTTATCATTTGAAACTAAGAAATCTATAAGTCTATTTTTTAAAATAGTTTCTATACTGGTAAGTAAAGGATAAAATAAAGATTTCATTGCATTATCGAATTCATACATTGCTTTGACTTCTTTAAATGTTTCAAAATCTTGTTTGTTATCGGTTTGTTTTATAAATCTTGTTGCCTTGTAACCGTGGTAGTAACCCATATTTAAAAGATGTTTTTTATCATTAGAGCCACTAATATCAATCTTGTGTTCGGTACGAATATGTTTCATTAAGCTATTGATACTTTTTCCTTTTTCCATGACATAACTCCAATCGTTTTAGTTCAGTATACAATAATTGGAATTTGTAAGATAATTTATAAAGCGATTTTGGCTGATAAAACTATTGATGCGAAACCTAGGTAATTTTGCATGAGTTTTTTTGATGGATAGCTAGAACTGATTAGAAAATAAATATTGAATTGTAAGTATTTTATGTAAATATCAGTTTACGATAGCAATTATCTTTTTATTTCTGTGAATATTGGTACAATAATTCCCTCTCGACATTCCTAAATTTTTATTACATAATAGAAGAAAGATTAAATTTAGATTAGAGGAGATTCCAATGACAAAAGAAGCAATCGCAACAAATAACGCACCAGCAGCCTTAGGTCCATACTCACAAGCCGTAAAAGCAAATGGTACAGTTTATGTATCAGGTCAATTACCAATTGATCCAGCTACCGGTGAGTTTGCGGGAACTGATATTCAAAGCCAAACGCGTCAATCATTAACCAATATCCAAGCCATCTTACAAGAAGCTGGTTTAGATTTATCAAATGTTGTGAAAACAACCGTATTGTTGGACAATATTGATGACTTTGCTGCAATGAACGAAGTATATGCTGAATTCTTTACTGGTGTAACCCCAGCGCGTGCAGCGTTTGAGGTTGCTGCTATTCCTAAGGGTGCTTTAGTGGAAATTGAAGCTGTAGCAGTTGCCGAATAAAAGACATTGTAAAAGAAAAATCGCTTGGCCATATGGTCCAAGCGATTTTTTTATTTGGCTTATAGTACGTCTTCTAGGGTCGTTTTTAAGGGGTGCATGCCCATTTTTTCATAAAAAGATTTTGCGCTATCGTTAAATGACCAAACGTTTAGGGTGATGCGACGGCAGCCGTGTTCGCGGGCGAATTTTTTGGTGGCTTCGTAGATGGTTTGACCGACGTGTTTGCCGCGGGCGTTTTCATCGACACAGATATCGTCGATGTATAGGGTTTTGTCATCAATTAAGATGTTGTCACCATGGGTAATTTCGAAGATACCGAACATGTAGCCGAGTACATGATTGTCTTCAACAGCTACAAGAATGGGGCGACGGTCGTCTTTAATCAATTTCTCTAGTTGGTCGCGGGTGTATTTTGTTGCCTTCTTGAAGATGTCTGGTCGGCCGAGGTGGTGGATCAGATTGACTTGGCCTAGTAGGTTTAAAATGTCGTCAATATCTTGGGTTTGTGCGTATCTTATGTCCATAGTTTACCTCCGTTGATGTAATACTAGTATTATACACTTGTCTGTTTTCCGTACAAGTTGGACCGTGATAGTTACTGTATATCAAGGTACTTCGAAAATCGGTTATACTATTGTGAGCAAAGTGATTGACCAGACTTTTTGAAAAGGGTAACATTCGGGTAACAGTAACTATAAGTGATATGAATTTTGGAGGGATAATATGTTATTTGAAAATGTAGTAGACGCAATTGGTTTCACACCCCTAGTTAAGATTAATGGTTTAGACGAAGATTCTGCAGATATCTATGTCAAATTAGAAAAAAACAATCCATCTGGTTCAATCAAAGACCGTCCCGTAAAATACATCGTTCAAGATTTATTAAACTCTGGCAAAGTTGAAAAAGGCGGGACAATCGTTGAATCTACTTCTGGTAACACAGGTGTTGGTTTAGCAATGGTTGGTGCGGCTTTAGGCTTAAACATCGTAATTGTTATGCCTGAATCAATGAGTATTGAACGTCGTCAATTGATTGCGGCTTACGGTGCAGAACTTGTTTTAACAGACAAAGCTGGTGGTATGAAATTAGCAGGCGATACTGCAAAACAAATCGCTGAAGAACGTGGTGGGGTTGTCTTTGGACAATTTACAAACGCTGCAAACGTAACTGCTCACGAAGAAACAACTGCTAAAGAAATCCTAGCTGACTTACCAAACGTTGATGGTTTCGTAGCTGGTATCGGTACTGGTGGTACAGTTTCAGGTGTAGGCCACGTCTTAAAAGAAGCGAATGCGAACACAGTTATCTGGGGTGGCGAACCTGCTGACTCTCCATTATTATCAGAAGGTAAAGCTGGTTCTCACAAGATCCAAGGTATCGGTGCAAACTTTATCCCTGACGTATTAGACCAAAACGTATTAGACAAAGTTGTCACAGTTTCTAACGACGATGCGATTAACGCAGCTGTTGAAGTAGCAAAAACACAAGGTATTTTCGCTGGTATTTCATCTGGTGCAAACTACGTAGCTGCTACTCGTTTAGCAAAAGAATTAGGTAAAGGTAAAGTTGTTGTAACAGTATTCCCAGACTCAGGTGAACGTTACCTATCAACTGGATTCTTTGGTGACGGAAGTGCTAAGTAAGGAACTAAACGAAGAACATCGCGACTTCGCCCAATATATTTATGACCACGATCCAGCACCACATTCAGTGGAAGAAGTCTTTTTATACCCCGGTTTCCAAGCGATTATTCGCCACAAAGCGGAACACGAGTTGTACTTGCAAGAGCAGTACTACCAAGCGCGTCTAGAAGCAGAGGCAACACGTAAAGAAACCGGAATTGAAATTCATCCTGGTGCACAAATTGGTGAAAATGTCTTTATTGACCATGGTATGGGCATTGTAATCGGCGAAACTGCCATTGTTGGCGATCGTGTAAAGCTCTACCACGGCGTAACGCTTGGTGGTACGGGCAACGACAAGGGTGCGAAACGTCACCCAACCATCAAACATGACGCTGAAATTGGTGCAAATGCAACGATTTTGGGTAATGTGACAGTCGGTCACCACGCCAAAGTAGGTGCTAACGCCGTTGTCATCCATGATGTTCCACCGTATGCCACAGCCGTTGGCGTCCCTGCAAGAATCATCTTGCACGACAAAAACTGGAACCGCATCGGGGAATATATTATTTAGGATGAGAGAAAAAGCGTTCAGCCCTCAACCGGTGGAAGAATAGTGCCGTGTCACATGTAATGTGACGCAAACTATTCTGAAGTGGGCAGAGGGTTGCTTTTTCGAACTCGACTTCATAGGATGAGAGAAAAAGCGACAAGCTAGTGAAAACTTGCTTGTCGTTTTTTTTGTTTTCTCTATTACTTTGGACTTAATCCATGTGTATAAGTTGACCTATATGTACCTGCAAATTTGAAAGATATACACCGAAATGGTGGTTTTTTGGATAAAAAGCGTATATTTTGTGGAATAAATACACAATTGGGGATAAGTGTGTGTACAACTGGGGATAAATCGGGAAAAACTTGTGCACAAATCTAGATAGTTATGCACAAGTTGTGGGTAACTTGTGTAAAAACGGTTGAAAACTTGATATATAAGCACAGTTTTTTTCACACACTTGTGGAAAATATGGGTACAAATCAAAATCAGTCCTGTGAATACTTTTATTGGAACGGCATTTTGATAGCTCTATCATCCAGTATATGGCATAATTGAGTCAAAGTAGAAAGTCAAAGAGGTGTCTTAAATATTGAAAAAATGGGGATGGCGTAGAATATTAGGCGTTACTTTAATCGTATTAGGATTAGGCCTAGTCGGTTTACAAGTTCGTCCTTTACTACAAGTGTATTTCAATCAAAATGATATCGCGATAGAAAATTATACGGCTGAAGATATTCAATCAAACTCATCGGACACTTCAGAGGGTCAATTTGATTTCAATGAAGTACGAAACGTTTCTGCAGCTGAAGTGAATGAAATTCGTCAAGATATCAAATCAGGTAAGGCTGGCTTGGAGGTACTGGGTGCAGTAGCCATTCCAACAGCAAATCTGAAGACAAGTGTTTTAGAAGGCATGTCTGATGCGGCTCTAGTTTCAGGTGCCGGCACCATGTATCCTGACCAAGTTATGGGTCAAGGAAATTATACTTTGGCGAGTCACCATATCGGTTATGGCACAGATATTTTGTTGAATAATATTACGGATTCAGTTTCTGTTGGGGATAAAATATATTTAACTGACCTAGAAAATATCTATGTGTATGAAGCATTCTTTGTTGAAGATGTGAATCCAGATCAGGTCCAATACATTTCCCAAGATATTGAAGGGGAGCCTATTATTACACTACAAACATGTACGGCTGATTTAACACAGCGCCGAATTGTACAAGGGACATTAGTTGAGACAATAGCCTTTGAAGATGCGAGCGCTGAAATGCAAGGATATTTTAAATAAAGTAAAATAGCCCACTTCGATTTTTCGTCGAAGTGGGCTATTTTGTTAGATCTTAAAATTGAGTTCAGACCTCACATCCTATGAAGTTGAGTTCGCTTGGGCAGACAGGTCTCCACTTCAGAGAAATTTGCAGCAAGCTGCGCTTGCTACTGCATATCTCTTCCAGTGCTACCTATCTAAACGCCCGCGCTCACATCCTATGAAGTCGAGTTCGAAAAAGCAACCCTCAGCCCACTTCAGAATAGTTTGCGTCACGCTCCGCGTGACACGGCACTATTCTTCCACTGGTTGAGGGCTGAACGCTTTTCCTCTCATCCTATACAAATAGTTCGTGTGTTTGGCTGTATGACCGGATGCTTTCTTGGAATTGGCTGAATGGTTTGTCTTCGTAGTGATTCATTAATTCATGCCAGTCGTTTTGCCATTCTTTGCCTAAGAATAGTCCAAAGGTATCAATTAAATAATTGATATTTTCATATGATGATTCTCGTAAAATGGCTGCGTTGATACGGTGGTATGAAATTAAAGTAGGCGCGGGATTACCTAGAAAACGGTCTTCAAATTTAGCGATGAAGTCGTCAAAAGTATCCGCTAAAGTAATTTGTTGGCCTAAACCAATATTCATATACACAACAGATGGTTGGTTGCCAGTTGGTGCATTGGCATAGTCCATATAAGCAACGCGATCTTGGTCTTCGTAGAAGATGATTCCTGTATCTGGCACATGTTGGCGATTTTTGAATTTGTTTTGACGTGTGATGCTTGGAATATGATAAGCTGCAGTAATTTGTTGTTCAAACATGCCTGCAATGTATGGAATATAGGCTGCATTTAAGGCATCTTCAGTCGGTGTATTTGTCGGTACATAACTTTTTGATGTGTAACCACCGTTCTGATGATTGACTAAATTATGATAAGCAATTGGTAAATCAGCCACGGAATATGTTTTATATATTGGTGATTTGGGTAAATAAGTGTAAAATTGTTTTTGCAATGGAGATGCAAGTAAATGCATATAAGAACCTCCTTATAGATTTTCCTATGATTCATTGGTATTTTAAAGCTTTTATCAGATGAATGATAGTGTTTTGATATGTAATTTGTTAAAATATGGTTTGGAATAAGAGGTGCACATCTGTGACAAATGATTATATTTACATTTTTACAAACCCAATCTCTAACCAAGTTCAGTCTTTAGGGGTGGGCTTGAAATATTTTACGACTGCAGTAACAACATTACCAAATCACTTGTTACTAATCAAGAACCCTAAAAATTTAGGGCGTTTTGATGAATTTTCTCGTTTTCATATTGTTAGCGGTACGGAAGAGGTAAAAGATTTTATCGAAACCCAAGAAGGCCGTAAACAAGCGCAAACGAAATGGATTGACTTTAAATATGAGTCACTTTTTCAACAATTATCCGACCAAGAAATTGCAGAATTACTATTTCTAGGCCATACAGATTCACCTTTAAATCAACCAACCTTTTATAAACTTGGCAATCGCTATACATTTTTTGGGTCAACGTATCCAAATTCTTTTCCAACGACCAAAATGTATTACCGCGATATTCATGATTTTTTCAAACAATTAGGGTATGTTTTGGCTGAACGAGTGGCTGAAGATTTAAAGGAACAAAAACCTTTATTCGTTTTCCGCAAAAAAACCGTTACGCCACCAAGTAAACCAATTCCCATTCCTAGCAAACCGATTTTGAGTCATTTAGCTGGGTTAAGTCATGATGGCATTGCCATTACTTTTGAAGGCCGGGCTGATATGGGACCGAATCAACGCGTCTTCCATGTGTATTTAGCAGAAGACAACCCACGTTTTGTGGAAGCCGATAAGGCAAAACAACCATTATTTGGTACACTAATTTATGATGTAAAAGAAGGAACCTGGAATTTCGAAGCATAATCTAGGTAAAAAAATAATATTCAATTCAACAATGGAGGCATCTATTCATGGAAATTATCGTATTATACGGTGGCAAGAGTGCGGAACACGACATCTCAGTGTTAACCGCAGCATCGATTATCCAACATATTCAATACGGGACACACAATGTAACCCCAGTCTACATCGACATTAATGGTCATTGGTTTGCTGGACCGAACATGAGCGAAAAACCAGCAGCCGACATCAACTTACGTTTTAATCAAGCTGAAAATGGCCAAGCTGTTGTACCAACAGACATCTTAAGCGAAGACAAGGATCAAGTTGTTTTCCCAGCACTTCACGGACCAAATGGTGAAGATGGTACAATTCAAGGTTTATTCGAAAGCTTAAACGTTGCTTACGTTGGTGCAGGTGTACTTGCCTCAGCAGCCGGAATGGACAAGATTGTATCGAAACATTTATTCAACCAAGTTGGTTTACCACAAGTACCATTCGCAACTTTAAATGCTTATGAATGGGAAAAAGATGCAGACGCTGCTGTAGCTAAAGTTACTGAAAGCCTAAGCTACCCAGTCTTCGTTAAACCAGCGAACATGGGATCAAGTGTAGGGATTTCTCAAGCAACTGACGATGCTGAATTAAAAGCGGCACTAGCACTAGCATTCCGCTTCGACCGCCGCGTCCTAGTAGAAGCGAGCGTTGAAAATCCTCGTGAAGTTGAATTAGCCGTTTTAGGGAATGAAGAAGTTTTTGTGTCAGTGCCTGGTGAATTAGGCAAGGGCCAAGGTTTCTACGATTACGATGAAAAATACATCAACAATTCGACTGAAATGATCATCCCTGCAAAAATCGATGATGAGACGGTAGCCAAATTACAAGCCTATGCGAAGGAAGCATATCTTGTGTTGGATGGCTCAGGATTGTCTCGTGCCGACTTCTTCTTAACGCAAGAAGGGGATATTTATATCAATGAAGTGAATACTTTACCCGGCTTTACACAATTCTCAATGTACCCTTCATTATGGGAAGCATCAGGCAAAGGTTTTGACGATTTGATTGAAGAATTGATTCAATTAGCCTTGAACAGATATAATAAGAAACAAAGTATTCAAAAAGCATTTGAATTATAAGATCAAGCTATCGAAATAATCGATAAACGCGTAACCAAGACACAAACAGAAGCTATAGAACGCTAAGATGAACCAATCCCAATGCAGTAGGCTTTGTGGCCACCGCATTTAGCGCAAGTTCATAGTTAGAGAGGTAGTTATGAAACCCACACAAATTAAAGATATCGTAAAAGCCGTTGGGGCCATTGATTTTACATCGGCGGCCAGATTTGAAGAGATCACTTCCGTGGAATTCGATTCCCGTTTAGTGACACCAGGCAGTTTGTTCGTACCCTTAAAAGGCGAAACTGATGGTCACAGCTACATTGACAAAGCCATCGAAAACGGTGCAGTTGCAGCTTTATGGTCTAATCCAGCTGACCAAGCACCGGTTGGTTTTCCAATCATCCTAGTTGAGGATACCCTGGTTGCCATGCAAAAATTTGCAGCCGCATATTTATCATGGATTGATCCAAAAGTCGTAGGTATTACGGGTTCTTCTGGTAAAACAACTACCAAAGACATGACGGCTGCTGTTTTATCAACAGCACTGAAAGTCCACAAAACAAATGGTAATTACAATAATGACATTGGCTTACCAAAAACAATTTTGGATATGCCTGAAGATACAGACGTTATCGTGCTTGAAATGGGTATGTCTGCTGCGGGAGAGATTTCGTTCCTAAGTCAATTAGCACAACCGGATGTTGCTGTGATTACCATGATTGGTGAAAACCACATTGAATTCCTAGGTTCTCGTGCCAATATTGCCAAAGCAAAACTAGAGATTTTGGATGGTTTGAAAGAGGAAGGTACTTTCATTTACCCTGGAGATGAGCCATTAATTGTGAACCAAATGCCACAAGATATGACCCAATCTACATTGACGATTGGCTTGGATGATCAACAAGATATCTTCGCTTTTGATGTAACAATGGATCAATTCCGTTCAACTTTCTTTACAAATTTATCGCCAGAATTAAAAATGGAAATCCCATTATCTGGTGGTTACAATGTTCAAAATGCCTTATCAGCCCTAGCTGTGGCCTACAGTTTAGGTTTATCAATGGAGCAAGTGCGTACAAATTTAGCTGAGTTTTCAATGACCGCTAACCGTGGTGCTTGGGAACGTGGTATTTTAGATACGCAAATCTTGAACGACACTTACAACGCAAGCCCATCTGCAATGAAGGCTGTCATTCGTAATTTCTCAGCGATTCCGACGAAAGGTAGCGCTCAGAAGATTCTTGTCTTAGGTGATATGTTGGAGCTTGGTACGTTCTCTGATGAATTACACGGAGAAATTGCTACAGTGATTGGTTTGAATATCTTCAAACACATTTTCCTATTCGGTCCACGTATTCGCCCATTAGCAGATGCTTTAGTACAAAAAGGGGTTGATCCAAGTATCATTACCCATATCGAAACGGACAAAGCCGCCTTGATTGAACAAGTTAAAGTTGTTTTAGAGCCGGAAGATAAAATTTTAATTAAGGCAAGTAATGGGATGGGATTAATCGAAGTTGTGGAAGCGTTAAGAGTGTCATCAGAACAAGAATGATGACGGCTTCATTTATAGGTTAAGTTTCACAAAGTTACGAAAAGTCTTGAATTTCAAGGTGATTTCATTTGTGCAATTGAAGTATCTATGCTATATTGTACTAGCTTGAGTATGTTTAGAGGAGCAGTAGAAATGTCTACTGCCAACGTAATAAATATCAAATGAGAAATAGTCGAGCCTGATGCATTTGGCATACTCGACTATTTTTGTTATGTGAGAAAATTTTTCACAGATAAATAGTTCACTCAAGTAGAAAAAGGAGAGACTAGATGAAATTTAATGAAATGAATCTATCAAAGCCAGTGCTTCGCGCAGTCGAAGAAATGGGTTTTGAGGAAGCAACACCCATCCAAGCACAAACAATTCCGATGGCACTTGAGGGGCAAGATATCTTTGGACAAGCGCAAACAGGTACTGGTAAAACAGCAGCCTTCGGTTTGCCTTTGTTGGAAAAAATCCATGACAAGAGCAGTGTTCAAGCCTTAATTATTGAACCAACTCGTGAGTTAGCTGTTCAAACAGGTGAAGAATTATACCGTTTAGGTAAATTTAAAGGCATCCATACAACTACTGTTTACGGTGGTGCATCAATCGGTGGCCAAATCAAGTTATTGAAGAAAAACCCACCAGTTGTTATCGGTACACCAGGTCGTATCTTAGACTTGATCAAACGTGGTATCTTAAAATTAAACGATGTGGAAACATTGGTTTTAGATGAAGCGGATGAAATGTTGAAAATGGGCTTCATCGAAGACATTGAATCAATTATTCGTGAATTACCAACTGAACGTCAAACATTGTTGTTCTCAGCTACAGTACCTAAAGAAATTAAACGTATTGCTGACCACTTCATGAAAAACCCAGTTAGTGTTCAAGTTGAATCAAAAGAAATGACAGCTGATTTGATTGATCAATACTACACTCGTTGTAAAGATTATGAAAAATTCGATTTATTAACACAATTTATCGATGTTCATAACCCAGACTTATCAATCGTTTTCGCCCGTACAAAACGTCGTGTAGACGAAGTAGCACGTGGTTTAATCGAACGTGGTTACTCTGCTGAAGGTATTCACGGTGACTTAAGTCAAGAAAAACGTCTAGGCGTTTTACGTAACTTCAAAAACGGAAAATTAGATATCTTAGTCGCAACAGACGTTGCAGCCCGTGGATTAGACATCACCGGTGTAACACATGTTTACAACTTCGATATTCCACAAGACCCAGAATCATACGTTCACCGTATTGGTCGTACAGGTCGTGCTGGTAAAGAAGGTATGTCAGTTACTTTCGTAACAGGTAATGAAATGTCATACCTACGTACGATTGAAAACTTAACCAAGAAACCAATCACTGCCCTACGTCCACCTACGCCACAAGAAGCATTCCGTGGTCAATTATCAAATGTTGTTGAACAAGTAAAAGAACTTACTGACGTTGACGACACTGATAAATACCAAGATGCTGTGAACTACTTATCAGAACACTACACTGAAGATCAAATCGCTATCGCTTTGATTCGTTCATTAGTGAAAGATCCTTCTGATGTTAAAGTTGAAATCACACCAGAACGTCCATTACCTAACCGTGGTGGAAATGGTCAAAAACGTAACTACAACCGTAACCGTTCAGGTAACCGCAATGGTAACCGTAGCGGCGGCGACCGTGGCGACCGTTCAGGTGGTGGTGACCGTAAAGGTGGCTACAAAGGTAACAACAAAGACAAAAACCGCAACAGCTACGATCGTAAAAAATCAGGTGGCCAAGGCGGCGGAAAACCATCTAAGCCTAAATCAGCAGAATTTAAAATTAGATAGTTTCTAAATAAACCGATTAAGCAGGCAATAGTAGAAGGGCAACCTTCCACTGTTGCCTGTTTTTTGATTGGTGGTGTTTGGCGTTTTATGTCGTTTGAAGGTGGGCGTGGTGCGATTCGCGAGTTGGGATTATGGAATGACATCTCATTCCATAAAGAAACGCGGGATTTGTATTGAATGAAATCCCATTCTATAAAGAAACGCGGAAACTGTATTGAATGGCATCGCATTCCATAAAGAAACGTGGGATTTGTATTGAATGGGTCGCCATTCAATACAAAAATGAAAATTTGTCCGGAATGCGAGACACAGCATTCTGCCACAACCCCCTACCTAAAAAAACAAAATTAGTCATTTTACCGTTACACCACAAACCGTCAATCTTATCGATAAATCCACGAAAATACGCTAAAATAAGGTAAAACGAGATTGTAGCTGAGGGACCAAATCCCTAGCATCAAACAATCAGCAGAAGAGAAGCGAGGAAATTTTAAATGATCATTGGTTTAGGTTCAGATATCGTAGAAATCGACCGTATCCAAAAGGCGGTGGCAAATAATCCTAGATTTGCCCGCAAAGTATTAACAGATGCCGAATTAAGCATCTTTGAAGCCTTTTCAAACGATACCCGACGCTATGAGTATCTAGCAGGACGTTGGGCGGCTAAGGAGGCCTTCTCCAAAGCTTATGGTACAGGCATCTCTAGTCAGCTACATTTTCATGACATTGAAGTAGCCAATGATGAACAGCAAAAGCCATACATCAAAACGAGTAAGGTGGATGATTATGTGCACATCACTATTAGCCACACAGCCCACTATGCAACGGCCACTGTCATCATCGAAAGTATCTAATTTTTGCAACTGCTTACATGAAAATGTATAGTACAAAAATTGTATTTTACCTAAAAGTTTATTTTATTTGTGAAAAAGCCCGTCAATCCCTTATGACCTATACCTTACCGCATTAAAGGTTATAGGTTCAAAAAGGCGATTTGTCGGCTTTTTTGTCGAAATTACCGCTATATGGTTGGGGATATGGTCATATTTTGATAAAGTTAAAAGGGTATTTTTTCACAAACGAAAAATTAGGAGGACTAGTGAATGATAGAATTCAAACATGTTGAGAAGGTTTATCCAGGCGGCACAACCGCTGTTAAGGATGCCACGCTGACAATTGAAGATGGCGAATTTGTGTGTTTCATCGGGACCTCAGGTTCAGGTAAAACAACTGCCTTAAGAATGATTAATAGAATGCATGACCCATCAAGTGGGGAAATTTTGATTGATGGTCAAGCAACAACATCGATTGATCCCGTGAAATTACGTCGCGGTATTGGGTATGTAATCCAACAAACAGGTTTAATGCCACATTTAACAGTGTATGACAACATCGTTACGGTACCCCGTTTATTGAAATGGGACGAAAAGAAAAATAGAGAAATCGCAGAACGCTTAATGAAACGCGTTGAGTTACCTTTAGAATACTTAGATCGTTACCCAAGTGAGCTATCAGGTGGACAACAGCAACGTATCGGGGTAATCCGTGCCTTAGCTGCCAATCCAAAAATCGTATTAATGGATGAGCCATTTGGTGCCTTGGACCCAATCACGCGTGAAGCTTTACAAGAACTAGTAAAAGAATTACAAGTTGAATTTGGTTCAACTTTTGTCTTCGTAACCCATGATATGGACGAAGCGCTAAATCTTTCAGACAAAATCGCGGTATGGCATGAAGGTGAATTGATTCAATACGATACACCAGATGAAATCTTACGTAACCCTGCGAACGAGCATGTACGTGGATTCTTAGGTGAAGATCGTTTACTACAAGCACAAACAGAATTCATTACCGTAAAAGAAATCATGATTACCCAACCGTTGACAGCAACAATGGGTATGTCACTTGCACGTGCGATTAGCGTCATGCGTAAAAACCGTGTCGACTCACTATTTGTAGTCGATGACGACCACCGTCTAAAAGGGCTATTAACCCTAAACGACGTTGCATCTCGTTCAGCGCATTCAAACTTATCTGTCGCTGACGTAATGCACACCAACTTACGTCCAGTACTAGAAGACGCCCTAGTTCAAGATACAGCAACTCGTATTTTGAAAGGCCGTATTCCGAACATGCCTGTAGTCGACAAAGAAGGTCACTTAACAGGATTGGTTACACGTACTGCCCTAGTAAACCTTGTCTACAACTCAATCTGGGGTGACGAAGAAGAAATTGATAACCTAACCGACGAACCAGTTATCAATCCGACACCAGTAAACACAAGTGCCACGACTGAAGGAGCTGAGAAGTAATGCAAGAATTCTTTGCAACACAAGGAAGCGAATTAGTCCGACTCCTGTGGGAACACATTTACATGTCAGCCATCTCACTTGGTTTGGGGATCATCGTAGCCGTACCACTAGGTATCCTGCTATCCCAAACACCAAAAATCGCTGACTTCGTCATAGGTGTCGTATCCGTCTTACAAACCATCCCGACCCTAGCTCTATTAGCCTTAATGATTCCAATCCTTGGGGTAGGGAAAGTCCCTGCAATCGTTGCACTATTCATCTACTCACTACTACCGATTTTACGTAATACTTATTTAGGTATGTCAAAAGTAGATCCAACGTTATTGGATGCAGCCAAGGGAATGGGCTTAACTCGTATGCAAGTAATCCGTCAGGTTCAACTACCACTAGCAGTACCGGTGATTATGGCTGGTATTCGTCTATCAACAGTATATGTAATTGCCTGGACAACCCTAGCATCATATATCGGTGGTGGTGGTCTTGGCGACATGATTTTCAACGGATTAAACCTATTTAGACCTGATTTAATCTTAGGTGGGACAATTCCTGTAACGATTTTAGCAGTCGTTGCCGATTTCATTATGGCCCGCGTAGAAGATTGGGTTTCACCAACAACCTCTTCCAAGGAAGGAGATGAATCCCTTGCGTAAATTAAAAGCAGTCAAAATGACCGTCCTAGCTTTTGTAGCGACCCTTATTTTATCAGCATGTTCCTTACCAGGATTAGGTGGATCAGCGGATTCAGGGATTTCCATTGTTTCTGGGTCAACCACAGAACGTCAAATCATGGGACACATCGTTGCAGGTATGGTCGAACATTATACAGACTATCCAACCAACATTATTCCAAACTTGGGTTCATCAACTATGAACCATCAAGCCATCATTACAGGTGATGCCAACGTTTCAGCCGTCAACTATACTGGTACTTCATTAACAGGGGAACTTGGTATGGAAGCAGAAACAGATCCTGAAAAAGCCTTGGACACTGTCATCACCGAATTCGACAAACAATACGATATGACTTGGTACACGCCAGGCTACGGTTTCGAGAATACATACGCCTTCATGGTACGCCGTGAAGATGCAGAAAAATATGGCTTAGAAACTGTCTCTGATTTAGAAGCAATCGCCGCCGACGTTAAGGTGGGGGTAGATAACACCTGGATTAACCGTGCAGGTGATGGATACCAAGCCTTCAAGGAAATTTATGGCTTTGATTTTCCAAATCTATACCCTATGACAATCGGTTTGGTTTATTCAGCCGTTTCATCAGGTGAAGTGGATGTTGTGTTAGGTTACTCAACTGATGGTCGTATCATTTCTGAAGATTTAGTTGTTTTGGAAGATGATAAACGACTATTCCCACCTTATGATGGTGCAGCCGTGGCAACTAACGAAGCGCGTGAAGAGTATCCAGAATTAGATGGGATTTTCCAAAAATTAGCCAATAAAATCGACAACGAAACCATGCAAGAATTGAACTTTACAAGTGACCAATACTTGTTAGAACCACAAGTGGTTGCGGAACGTTGGTTAGAAGAAAATAATTACTTTGAAGATGCAGAACCATATATGGAACCAGTAGCAGAAAAAGGATTAGGAGGTGAACAATAATGGTAGATGTGACACAATTAAATTTATTTGAACAAACAGTTTATTACTTCCAACAAAATGGGGGCTATTTACTGTCACAGTTCTTCCGTCAGTTATTAATGACAACATATGGTGTTATCTTCGCCATTATTGTTGCCGTACCGCTGGGATTCTTTATTGCCCATAAGCGAAAAACATCGGCCTTTGTCTTAGGTGTAGCCAATATTATCCAAACCATTCCCAACTTGGCACTACTATCAGTTGTCATGTTGATTATGGGATTAGGTACTAACTTGGTTGTCTTCACGATTTTCCTATATTCCATTTTGCCAATCTTACGTAACACCTATACTGGTGTAATCAGCGTGGATGACAATATGATTGATGTGGGTAAAGGGATGGGTATGACGCCTTGGCAAGTCATTTATCAAGTAGAACTGCCACTAGCTTTATCTGTCATCATGGGTGGTATTCGTAATGCCTTTATTACCGGTATTGGTATCTCCACAATTGGTACTTTTGTAGGTGCAGGTGGTTTAGGTGACGTATTACAACGTGGGGTAAACGCCTCAGATGGTACATCCATTATCATTGCAGCCGTTATTCCAATTTCTTTAATGTCTATCATTGCCGACTGGTTATTGGGCCTTATCGAGAAAAAACTAGATCCTTCTTCAAGCAAATAACCAAAATAGCAATGAAAGGGTGACACTATGGATTGGGGAATATTGCTCCAAATCTTTATTATTAACTTAGTCTATATTATGCTAAACACAATTAGAACCTTGATGACCATGCGTGGTTACCGGATGGTAGCACCAATTATCGCTGTAATGGAGATCACGGTTTATACCTTAGGTTTATCAATGGTGATGCGTTATTTATCTAATCCTTTATACCTATTGGCATATGCCTTAGGTTTCGGGGTAGGTATTTATGTAGGTATGATGATTGAAACAAAAATGGCACTCGGTTATTCCGTAGTAGCAGTATATGTTCAAAATGACGACCATACACTTGCAAATGCACTACGTGAGCGTGGTTATGGGGTTACGATTCAAGTCGGTTATGGCCGTGACGGCGACCGCTTGATTTTAACCATCTTAACGCCACGAGCAAATGAAGTATACTTGCGCAAGACGATCGAGGAAATTGATCCGAAAGCCTTCTATATTTCCTATGATGCCAAATATATTCACGGTGGCTTCTGGTCAAAACGAGTAAACCCTCGCTTAATCAGACGTTCACGTGTGAAAGATGAACAATTGGATAACATCACGATTGAAGAAGTCGATTCAAAAGAAGATTATGTTGAAGAGGCAGGGCACTTTTATGGTGATCCTCCTGTTGAACAAAATGACAAAGATGTATCCGAAGATAAATAATACGCATAAGAAAACGCGATTGATCCACTTGGTCAGTCGCGTTTTTTTGCATAAAATTCCTAAATACGGGCTTACCCCTTGTTAATGTGGCAAAATTGCGGTATTTTAGTAACTGTTGTTCGAAAAATCCAACATAAAAAAACTAGGGGGAAATATTTTATGAAAACGAAGAAATTAGTCACTTCAGCTATGGTTACGGCCATCTACATCGTATTGATGTATTTTGTGCAACCACTTGGATTTGGTGCAATCCAATTCCGTGTGTCAGAAGGTTTAAACCATTTAGCTGTCTTCCACAAGGATTATAAATGGGGCGTTGTGTTAGGGGTATTCTTATCTAACTTAATGTTTTCAGCTTCATTAGGTGTATATGATATCGTATTTGGTACCTTACATACGTTAATCTCATTCCTTGTTGCAGAGCAATTATTCCGTTTTGCGAAAAATACGAAACAACGTTTAACGATTATTAGTATCGTATTCTCAGTGATGATCTTCATCATCGCGTTGGAATTGTTCTGGGTAATTCAATTACCATTCTGGATGACTTACTTAACAACTTTCTTAAGTGAATTATTCATCATGGGTATTACTGCACCATTATTCTACTATTTAGATAAACGATTAGATTTCCATAAAATGATGGAAGACTAATTATTTGTAAGTGGATTAGACTCTTGCTACAATTAGCCAGACTAGTAAAAGTCAATACCCCAAAGTGGAGGAAAACACTACATGAACATTTACCAATTAACCGTAGGACGCATTCAAGAGCATCCTTATTTCATCGTTAAAGATAACAAAGATACCTTAGTCGTTGATCCAGGTGATGACGGCGAACTAATCGCAAGTTACATTGAAGAAAACGAACTAAACCCTGTAGCTATTTTATTAACACATGCACATTTTGACCATGTGATGGCTGTTGAATACATTCGTGAACGTTACAATATCGATGTATGGCAACATGAGTTAGAAGCTGACTGGTTAACAGACAAGCAAACACATGAACCATTAACGACAACACATTACTGGGAAAATATGGGCCAACAATCAGTTGCTGGTTTCGACTTTAGAAGTGAACACGTACCTGGACATTCTCCAGGATCAGTTGTATACATTTTTGAAGAAGATGGTTTTGTCGTTGCTGGTGATACGTTATTTAAAGGTTCTATCGGCCGTACAGATTTTGAATACGGTGACCTAGAAGCTTTACTTGCTAGTATCAAAAAACACTTGTTTACTTTACCGGATGAAACACTGGTATTAAGTGGCCATGGTGATGTTACCAAGATTGGTATTGAAAAAGCAACAAATCCATTTTTACAAGATTAAGACTAAAAAAATAACCTGCTTTTCGCGAGAGATTTCGTGAAAGGCAGGTTATTTTTGTGTTGGCTAACTGAGGGCTATTGATTTGGTGTTGTCCACTGATAGTACCTTGTAGTTTTTTCGTTCGATTCTAGTGACTATTTTTTCAAGAGAAGCGGGCGAACAGTCGCCATTCAATGAAATGATGATGTTTGATAGGTCAGTTTTCGGATCAACGGATGTCACGACGGTGTTGATTGAGGTGAAACGTCCAATGATGCGAGAGATGACAGCTATTGCCCCTTGATCATCTTGTCGAGCTTGGATGGTAAGTACGAAACCTTCTTCGTCCAAACTCCATGCTTGGAATAGTCCTCGCTCGAAGGCGCGGTGGGTAAGAATGCCGTAAAAAGTATGATCTTCATTTAAGACACTGATATACGGTAAATCCCTAATGGCAAAGATTGTTTGGAATAGGGTAGAGTTTGTATAAATGTATTTTGTAGCATTCTTTAAGTGATGTGTTACGGACACATCTAACGATTCACCATTTACTATGCGTTTGTATATATGCTGGCGATAAACGTTTCCGCGGTACATGGTCCCTGATTGGCTCAAAATGGGCAAGGAGCGGAAATTGTTATCTTGCATGATGTCCAGGGCGTCTTGTAGGGTGTTCGCCTCGGTAACATATTTGATGGCATCCCGCTTAATACTTAATTCGCGGATATTCATATTAGTACCTCGCTCTTTCTTTGTTTTCAATTCTCATTATACCATAAAAATGGCAAAATCATGCGTAAGATTACAAAAAGGTTAGAATATTGCAAAAAATGTACTGCATTTATTTAAATGTGAAAATAATCTCTAAAAGGGGTTCCATTTATTGAAATTCTTGTTATAATGGTCTTGTTAATAATTTTTTGTAAACGTTTACGTCAAAAAAAGTAAGCGGTTACCTATTTTGAAAGGGGAAAATTTTACATGGCAAAAGTTGACTTAACGAAACAACCCTATAATTTAGATGCAGAAGACATCAAGTGGGTTGAGGATTCAATCGCAAGCATGTCTGTTGACGAGAAAATCGGTCAATTGTTCTTTAATATGGGTGCAAGTACTGAACCTGAGTACTTAAAAGATGTCTTAGACACTTACCATATCTCAGGTGTTCGTTACAACAAATCAAAAGCTGAAATTGTATATGAACAAAACAAAGTATTGCAAGGTCACTCAAAATACCCTGTGTTAATCGCTGCGAATACAGAAGCTGGTGGTAATGGTGCTGCTAACGACGGTACGTATGTAGGTCATGAAGTGAAAATCGCTGCAACAAACGATCCGAAATATGCCTACGAAATGGGCCGTATTGCAGGTATCGAAGCTGCTGCTATTGGTTGCAACATGTCATTTGCACCTATCGTGGATATGTCTGAAAACTGGCGTAACCCAATTATCTCAGTGCGTACTTGGTCTAACGATACAGAAAAAGTATTACAAAACTCATTAGCATACCTAAAAGGTATTTCAGAACAAGGGATTCTTGCAACTGCAAAACACTTCCCTGGTGATGGTAACAACGAACGTGACCACCACTTCTCATTTGCAACAAACAACTTATCATTAGAAGAATGGTTTGAATCATACGGTAAAATTTACAAAGCTTTAATCGATGAAGGTCTTCCTGCAGTCATGGCTGGTCACATCGGTTTACCTGCTTGGGTAGAAAAAGTTAACCCAGATGCAACATTATCTGAAAAGAACTTACCTGCAACACTTTCATATGAATTAATTACACAATTATTGAAAGAAGAATTAGGTTTCAACGGTGCAGTTATTACAGATGCGTCTCACATGGTTGCTTTCACAAGTGCCTTAAAACGTGAAGATGCACTACCAACAGCAATTGCTGCCGGATGTGACATGTTCTTATTCTTCAATGATCCGGATGAAGACTTTGCTTGGATGAAAGCAGGTTACGAAAACGGTACAATCACAGAAGAACGTCTACATGACGCTTTAACTCGTACATTAGGTTTACGTGCAAAATTAGGTTTACACAAAGTGGACCGTACAAACATCTTAGCGCCTAAAGAAGAAGCTTTAGCAAAAATCTCTACTGATGAACATAAAGCAATGGCACGTGAAGTTGCAGATCATGCCATCACTTTAGTGAAAAATGAACAACCAGATATCTTCCCCATTACACCTGAACGCTATAAATCAGTACTATTAGTATTGAACGAAGGTGTGAAAGGTGGATTTGGTCAAATGATCGCTTCTAAAGAATCGCCAGTAGATATTATGAAAGCGCAAATGGAAGCAAAAGGATTCAATGTTTCTGTTTGGGAATCAACTGAAGAACGTATCATGAAGTTACCTGAAGCAGAACGTGCTGCAGCTGTAGCAAACGTATATGCACAAAAACAACCAATCGCTAAATTAACTGATCAATACGACTTAGTAATCAACTTAGCGAAAATTGCAGCAGGTACTGTTCAACGTGTGGCTTGGCCAGTATCTAAAGGTACACCGGATATTCCATTCTATGTGAACGAAATTCCAACGCTATACATCTCAGTGAACCATCCATTTGCTTTAGCTGATGTACCTCAAGTACAAACTTACATCAATGCTTATGATGATCAACCATTCAACTTAGAAATCTTATTAGATAAATTGATGACTGGTCCAGAAGCATTCAAGGGTGTAGATCCTGTTGACTCATACACTGGATTTGAAGATACACACTACTCATCAGCAGATGTATATGCTAACCGCGTGAACCCTGCGAAAACAAAATAATTGCCCAACACTATAAAATTCCTTAAGCAAATCACATCATCTACCTTTTATGTAAAGGCTCCGCTGCGTGCGGGGCCTTTTTGAGACTTCCCAGTATAAGTGTGACGTATATCTTAAAGGTGGTATGCGAATGTTGCCTTTTGAACGTTTGGGTTGTATACTAAAATTAGACGTATTGTACTTGAAAATAAAGGAGAGAATTCGACATTATGGGAGATCCTGGGGCCTCAAACGTAGGTGGACAGATATTATTAATCGTTATTTTGACATTGGTGAATGCATTTTTGGCAGGGGCTGAAATGGCCTTTGTATCCGTAAATCATTCAAAATTAGAGGATATGGCTGAAGAAGGGGACGTTAAATCAAAAAAAGTATTAAAACTTTTGGAAAATTCTGACGACTTCTTATCTACAATTCAAGTAGGGATTACCTTTGCAGGGTTCTTCTCTTCTGCGGCAGCATCTACAACATTCGTTTCATACTTACAACCGTATATGGAAGGATTACCTGCAGCAGAAACACTAGCAACGGCAGCTGTAACTATTATTTTGTCATACTTCACCTTAGTATTAGGGGAGTTATATCCGAAACAACTAGCTTTACAAGTGCCAGAAACATATGCACGTAACGCAGCGGGTACAATTTCCGTGTTAAAAACGATTTTTAAACCATTTGTATGGTTGCTAACAGCATCTACAAATATTTTGAAACATTTAACACCTATCGAATTTTCGGCAGATAGCCAACAATTTACCAGAGAAGAGATTCAAGGGATCATTAACTCATCACGCCGTGAAGGGGTTATTGATATCGACGAGTTTAGAATGATGCAAGGTGTCTTATCATTAGATACTAAGTTAGCACGTGAGGTTATGACACCACGTACGGATACATTCATGGTTGATATTGAAGATGACAGCCAAGAAATTTTAAATCAAATTTTGAGTTCACAATATTCACGTGTGCCAGTGTTCGAAACAGATAAAGATGATATTGTAGGGATTATCCATACAAAAGACATTCTACGTGAAGCTAGAAAAGTTGGTTTCGAAAATGTAGAAATACGAAATGTCATTAAACCTGCATTCTTCGCACCTGAAACAAGCTTTATTGATGACTTGCTATTACAATTCAAGAAAAATCACCAACATTTGGCAATTTTAAAAGATGAATATAATGGTGTAGTTGGTCTAGTAACTTTGGAAGACTTGATTGAAGAAATCGTCGGAGACATCGAAGATGAATACGATGAAATTTCACACCTATATAAGAAAATCAATGAAACAACTTATATCATCAATGGGATTATGCCAATTGATAAGTTTAATCAATTGTTCCATACATCAGTTGAATCTGCTGAGTCAGATACGATTGCAGGTTATATGATTGAAATTTTAGGTTTCTTCCCTGACGACCGTGCCGAAGAAGTGATTCGTATTGAAAACTATAATTTGATGACAACAGCTGTCGAAAATGGTCGAATCCGAGGTATTCAAGTAAAACAATTAACAGAAGAACAATTAGCAGCGGAAGCAGCTGAAAACTTAGAAGGTTAACATGCAAAGGAAAGAAGTTCGGAGTATTCCCGGACTTTTTTTCTGCCAAAAGGAGACATTATGGAAGAAACAAATACAACAAAAGTCGTTCAAAATGAAATGATGGACCGTCCAGTCGTAGAAGCAGGCGTATTGAATTTTATGCGTACGGGTCAAGCAGATTTCCCGGGACCGCTGAAAGAATTAGAAGATTATGCACATGAAAACCGTGTACCAGTTATTCCACACGAAACCGCAATCTTCTTGGATTTCCTGTTAGATATCAAAAAACCAAAACGAATTCTTGAAATCGGAATGGCTATTGGCTTTTCTGGCTCATTAATGGTTTATGGTCATGAAGACCGGACATTAGACACCATCGATCGTTATGACAAAATGATTGCTGCTGCTAAAGAAAACTTTGAAAAATTAGGTGTTGCAGATAGAGTAACGATTCACGAAGGTGATGCGAAAGATGTCTTACCAACATTAACGGATCAATATGATTTTGCACTGTTAGATTCTGCTAAAGCAAAATATTTTGATTTCTTCCCACTTATTATGGATCGTCTACAAGTCGGTGGTGTGTTGATGATTGATGACATCTTCCAAGGGGGAACGGTCTTCCATGAATTGGAAACCATTCCTAAACGTGTACGTAAAATCCATAAAAAACTGAACTTATTACTTGATGAAGTTGTGAAACATCCAAATTTAAAAACAAGTATTCTACCCCTAGGTGATGGCGTATTGCTAGTTGAAAAACTAGATGATACAGATTTTAGCTACTTATTAGAGAAAAACTTCTAAGTAAAATTTACAATTGTTATTAAGAAAACCGCTCTGTTGAGCGGTTTTTATTATTTGTATGAAATTCAGGTTAAAATATAGTGTTGTTTTTGTTGACATTTTGTAAATTTGGGCGTAATATAAGTATCCAATAGCGGACAAGCAATTCTTGCTTAGAAAGTTATTGAAAAAACTATTGACAGTATTTCGATACTGCGATAACATATAAAAGTTGCTTCTTGAGAGCGAGTTACAGAAAAAAGATTTTAAATTTCTTCTTGACAATGCTTGAATGAAGATGATATGATATA